>JAYTUY010000032.1:0-32378 GCA_043744275.1 Saprospiraceae bacterium
ATTTAAAAGGGCTAAAGCAACTCAATCTAAACATAAATTAAATTCATCTTGAATTACCAATATTTAATTTATTCCTAATTTAACAAAGTCAAGTTAATAATCAACTGTTTAAATATATTACAAATGACTAATTTTAATTTTTAAAAAAATCTTATCTAAACCGCCTACGCACCAATTTGATAAATGTCTTTGCTTGTTTTTTCCTATCCTCATTCGCTGCCCAATTATATTTTGTGGCTAATGTGAGCAGGAAGCCTCTGGCACTTTCGAATCCACTCATATTATTCAAGTCCTTGATTACTTCATCTGCTACAGCTTTATTGCCGCCAAAAAGCTCATTTTGAGTCAACAAACGGTCGTTGAAACCGAATGCTTTGGTTAAGTCTGCAATGGGTGTATTCGCCAATTTATCCGACAACTCTTTGCCTGCAACGTCCTCGAATAGGGCTTCGATTTCAGCGGGCACATGTGGTGTATGCTGTTGTGTATAGGCTGCTGGCGTTGGTTTTGGCTGCTCAATGGGGGGTGGCGGTGGTGTATAACGCGGCGTTTCGACTACTTTAGGAGCTTCATAAACTGGCTTAGGGGCTTCGTATACGGGCTTCGGTGGTTCATAAACGGGCTTAGGTTGCTCCTGCACAAACTTGGGCTGTTCTACCACAATCGGTTGTTGCACAGGTGGTGCTGAAGGCGGCGGTGTAGCTTTAGGAGCTTCTGCTTTTGGTGGCGGAGTAGATTGAGAGGCTTTATTTGCTATTGATACTGAGGGGGTAGGCTGTGCATCAATCACTGCTTCGTAAAGCTGGCGCACATAGCTTTTCATCAAATCTCGCTCAATGGGCGAAATATTGTTTTCATCTGTACTCAATGTTTTATAGAGCGTAATAATTCTTTCAAGGAGTATTTTCGTCTGTGGTAAATTCATAATTGGACTGATAGCTAATTTAAAATTTAAAAAGAGCCTAAAATTAATCTTTAAATTACTTTTGCAATGCATTTAAATAGATGAAAGTTAAAATTTAATTAATTATGTTTCTCGAACCACATTTTAAAGGTCAACGCAGCGGTTGGATAGAAGTCATCTGCGGCTCCATGTTTTCAGGCAAAACTGAAGAATTGATTCGTCGACTCAAACGAGCGAAATTTGCCAATCAGAGGGTGGAAATTTTTAAACCTAAAATAGATACTCGCTACGACGACCTCAATGTTGTTTCGCACGATGCCAATTCTATTTTAGCTACGCCAATTGATGATTCATACAAATTGTTGGAAAATGTTATGGCACGACATGAAGTGGTCACTGAGAGTGGAACATGGCAAGAAGGCGTTGATGTAGTGGGCATCGATGAAGCTCAGTTTTTTGATAAAAACTTGACTGAGGTTTGCCAGAAATTAGCATTGAAAGGTATCCGAGTAGTGGTTGCGGGTTTGGATATGGATTATCGAGGTGAGCCATTTGGTCCAGTACCTCAATTGTTAGCAGTGGCTGAATATATCACTAAAGTACATGCTATTTGTTCGCATTGTGGCAATTTGGCGACTCATTCCTACAGAAAAGTGGCTAATAATGAGCAAGTAATGCTCGGAGAAAAAGATACCTACGAGCCCCGTTGCCGCACCTGTTATGCGATGGGGAATATTTTGGATTTGCATTGATTTTTAAGACATTAGAGTGATAGCCGTTAGATATTAGACAGTTTAATATCTAACGGCTATCAGTCTAACATCTATAAAAAGAAACGGCTATACTGAGGGGATTCAATATAGCCGTTCTTCTTTCACTTGGATTTTTTTTTCACCCCACAATACTGTTATCTTTTGCATAACTCTGCGCATACATGAGCGCACCGCCTGCCAATCCGAGGTCTTTGAGTAAGTTGCCAATTGCGGTCTCATAAAGACCTAAGCCTGGAGCGTGAATTAAAAACACGTATAAAAGCAACATTAAAGCGCAGAGCATCGCCGCTAATTTATCCCATTTGCCGATGAGAACGCTGGCGACAAAAGCCAACTCTGCGGCACCTGTCAAATAGACCCAAAAAGAACCGCCAGAGAGCGGCACTATCCCCAACATTTGGTCAGCATTGATAAAATGAATAACACCGAATGCTGCGAATGGGACAATAAAAAGCCATTTACCAAGACTATTAATACTGTTCAACATAGTTTGATGATTTGGTGTGAAGAAAAATAGGTTTTGGATTTTTAGCGTTTATTTAATATTACACTAAGTTATGTTATTTATTTGAACAATGTACAATTATTTTGAATTTTTACAAATAAAAATAATAATAATTTTTTTTAAAGCTAAAAGACAAAACTATATTTTAAATACAATAAATACAACCATTTTTAATTAATGAATGCATTACAACTATAGAGAGCTGATATATTTGAAAAGGTTGTTTTTTGATGTGTAAAAAATAAAGGTTGCACTGAGACCCCCTCAGTACAACCTTCATTTTTTACGTCATTTTTTTTTCACCCCACAACGCTGGAATCCTGCGCAAAGCCGCGTGCATACATAAGCGCACCACCTGCCAGACCAATGTCTTTTAATAAACTCATCATAGACATTTGAGACATTTCGTCGCCCTTCATAGCACCCGGTATATGGAGAAGCACCACATACAACAAGAGCAACAAAGCAAGCAGCAAAGCAGCCAATTTGTCCATCTTACCCAAAATAACACTGAGAGCAAATGCGAGCATACCCAATCCAGTTATATAAACCCAAATAGCACCCCCTGGAATGGGCACCATGCCTGCCATTTTATCAGCACCCAAAAAGTGCATAATACCGAACGCAGCGAACGGAACAATGAAAAGCCATTTGCCAAGATTTGTGATACTGTTTAACATAGTTAATAGATTTGATTGTGTGAAATAAAATTGTTTTTCGTTTTGCTTTAATGTTAAAACATTAACCAAATGCTAAGATATTGTTTATTTTTATAACAACAACATTTGTTCTTTATTTTTTAAAAAAAATAAAATAAAAATTTGTTATTGCTAATTTTTATAAAATATAATTTAATCATTTGTCTAAGTGAAAAGAAGTCCTCACTTTTGTAAATGACTAAAGGCAAAATTTACCTGATTCCCACGCCTCTTGGCGAGGATGCACTGCATACTATCCCACCTTATGTGGTAGAAATAATTCATACCCTCGACACTTTTATTGTAGAGCGAGCGAAGACAGCGCGGCATTTTATCAAAGCCACTCTTCCGCCTTACCCCCTCAGTAATGTGACTGTTTTTGAGATAGATAGCACTACACAAAGCATTGATTATCAAGATATTATACCGATTTTAGAATCAGGGAAAAGCATTGGCTTGATGTCAGAAGCGGGTTGCCCTGGCGTGGCTGACCCAGGGGCGAATATCGTTGCGTGGGCGCATACACAAGGCATTGAAGTTGTGCCTTTGATAGGTCCTTCTTCTATTCTATTGGCACTCATGGCTTCGGGTATGAATGGGCAATCGTTCTGTTTTCAAGGCTATTTGTCAGCTAAAAGAGAGGAATTGAGTAAGGATTTAAAACGCATAGAAGAGTTGGTGCGAAAGCATCGCCAAACTCAAATATTTATCGAAACACCTTATAGAAATAAGCAAATGATTGAAACTGCTTTGGCTTCACTGGCTCCAACCACCAAATTTTGTATTGCTGCTGATATTAGCCTACCCCCTCAGTATATCGTCACCAAAACGATTGCTGAATGGCGTAAAACGACTATCCCAGATTTGCATAAAAAAGCCGCTATTTTTTTAATCGGATAAGTTCTACCCTCTAATATCTAAACATCTAATATCTATTGTCTATACTTACGGCATACAATTTGTTTAATACTTAACTATTAATGTGTTTTTCTAACACATTTTTTTAAATAGCTGTCACTTTTACTCAATTGAAAAGCGACTGTTCTCGATAAGAGGCAGCCGCTTTTTTGTTTTTGTGATATATTTGTGAGATAAATCATGCAATTTTGAACTATGGAAAAAATATTAATTGTAGAAGACGATAATAATATAGCTGAATTAGTCGCCATCAATTTACGCGATGCAGGCTGCGAAGTGATCATCGAAAATGATGGCTTGGCAGGACATGACCGCGCTTTGAAAGATAATTTCAATCTGCTCATTTTAGATATTAATCTGCCTAAAATGACGGGTTTGGATATTTGTAAAAACGTGCGCAAACATCGCCGCTACGTGCCGATTATGATGATGACCGCCAAGAGCGATGAAAACGATATTGTGATGGGTTTGGAAGTCGGCGCCGATGATTATATCACTAAACCATTCAGCGTGAAGGAGTTAGTGGCGCGTGTGAAAGCTGTTTTGCGGCGCACTCAAGCCGCTAATGGCGAATTGCAAAAAAGTGGTAAGGTCTTCAACTTCCCTGAATTGACGATTGATACTGAAAATAGGGCGGTGATACTGAGGGGGGAGCGCGTGGACTTGACACCCAAAGAATATGATTTGCTTTATACGCTCGCTAAAAAGCCAGGGCGCAGTTACTCTCGGCAGCAATTATTAGACACTGTTTGGGGCTATGAATTTGAAGGTTTAGAGCATACCGTCAATTCGCATATCAATCGCTTACGTATGAAAATTGAACAAGATATTCAAAACCCAACGTTTATTCTGACGACTTGGGGCGTGGGCTATCGGTTTAATGATGATATTTAAAATGGGCTTTACATTATTTCTTTCTAAAAAAATCCGCTTGGTTTGGCTACAAATCAAGCGGATTTTTTTTAATTTGCCTTTATATAAAATTTCATAAAACATTGATTTTCAAGAATTTAACAAAAATTTAAATTAAAATTGCAGTATAAAAATTGTCAGACTTTCAGTTTAATAGAAAAAAAATCTATTTTTAGGCAAAATTTAAAAGCGAATAAAAAATATTTATCTAACCAATCAAACTTCAGAAATGGCAGAATCAACAGGGGCAATAGCCGCTAAATCAAACAAAATGCCTGCGGCTATTCCCTATATTATTGGGAACGAAGCAGCAGAAAGATTCAATTATTATGGCTTACGAGCTATTTTGACCACTTTTATGGTGGCTCAATTTTATAATCCGACGGGTAGCACAGACCCCTCAGTAGTGCAAGCGGCGGAAGCAACTGCAAATGCTAAAACGCACGATTTTGTGGCGATGAGTTATTTGCTGCCCATGTTTGGGGGCATGGTTTCCGATTGGTTTTGGGGCAAATACAAGACGATATTGTATTTATCCATCGTGTATGTTATTGGTAATATCGCTTTGGCAGTATCTGTGAACAGCGAAATGATATTCACTTCAGCTTTAATGCTCATCGCTTTAGGGGCGGGCGGTATCAAGCCTTGCGTATCTGCCAACGTGGGCGATCAGTTTGATGAATCCAATCAGCACCTCATCACTAAGGCATTTTCAGCATTTTATGCCTCAATTAATGCAGGTTCTTTACTTTCTATATTGTTGATACCTTATTTGAAAGCCCATTATGGACCAGCGGTTGCTTTTGGCGTGCCAGCTATTGCCATGATTATAGCAACTCTGTTTTTCTACGCTGGTAGAAATAAATATGTGAAAGTGCCACCCAAAGGCGATAGCAACAAATTAGTGATACTTTTATCGGCATTCGGTACATTGGTAGCCAGTTATTTAATATTCGATAAATTCAGCCATAGCATTTTTGGACCTAATTTTCAAGGTGGCACGGGTCCAATCATTGGTGCATGGGGCTTAATGATTATAGCAGTCGCTATGATTTTCAAAAAGCAATGGTTTGCCAAGCCAGGCAATTTTGTGGGCATTAACCTGTATGCACTTACAAATGGTGGTTATGCCAATGCTGCCAAAGAATATGGTGTTGAAACAATTGAGGGAATCAAATCTGTTTGGCGTATTTTATCAGTGTTTGCATTCGTTCCTTTCTTTTGGGCTTTATGGGATCAAAGCCAATCTGAATGGGTGGTACAAGCCAGTAAAATGGATTTGAATTTCTTAGGCATTAAATGGCAAGCTGAGCAGATTTCGTTTGTGAATGCAGGGTTTATTTTAGCATTTATTCCATTTTTTAATTTTATAGTCTTCCCAGGTCTTGAAAAAATGGGCATTAAAGTAACGCCTCTTAGAAAAATAGGTGCTGGATTTGTCATCACAGCCTTATCGTTTGTTGTTATCTCGCTCATTCAAGAGCGCATTGATGTAGGAGAAACACCGAACATTGCTTGGCAAATTTTAGCATTTGTAGTTTTGACAGCTGGTGAAGTTTTAATTTCAATTACCTGTTTGGAATATGCTTACACCCAAGCACCGCCGTCTATGAAATCCACAATTATGGGCAGTTATTTATTGACTGTTACACTTGGAAATGTTGTGGTTTCAATCATTCAAAATAATATAAAGGCAGGTGGTTTCTTTGCACAATTTCATGGTGCAGGCTTCTTCTGGCTTTTCACAGGCATCTGTGCAGTGACGGCGGTTTTGTTTATGATTATTTCTCCGAGGATACAAGAGAAAAGTTATATTGGTGGTGCAAATGTTTAAAAATATTGAAAATATACCTCAAATACTGAGGGGGTATTCTCAAAAAATATTCTATTTTAAATAACTTACTTCACACGTTAGGGGAAACATTCGTCTTCCCCTAACGTTTATTATAACAAATATTCCAAAGCATTTTTTAATTCTAAACCGCATCTAACATGAATATAACAAAACGCTTTTCAGCACTCTTGTGCCTTGTTTTCTCTATTTCCTACACCCTTTCTGCTCAAAATGTTCCTAAAATCACTTGGGGTGAATTCAAAGTTGAAGAGCTTCAGATGAAAAATTGGGCATCTGATACCTCAGCTCCTGCCGCTGTTTTAGGTGAAATGGGCAGTATCAATATGGCTGTAATAGATAACTATTATGGCTTTTATTTGAATGTCCATCGCCGCATAAAAATTTTCAAAAAAGAAGCCTTTCATTATGCCAATCAAACGATTCAAGTGAGAACGAAAGACGATCGCCAATTTGTGAGAGAAATTCAAGCTCAAACGATTGCTCCGAATGGTATGAAATATCTCGTTGATAAAAAGTCAATTGTTTATGAAAAATTGAATAAAGATGTGACTATTATCAAGTTCACTTTTCCGAATGTTACTGAGGGGTGCATCTTGGAATATAAATATGAGCGACAAGATAAAGGTGGATTATTTCAACTTCAAGATTGGTATTTTCAAGAGGCTATTCCCATCAAATTCAGTGTTTTGAATTTAGATTTAATGTCGAATTATGAATATGTATATCTTTTTCAAGGTGAAAAAAATCTAAAATCTACTAAACCCATCTACGATAAAAATAACAATCGGACTACTACCAGTTTTTATGTTGAAAATTTACCAGCATTAAAAAATGAAGGCTTTGTTACCAGCATTAAAAATTACTTGACATACATGCGTTTTCAATTAGCCAAGGTTTATCACGATAATGGCATTAAGGAAGATGTATTGTCTTCATGGGACAAAACACTCGATGATTTGCTTTCTGAAAATCAAATTGGTAGAAAATATTTAAAAAAATCCAATTACAAAAAAGTAGCGGAAGCTGCTAAAACTGCTTATAATCCCTCGGATTCAAGCAGAGCTATCATCCAAAAACTCTATGATTGGGTCAATAAAAATGTAGAATGGAATAAAAATTATAATATTTGGGGCATAGATTCACCAGATGATATTTGGGAAAAACGCAAAGGCGATCGAGGGGACATTAATTTTCTTTTATTGGCTTTGTTGAGAGATGCAGGTATAGAAGCCAATCCGATATTGCTCAGCACTCGCGAGCATGGTGCTCATTATATACAGTATCCAATTCTTGATCAATTTGACCATGCCTTAGTGTACGTGGAGTTGCCTAATAATCAAACGATGATGTTAGATGCAGGTGAACCCAATCTGCCCATCGGCTTGCCTTCCGAACAAGCCCTGAATAGCCAAGGTTGGTTGATGAAGAAAAAAGGGCAACAGTGGTTGGATATTAAACCACCT
Organism: Saprospiraceae bacterium; assembly: GCA_043744275.1. Classification (GTDB taxonomy): domain Bacteria; phylum Bacteroidota; class Bacteroidia; order Chitinophagales; family Saprospiraceae; genus JAAFJT01. The sequence continues at coordinate 8,029 of JAYTUY010000032.1, forward strand.
GTTAGCTCCCAGACGGTTTTGGCTCTATTTGATATTACTGAAGATGGGAGTTTCAAAGGCACTCTCAATTCATCATACAAAGGCTACTTAGCTACCAATCAAAGGGACATCTACAAAGGCGATACGACAGGTAAAAACAAGACAACTTACTTAAAATCAAAGAATCCTGATTGGCAAATCCAAGACTTAACATGCAGCAATCTTGACAAAGCCAATGAAGCATTGAAGGAAGCCATTACCGTTCAAATTGCGAATGTTGCTCAAGTCAACGAAGATTTGATGTATATAAAGCCTACTATAAAATCGGGTTGGGAAACCAATCCATTTAAAACGGAAGACCGTGTTTATCCTGTTGAAATGCCGTATCCAAGCAATTATCAGTATATTTTGACGCTCGCTATTCCTGCAGGCTATAAAGTAGAAGAATTACCTAAAAATATCAACCTTAATTTGCCACCTTACGACACGCGTTTTATTTATCAAATATCGAGTGATGAAAAAACAATTCGATTGACGGTGCGGATACAAATCGTTAGAACCGTTTATCCTGCTGAAGAATATAAATTTTTAAAAACTTTTTTCGCTCAAATATCTACTAAGTTGGAAGATATGATTGTTTTGAAAAAGATAGCAAAATGATAAAAAATGGCAATTTTACTGAGGCGGTGTAATAAATCGAAAATTTAAAAAATACTTATTATAATATCTCTCAAATTACCCCGCCCAATTCTCCCTATCCAAACTGCGAAATTGAATAGCCTCAGCCAAATGCTCCATTTTTATATCGGGACTATCCGCTAAATCGGCGGAGGTTCGAGCTACTTTCAAAATACGGTCGTAGGCACGAGCGGAGAGTTGAAGGCGATTCATAGCCGTTTTTAATATCGTCATGCCTTCCGAAGTGAGTTTGCATACCTCGCGGACTAAGCGGCTGGGCATTTGAGCATTGCAATAAACGCCTTTTACATCCTTAAATCGCTCCTCTTGAATATCCCTTGCGCGGACAACTCGAGCAGCAATATCGGTGCTTTGCTCAGTCGAGGGATTATAATTGGTCAATTCCTCTAAATTAACAGGCACAACTTCTACGTGCAAGTCAATTCTATCAAGCAAAGGTCCTGAAATGCGATTCAAATATCGTTTCACAATGCCCGGTCCGCAGACGCATTCTTTCTCAGGGTGGTTGTAATAACCGCATGGGCAAGGGTTCATGGAAGCGATGAGCATAAAACTCGCTGGGTATTCCGTCGAAATTTTGGCTCTCGAAATCGTTACGCGCCGTTCTTCCATCGGTTGCCGCATCACTTCGAGGACAGTGCGTTTAAACTCAGGCAATTCATCTAAAAATAATACGCCATTATGCGCTAAAGAAATCTCCCCTGGCATCGGAATAGAGCCGCCCCCTACGAGTGCTACATCGCTAATCGTATGGTGCGGTGCGCGAAATGGGCGATTGGCTACTAATGAGGTTTCAGGTGGTAAAACCCCTGCAACGGAGTGAATTTTAGTCGTTTCAAGGGCTTCATGAAGGTTGAGAGGCGGCAATATGGTTGGCAATCGCCTTGCCAACATGGTTTTACCTGCGCCGGGTGGACCTATTAATATGGCATTATGACCACCCGCCGCTGCTATTTCCAAAGCGCGTTTGATATTCTCTTGGCCTCTGACATCTGAAAAATCGACATCAAAAAAATGGTTTTGATTGAGAAATTCATCTCTGGTATTCACAACAGTTTGCTCTAAAACACGGTCACCATTAAAAAATTCATACGCTTCTCGAATATGGTCAATGCCATACACTTCGAGGTCGTTGACAATAGCCGCTTCACGAGCATTTTGTTTGGGCAATATGACGCCCTTAAATTTTTCCTTACGCGCTTGAATGGCTATTGGCAAGGCACCTTTGATGGGGCGGACGCTGCCATCAAGCGATAGTTCACCCATGATGATGTATTTATCAAGGTCGCCTGAGGGCATTTGGTTGTCGCCGCCCAATATGCCGAGCGCGATGGGTAGGTCAAAGGCAGAACCTTCTTTCCGAATATCCGCAGGGGCGAGATTGACGACAATGCGTTGGCGTGGCATTTCTAAACGGCTATTTTTCAAGGCTGCTTCGATTCGTTGCCACCCTTCACGGACGGCACTATCGGGCAAGCCGACCATGAAATAAAAGTTTTTGGAATCGGCTGGCGGCGTACCACCGACGCTCACTTCTACAGTAATGGTTTGTGATTCGATGCCTTGTACGGCACCGGCGTAGGTTTTGACAAGCATAATTTTCTCTTGTATGTTTTAATAAAGCCTTTGTGACCCCCTCAGTATTTATAATAGAAATTAGAAAAAAAGACATTAGATGTTAGACATTTTCTGATGACTGTTAAAATAATAGAGGTGATTTTAATTTATTTTTATTTAAAATTTTTATAAAAAGTTAATAGTCAATGTTTTATAAAAATGATTTTTCAATAAGTTTTATATTGATTTAAATATAGTCAACATTTTGTTTATTATAATTTTTATTTAATTTTTTCAAAAAATAGCCATTTATACTGAGGGGGTATCCACATAAAAAAACGGAAAGTATCTACCTGATACTTTCCGTTTTTTCAACTCTCAACCATTATTTTTTAATCTGGTTCAAAACCTAAGATGATACCGAAGCGACCATAATCTGTCCATTTTTTAGAAGTCGCCTTCAAGTTAGGCTTATCGAAGCCGATACCGTAGTCAAATCCAAGCGTTCCGAACATCGGTAAGAATACTCTCAAACCCATACCTGCCGAACGACGCAAATCGAAAGGACGGAAATCTTTCAAAGATGACCAAACATTACCGCCTTGTACGAATGCATGAGCATAGATTGTAGATGAAGGATTCAAGGAAATCGGGTAGCGCAATTCCACCGTATATTTGGCAAAGGTAGTACCACCGCCGCCAAGGCTACTGCTACCGCCTGATTGATTAGCCGGTAAATCTTCTGTATCATAACCTCGTAAAGAAAGTAGTTCGTTACCTGTCAAACCAATTTGACGATTCGCTAAACCATCGCCACCCACTACGAAACGCTCGAACGGTGCATAACCCACATATTTATTGTAGTAGCCAATAGTACCCAATTTAGCATCTGTTTTCAAGACCAATTTACCAGCGATAGGTGTGTACCATTCAGCATTGAAACGCCATTTATAATATTCAACCCATTTGAATTTTACATCTTCTGGTTGATCTTTATAGCGTTTGTTATTCAAATATGAATAAGGCGGTGTCGCTTTCATAATTAATGTCAAACGTGAACCACTTTTAGGAAACAAAGGATCTGAAATAGAATTCCGAGAAAAAGTTTGCGCAATATTGATATTATTGAAAACACCGTTGGCTAAAGTACCAAATTGGTAATTATTGATATTATAACGCTGATATTCAAGTGCAGTCGTTGAAATAAAGTTATCATCAGGCCATTTCAAGCGTCTGCCCAAACTAAGTGAGCCTTGAAAAATAGCGAAATAACTATTGGACACATAAACGTTTGCATATTTAGTATAAGCTCCACTAACCGTCAATGATGTTGGTTTTTTACCACCCAACCAGGGTTCTGTAAACGATGCATTATAAGATTGGAAAAATTTACCATTCGACTGTGCGCGAATAGATAAGCGTTGACCATCGCCTTGTGGCAGCGGACTCCAAGCGGCTTTATTGAAAATATTGCGAATCGAGAAGTTGTTGAACGAAACACCCAATGTACCCACGACACCAAAACCACCCCATCCTGCTGACAATTCTAACTGATCCGACGGTTTTTCTTCTACTGTATATTCAATATCAACCGTACCACGCTGTGGATTCACAGGCGTATTAATGCCCAAAGCTTCTTGATTGAAATAACCTAAATTGATGATTTCACGCTGAGAACGAATAATGAGTGAACGGTTGAATTTTTGACCTGGCAAAGTACGCAACTCGCGGCGGATAACATGCTCGTTGGTGCGGTCATTTCCTTTAATCGTTACTTTATCAATGGTTGCCTGCGGACCTTCATACATGCGCATTTCGAGGTCGATTGAATCGCCATCAATAGCAATTTCTGTCGGGTCAACATTGAAAAATAAATAGCCATTGTCCATGTAAAGAGACGAAATATCGCGACCATCTTGACTAAAACGAAGGCGTTGCTCCAATAATTCTTGATTGTAAACATCTCCTTTTTGAATGCCTAAAACTTGAGTTAAGATTTGAGACTCATAAATAGAGTTGCCTTTCCAAGCAATATTGCGGAAATAATACCGACGCCCTTCATCAATTTTCATGTGAATTTGCAAATCGCCATCTTTCTCCCGATAGACTGTATCGCTCACGATTTGAGCATCGCGGTAGCCGATATTGCCATAATATTTCAAAATTTTCTTTTTATCTTCTTCATATTCATCTTTAATGAGTTTTGAAGAAGAGAAAATCTTCTTTTTTCGATGCGTTTTATCCATTTGCTTCCGCAACTTACGCGTCGTAGCACTCTTATTACCTTCAAAAGTTATATCTTGAATTTTAATCCGCGCATTTTTATTCACATCAAAAACCAGCTTCACACCATTGGGGCGTTTTTCGTCTGCTTGTTCTTTGATGGTTACTTTCGCATCCAAATAGCCTTTTTCACGATAGTATTTTTCGATACCGAAAGTAGCATTGGCTTTATTGCTTTCAGTCACCACCGTTCCTTTCGGGATGAAGCGATTGACGATATTATTCAAATCGTCGTGCTGACTTTTCTTTGCACCCGTGTAACTATAGGTCGTGATATGCGGACGCTCTTTCAGTTGAATTTCAAGGAAAATTACATCGCCGATGGTTTTTTCCTTTAAAATTTGAACATCATCAAAAAGACGCAATTTCCATAAGGCTTTCATCGCCTTGGGTATATCGGGTCCAGGAAATTTTATTTTTTTACCGACTTGCAATCCTGACACACCGATAATAGCGTTTTGGTCAGTGAATTGTGCACCTGTCACTTTGATACCACCGATTTCGAAGTCCTTCGCCTGACCATAAGTCATCGTAGGCAGTGTATCAAGCGCAATTTGCGAAAAGGCTGTATTGGAAAGTAAAAGTATGTTTACACCAAAAAGAAGAAAAAGGGCTTTTTTCATTATACCGTTTATTACAATATGAATCTTTTTAAAAAATTTGAACAGCTTCAAAACGTATCAACTCCTCGATTTGTGCCGCCTATTTGTCAGAAATTTATTATTTATTTTCAAAAAAGTGTTTAGTGTATATTTTTTAGTGTATAGTGTTTAGTTTCTAAACACAATACACTAAAAACTATACACTCAATTGCTTACTAAATCTGCTCGCTAATCATACCGAAGCGGCGTTCCCTGTCTTGATAACTCAAAATGGCTTTATAAAAATCATTCTTTTTGAAATCGGGCCAATATGTTGCCGTAAAATAAAATTCGGCATAAGCCAATTGCCATAAAAGGAAATTAGAAATACGTGTTTCACCACTTGTCCGAATCATCAATTCAGGGTCGGGCATACCTGCTGTTGTCAATTCCGCTTCAAACATATCTTCTGTAATTTCACTCGGCTTCATTTGTCCTCGTGCTGCTTTTTCAGCGAGCCGTTGCACCCCCCTCAGTATTTCCCACTTGGCGGAGTAATTCAGTGCCAAAACGAGAGTCATACTCGTATTATTTTGCGTTTGTTCAATGCCTTGCATCAGGGCTTTATATGTAGCAGAAGGCAATTTTTCAATATCACCAATGGCTTTGAGTTTGATATTATTTTTCATCAAAGTCTCAATCTCAGCTTTTACGGTATCCACTAAAAGGAGCATCAGGGCATTCACTTCATAAGCTGGACGATTCCAATTCTCAGTAGAAAAAGTGTATAAAGTCAAGTATTGCACACCCAATTCGGCTGCGGCTTCCGTGATTTCACGCACCGTCCGCACGCCCTCGCGATGCCCCCAAACACGATTTTTGCCTTGTGCCTTCGCCCAACGCCCATTGCCATCCATGATGATAGCCACATGTTTGGGTAGGTTTTCGAGATTGATTTGAGACTTAAAGTCCGTCATTTCTGATAATCTTTTAAAAACAGCGGACAAAGGTAAAAAAACTTATGGAATTTGTTGATTTCGCAGAAAATAGCGGTATTTATTAGCATAAAAAAATAAAACTAATCCGCATCAGAAGATGTTTGAACTAACCACCCCTATACAAAATGCGCTGGAGGTGCACAATATTGGTAGCACAAATTTCAATACCCACATACAAAATGCGCTGGAGGCGCACAATGTCGGTAGCATTTTTTCAGTAAAATTTAAAAGAAATTAAGATAAAACATTTTGTTTTATCTTGAAATTTGTAATTTTGTAGGGTAAATAGGAATAAATAAGATGGATTTTAAACTCAACTCACATTATACGCCTACGGGCGACCAACCCACAGCTATCAAGCAGCTAACCGAAGGCATACTGAAGGGTGAACGGGCACAAGTATTATTAGGTGTAACAGGCTCAGGAAAGACATTTTCGATGGCTAATATCATCGCTCAAATCAATCGCCCTACCTTGATTTTGACTCATAACAAAACCCTGACAGCTCAATTGTACGGTGAATTCAAGCAATTTTTCCCAGAAAATGCAGTGGAATACTTTGTTTCCTACTACGATTATTATCAGCCCGAAGCTTATATTTCAGTCACGGATACTTACATTGAAAAAGACCTTCAAATCAATGAAGAGGTGGACAAATTGCGCTTGCGAGCGACGAGTTCTATCCTATCGGGTCGGCGTGATATTATAGTGGTGGCGTCCGTTTCCTGCATTTATGGTATGGGCAATCCCGAGGATTATAAAACGGGCATTATCCGACTTCATAAAGGCATGACCCTTTCGCGCAATTCATTTTTATATGCTTTGGTCGAAATTTTATACTCTCGTACTGAGGGGGAGCTGAGCCGCTCATCTTTTAGAGTGCGCGGCGATACCGTGGATATTAATTTGCCTTATGTGGATTATGGTTATCGCATCACATTCTTCGGCGATGTGATTGAAAGCATAGATATGATAGAAGTGGAATCAGGCAGGCGTGGTGAAAAATTAGATGTAGCAGCTATTTTCCCAGCCAATCTTTATGTAGCACCCCGTGAGCGGATTCATCAAATTATTAGGGATATTCAAGACGAATTATATGCTCATGTGAAATATTTTGAGAGCGAGGGCAAATCCAGCGAAGCGCGTCGAATAGATGAAAGAACCAATTTCGACCTTGAAATGATCAAGGAATTGGGCTATTGTCAAGGCGTTGAGAATTATTCGAGGTTTTTTGATGGGCGCAATCAAGGCGATCGACCGTTTTGTTTATTGGATTATTTTCCACCTGATTATTTGATGTTTATTGATGAAAGCCATGCGACTATTCCTCAAATCAGAGGCATGTGGGGGGGTGACAGAGCGCGAAAACAGAACCTTGTGAGCTACGGTTTTAGATTGCCGAGTGCGATGGATAACCGTCCACTCAATTTTTCAGAGTTTGAAACATTGGTCAATCAAGTCGTATTCGTGAGCGCAACGCCAGCGGATTATGAGATGGAAATGACTGAGGGGGTGGTTGTGGAGCAGTTAATTCGCCCCACTGGTTTGCTTGACCCGCCGATTGAAGTACGCCCGTCTATTAATCAAGTCGATGATTTATTAGAAGAAATTCAACAGCGCATTGATAAAAATGAGCGTGTTTTAGTGACTACGTTGACCAAGCGCATGTCCGAAGAATTAGCCAAATATTTTGCAAAATTGAACATTAAAGTCCGCTATATCCATTCTGAAGTGGACACTATGGAACGCATGGAAATACTGAGGGATTTGCGATTGGGCGATTTTGATGTCTTGGTAGGGGTCAATTTACTGAGGGAGGGCTTGGATTTGCCCGAAGTATCATTGGTGGCAATATTGGATGCAGACAAAGAGGGCTTCTTGCGCAACGCTCGTTCGCTCACCCAAACGGCAGGTCGTGCAGCGCGTAATTCAAATGGTTTGGTTATTTTTTATGCCGATAAAATTACTGATTCGATGCGGCGAACGATGGATGAAACCACGCGGCGGCGGTCTATCCAGATGGCTTATAATGCAGAAAATAGTATCACGCCGCAGACGATTACGCGCACCCGTGAGGAGATTATTGCAGCAGGGTCTATTTTGGATATTCGAGGTAAGAAAGCCTATATCGAACCAACTGAATTAAGTTTGGCAGCTGACCCTGTGACAGATTATTTGAGCCGCGAACAATTTGAAAAAATGATTGGTCAAGCTGAAAAGAAAATGAAAGAGGCAGCTAAAGATTTAGATTTCATTATGGCAGCACAATATCGAGATGAATTATTTGCTTTGAAAAAGAAATTTAAAGATAGATATGGCATTTTAAAAGATTAATAAATATAAAATAATTCGCTGTAGGATAAGAAAGAAGCATGATTATACGTTTTTCAGTAGCTTTGCACGGTTTTTGGTAACTCAAAGCGATATTTTGAGGGAAATTATAATCAAGAACATTGAACTAAAACTCATAACAGTGAAAAAAATTCTTTTTTTTATTCTAACAGCTACTTTTTTAACCCATAATCTTTCTGCTCAACGTGGTTGGGAAGCCGGTGGTGGCATAGGCGTTTCACATTATTTTGGCGATTTAAATACCTCTTTCGATGTTATGCATCCTGGTTTAGCGGCTACGGCTATCGCTCGATTTAATTTTAATGACAGGATATGCTTTAAAATGTCGGCTAATTATGGTACTATAAGTGCCGATGATAAAAATTCAAGTAACAAATATGAGCTTCAACGCAATCTTCGATTCAAATCTATGATTATAGATGGTGCAGCCCAAATGGAATTTAACTTTCTACCTTATAATTATTTCGACCGTACTCAGCATTTTTCTCCGTATCTTTTTTTAGGGATTAATGTTTTTAATTTTAATCCGAAAGCAAAATACAACGATAAATGGTATAATTTACGTCCGCTTGGTACTGAGGGGCAATTTAGAGGTGAAGAATATTATACCACTCAAATGGGTTTGGCTTATGGTGGCGGTTTGAAAATTGCTTTCAATGAAGAGTGGAGCATGAATATAGAAATTAGTGCCCGAAAGTTATTCACTGATTATTTGGATGATGTGAGCAAAGTTTATCCCAACATGAATGACCTTCGCAAAGCCAATGGACCCGTAGCTGTCGCCCTTTCCGACCCATCTTTGCCAGATGCTGAAGGGCGAAAATTAGGGCAAGTAGGGCGTCAAAGAGGGACTAAAAAAGACAATGATATGTACACTTTTTTAACAGTGAGTATCTTGTATTATTTTGGCGATTTGAAATGTCCTAAAATTACGAATAGATAATTTCTTTATTTTCAATACTTTACATATTAAAAACAAATACATTGATGAAAAAAATACCTTTATTATTTCTAACAGCTATCAGTTTATCTTTAACAAATTGTAAAAATCCTAACTCAGACACCCCCTCAGTATCAGCGGCAAAAGATGCTCCTTCGGCAGTCCAAACCGCCGCTATGGCAGGTGCAAAAATTGCTTATGTCAATATTGATTCTCTTCAAGATAAATATGTTTATTTCAAACAACAAAAAGCAAGTTTTGAACAAAAAGAAAGAAATTTAGCTTCATCTTTAGAGTCGAAAGGAATGCAACTGCAAAAAGATATGGTGGCATTTCAACAAAAAGCGCAGACAGGAACAGTACCTCCAGCACAGCTTCAACAAGAAGAAAAAGCACTTATGCAAAGGCAACAAAATTTAGGAGCTGATAGAGACCGCCGTGCAAAAGATTTGATGGATGAAACAGCCAAATTCAATGAAGAATTGCAGAAAAAATTAAGCTCTATTTTAGCTGATTTGCAAAAAGAAAAAGGATTTGATTTCGTAGTGAGTTATTCAAAAAATGGTGGCAGCCCATTTCTTTATGTCAATGAAAAATTAGATGTGACGAATGAAGTAGTGGCGGTTTTGAATGCTGAAAAAAAGCAATAATTATATAGTCTACTCAACTTGCAGCAAGTTTTTGAACTTGCTGCAAGTTATAACTCATTGAAAATCAATGAATTATAAACAAAAAAATCCGCAATCGCTTTGACAGGTTGCGGATTTTTTTGTTTCAAACTATTCTCAAACTATTCTCAAACTATATTTTTTGTTTCATGCGATTGAATAAAATTTTCTAATATCCGCATATCCACTACCCCAATCAGCGTGTCGTCTTTCATCACAGGCATAATATATTGCCCACTTTGCAGCATCCGATAATACACTTCTTTGATGCTCTCATAAGGTGTCACAATCCTGAATTCATGCGTCATGTATGTAAAAACAATCGCATCATAATGCTTGTTTTTAGCGGCATCTATAATATCTTCTTCTTGAAGAATACCCCTCAATATATCCTTATCATCGAAGACTAAAAAGTTGGTTTCAGTTCCTTTTTTCATCTCGCTGATAGCTGTTTGAATCAAATCACCTGTTTTCAATCGAGTAAAATAAGGGCGTAAAATATTGGCGATGGTATGCCTTTTCAAAATTTCATCCATCCGCACTTGGCGATATTCATTCCGAGCCGTATAAACTATGAATACGCTGATGAAAGCCAAAACAGGTTGAAAACCCCAGTTTTTCTTTAAAAGTAGCTCTCCAACAAGCGTTGTTTCGGGTATAATGCTCTTAAACAAGGGTAATAATGCAAAAATCAAAAAGCCCACTGCAATAACTTGACCCAGGATAGACGCCATTTTCGTAGCCCAAGTCCGTCCAAATCGCATAGACAACAAAGCTCTAAATACCCGCCCACCATCCATCGGAAATGCAGGAACCATATTGAATATGACCAACAAAAAATTGGCTCGCATTAAGGTAATTAAGAAGCTAATGAATGTAATTCCGTTTATTTTACCTGAAACCATTTCGCTCATACCAAAAGGTAAATCATAGAATAGAAATATTATTAAACCCAATAATATACAAATTACTACATTCACTGCTGGTCCTGCAATAGCCACAATAAATTCTTGAAATGGGTTTTCAGGTAACCTATCTAAACGCGCTACGCCGCCGATTGGTAATATGGTAATGTCTTGAGTGCGTACGCCAAAATAGCGAGCAGAAAGAGCATGACCAAATTCGTGTAACACCACACACCCAAACAAAGCCAAAACGGATAGTGCCATAAAAGCGATAAATTCCCATCCACCATTTATACTTTTTCCCAAGTAAACAATAAAAAGGAGAAGAAAAGAAAATGACCAATGGACGAAAACAGGAATGCCGAATAATCGAGCTATTTGTAATGAACCGCGCATTTGTTTTTTTAATGTTAAAATATTTTGCCAACTACAATAAAACGCTTTTTTAGAAAATATAGTTTATTTCACATTAGACCCATTCATCCAACCTACAGGCGGACTAACGAAGCCTAATTTACCTTCCGAATTTTCAGCAGTCAATATCATTCCATTGGATTCTATGCCTTTTAATTTGCGAGGAGCGAGGTTTGTCACCACCAAAACATGTTGCCCGATGATGTCCTCAGGATTGAAATGTAAAGCAATACCCGATACTATCGTGCGAGTTTCAAAACCTAAATCAATGGTCAATTTCAAAAGTTTATCTGCCTTCGCCACTTTTTCAGCCGTCAAAATAATACCAGTTCGGATGTCGATTTTATCAAAATCATCGTAAATAATTTCGTTTTTGACAGGTAAATATGGTGCGAACGCTCCATCAAGCTGCAAGCATGACTGAGGGGTATCTGTTTCAGTTTCAATAATTTCAACAGGCTCAACAGTTTCAATATTTTCAACAATTTGTTGGTTATTACTCATATCGGTATCTTCTAATTTTTTAATTTGAGCATCTATTGTTTCGTCAAGTATGCGTTTGAAAAGATGTTGAGGCTCATTGAGTTGATGCCCTGCTTCGATTATAGGTTGATTATTTTTTAATTTATCCAATATTTTAAGCCAATCACCATTTTGTAAATCATTGATATTCAATATTTTACACAATTTATCAGACATGAATGGCAAAAACGGTTGACTCGCAACAGCCAACGCGCTCACAATTTGAAGACCTAAATTCAAAACTGAACCAGCTGCTGCTTCGTCCGTTTTAAATTTTTTCCAAGGCTCATTGAATTGTAAAAGTTGATTGCCTTGCGTAGAAATATCCATGAGAGATTGCATGGCTCCTCTAAAATCATAGGCTTCGATATGATGACCTATTTTTCCCAAACCAGCAAGCAATTTACCCATTTCTACTGAGGGGTCAACCTGCTCGGCTTGATTTTCACTCGAAGCCACTGTTTGAACAGTCAACGGTGGTACTTTTCCTTCAAAAAATTTATGCGTCAACACGAGCACACGATTGATAAAATTCGCCAAATTGCCCACCAACTCATTATTATTGGTCTCTTGAAAACGCTTCCAAGTAAACTCAGAGTCCTGTTGTTCAGGCATATTTTTAATCATATTGTAGCGCAATTCGTCTTGTTTGCCTTCAAAATCTTCTAAATATTCATGCACCCAAACTGCCCAATTTTTAGAAGTCGAAATCTTACGACCTTCCAAATTCATAAACTGATTGGCAGGTACATTTTTAGGTAACACATAGCCGCCATGCTCTTTCAAAATAGCAGGAAAAATCAAGCAATGAAAAACAATATTATCTTTACCAATGAAATGAATAAGATTAGAATCCTTATCCTGCCAATATTTTTTCCATAAATCGGGCTGCCCTTTATCAATCGCCCATTGTTTGGTCGCTGAAATATAGCCAATCGGTGCATCGAGCCAAACGTAGAGTTTTTTCTTACCCGTTTCATCAATTTCAGGCGGTACAGGGATGCCCCAATCAAGGTCGCGCGTCATCGCTCGTGGATGCAAGCCACCTTCGAGCCATGATTTACACTGCCCCATCACATGGTTTTTCCAATCCGATGGGTTATGCGTTTTTTCAGTTGTGCCGTCTTCATTTTCAAGTACCCCCTCAGTAATCCAGCGTTTTAGCCATTTTTCGTACTCATTCAGCTTCAAATACCAATGCTTAGTCAATTTTTTCACGGGCTGAGACCCTGAAAGTGTTGAGCGAATAGGCTCTAACAAATCATTAGGGCTTAATGCAGAACCACATCTTTCACATTGGTCGCCATAAGCATCAGGGTTTTTACAATTTGGGCAAGTGCCGATAATATAGCGATCAGCTAAAAATTGCTGTTTTTCTTCATCAAAATATTGCTCATTTTCAATGACTTCAAACTCATTGTTTTTATACAATTGCCTAAAAAAATCTTGAGACGTTTGAAAATGAAGCGGTTCACTGGTTCGGTGAAAAATATCGAAAGCGATGCCCATGCCATCGAATGCTTTGCGAAACATCGCATCATATTTATCTATTATTTCTTTAGGTGTCAACTCTTCTTTCATAGCCCGCACCGTAATAGCCGCGCCATGCTCATCCGAGCCACAAACCCACACGACATCTTCACCTTTCAAGCGCAAATAACGAACAAATATATCAGCCGAAATATACGCACCAGCCAAATGCCCTATATGCAAAGGTCCATTAGCATAAGGCAAAGCCGATGTCACCAAATAACGTTTTGTTTGAGTCATAAAATAATGATATAAATTCTTAAAATAATGTCTAAATTATACAAAATACTGAGGGGGTAAAAAACCGCCGTGAAAATACGATATTTATAAAAAACAAAATCGAAATAATATAAATACGAAGCAGCCTTTGAACAATTGAGGTCATAAGCCTCAATATCCAAGATGTTTTTTTAAGAACAAACTTTTTTAATTGAAATTATTTCTCTTCTGGTTGGTAGCTGTTGTCGTAAGGATTTTTGGGCTGAGGAGGTGACGTATTTTGAATTGTATTATCTTTAATATCGTAAATATCTGATTTCGTCTCTGTTTTTCTCACCGTACCACCCTTCTGTACATCGTCCATCACCTTATTAGTTTTTTGAAAAAACTTTTGAAATGAAGGCTTCATATTGCCCAAGAAAGAAAAAGTTTTATCGGGCAATAGTTCCAAGTATGGATATGTGACCGATTGGAATTTCGTTTGAGGATTAATCATTTGCGCCCCATTGGCAAACCACAAAGTGATACTAAAAATGACAACAAATATGAATGCCAAAACGCCGCCACCCACCACTTGATTGGGCAAATTGACGTGGGCTACTTCCATTCCCTGAGTCACCAAATTGCCAGCAAATCTCAATATCCACAGCACAACGAAAAAGGTTACGATAAAACCAAGAACAAACATCAAAGGATTATCAACCTCAAATCCTTTCTCCAACATTTCAGTCATGTAGGGAGAAAATTTAAAAGCTGCCATCATAGCAATAAAAATAGAAAGCGTCCGAAACACGGTATTAACAATCCCCTCTTTAAAGCCGAGGAAAAAACCATAGGCTGTTGCTGCCAAACAAAGAATATCGATGTACATAGCGTTGTATTATAATGTGTAAGATTCTTCAAAACTTTGCAAATTAATATTTGCAAGCCATATTTAAACAAAATGAGCCTTATTCAAGTTCCCTTTCTTTATGAAAATAAAAATTCATTAAAAATTGGGGTAATATTTTTGAATGATTGTAAAATTAAGGCTCTATATCAGTCAAAGAAATGTTTCATTTTTTAAGAAAATATTTACGAAACTTTAAAATTTATTTACAAAAAGAGGATAAAGTTGTAACATTTAAAAAAAAATTGCGTTTTCATTGTAATATTAGAACAAAAAACTTACTTTTGCATTACAAATTCACAATCGGAATTTTTCACTAATCTGATATATTGAATTTCTTTAACGTTACAATCATTTTTGATTAAAGATAGTTTTTGTGTTTATTTGTTTGGGTTAGAAGCCCTTGCACTCGTTGCGAGGGTTTTCTTTTTGTAGCAGCTTCCATAACACTATTTCAACAAATCCAGTCCAATATCTTTCCGATAATATTTTCCTTCAAACTCAATCGCTGCTGCATTTTCATTAGAAATCTTTACGGCTGAAAGTATATCAGAGCCAAAAGAAGTCAGTGCCAAAACTCGTCCACCGTTTGTAACCAATTGATTATTAATGAGTTGCGTGCCAGCATGAAAAACCATTGAATCTTCAGAAGTTAAAACAGGCAAATTAATAGCATCACCTTTTTTATAATCACCTGGATAGCCACCAGCCGTGAGCATAATTGTGGTAGCTGTGCGCGGATCTTCCTCAATCACCACTTCATTGAGTTTACCTTCACCAAGTTTTTTAAAAATATCCACCAAATCATTTTTCAAACGTGGAATGACGACCTCCGTTTCAGGGTCGCCCATGCGGCAATTATATTCAATGACAAGTGGTTCGCCACCAACGCTAATAAGTCCAATAAACACAAATCCTTGATAATCAATGTTTTGCGATTTAAAACCTGCAATTGTCGGCTTAATAATGCGTTCTTCTACCTTATGCATCATGGTTGCATCTACAAACGGTACGGGCGAAACTGCACCCATACCACCCGTATTCAAGCCCGTATCGCCCTCACCCACTCGTTTGTAATCTTTCGCCACAGGCAAAATTTTATAAGATTCGCCATCCGTTAAAACAAAAACTGAAAATTCTATACCGCTCAAAAATTCCTCAATCACTACTTTAGCACTCGCTGCACCGAACTTGCCATCCAACATTGTTTTCAATTCTGCGACCGCTTCATCAAAATCATCGAGAATCAAAACGCCTTTTCCCGCTGCCAAGCCATCGGCTTTCAAAACATAAGGCGGTTGCAAGGTTTTCAAAAATTCGACCCCCTCAGTCATTTCAGTAATATCTTGATAAGCAGCCGTCGGAATATTCTGTTTCATCATAAATTCCTTAGAAAAAGCTTTTGAGCCTTCGAGCATAGCCCCTTGTGCAGATGGTCCGATGACGATTGTATTGCCAATTTCTTTATCATTTTTTATAAAATCAGTGATGCCTTTCACCAATGGCTCTTCAGGACCAACTACGACTAAATCAATTTTATTAGATAAAATAAAATGCTTTATGCCTTGAAAATCAAGACTTTGCAAGGCTATATTTTCACCCACCAATGCAGTGCCTGCATTACCGGGCGCAATAAAAAGTTTATCGCAAAGGGGGCTTTGACGCATTTTCCAAGCCAAGGCATGTTCACGCCCGCCACTACCAATTAGGAGAATATTCATTATAAGGTGATGGTTGTCCAGATGACATTTTTATTGATGAATGATAATTATTTTAAAAGAAAATGCAAAAGTCTTCCCATTTTTTGAAAATGTATCGGTTTTTCAGGAAAACTTTTCAGGCACTTTCATACTTTCACATTTTTAATACATTCAAATATGGCTTTAGGAATCGGTACGCGCGTAAAATTTTTAAGAACTCCCGACTCTGGCATCGTGAAGGCGAGCCTCGGTGATGGTATGGTGATGGTGCATCTGGACGATGTGGATATGGAAATCCCTGCCTTTGAAGAAGATCTCATTAAAGAAGAAAATTATGTACAAAATACTGATTTTCAACAGATTAAAAATGAATACCCACATTTAGCAAAAAAAGCGAAAGGGAGTTTGAAGATTGATACCCCCCTCAGTATAGCCCCTCAAAAACCCGTTTTTTCAGATTCAGGCATACATTTATCTTTTGAAGCCATCAAAAAAGCAGATGGCGAAATAGAAAAATTGAATATTTTATTGCTCAATGATACAGCATCTGATATATTGTACGAATTGGATTGGGTCGTTTTAGGAAATATAAAATTTTCTAAAAATGGGAAATTATCGACTGCGAGCTTTGAAAATTTAGGCGAAATTCTTTTTGATGATGTTAATGATGCGCCCGAAGCAGATATTTCAATTTCACCCATTTATACTGAGGGGGTCGGCGAAAAGCAATCTAAAACATTGAAAATCAAGACAAAACAGTTTTTGAAAAATTTGCATTTGTCTTCTTTTTTAAATAAAGAATTGTATGATTTTACGATTTTTGAAAAATTAGGTGCGAATGAAAAATCCAATAACGATTTAAAAAAATATACTCAAAATATTTTAATAGTTAAGAAAGCCATTGCTCAAAAAAATGAGAATATCAGACAATTTGACCCTGTGGCAGATGTGAATGAATATGCTACTTTCGTGAATGAAATAGATTTGCACATCGAACTTTTGCACAACGACCCACATACTTTGAGCAATCAGGAAATTATCAATATACAATTACAGGTTTTTGAAAATTTTTTATCCAAAGCATTGCGTCTGGGAATAAGACGCGTTTTCGTAATACATGGCGTGGGTAAAGGACGTTTGAAAGAGCTCATTCACGCCCGCTTACGCCGTCACCCTGATGTTAAGCATTTTAAAAATGAATATCAAGAGCGATATGGCTGGGGTGCGTCGGAAGTGCTTTTATAAAAGTTTTATAAAAAAAAATGAGATAGGCAGCGAAATACTGAGGGGGTACGTTTTCAATTCGGTTTGATGACTCAATATGTTAAAAAAAAGAATTGGCAGCCCCCGTAATCAACCCTCACTAGAATGTATGAAAAAAAAGTAAAATTTTAGAGATGTTTAGTCATCTTTAAAATTATTTAAAAAACGAGGGCTGCTTTCTTTTTTTTTGTAAGCATTCTACATGCTTAATGTGTAAAACACATTTCACTCCCAAATTTACATGTTTCCTTCTTCAAAATCAATTTTTTAATTGGGCTTTCGTTCATTCGGACGTTTTTTTTTGCATTTTTTAAACTCAAGAAGCCTCAATTCTATTTTTTACAATAATCTTAAAAAAAAGCAGTAAAATCTATTTCTTAACAAAAAAAAAATTATACCTTTGCGCTCGCAAAAAAACGGCGCGGTAGCTCAGCTGGTTAGAGCGCAGGATTCATAATCCTGAGGTCGAGGGTTCGAGCCCCTCTCACGCTACAAAATCAAAGCAACTTAACCTACAAACGAAATATTCGTTTGTAGGTTTTTTGTTTTTAGTAATTTCACAAAAAGATAATGAACAAGTTGCTTGTAAAAATCATTTTTTTTTACAACATTTGCGTTACTTTATGACTTTAAGGGGTCTTAAATGACGGAAATCAATTTTTATAAAAAAGCTCTTCAGTGCTATCTGTTTATTAAGCATAGGTTGAAGGGGTAAAATGACAAAAAACATGGCATTTGAATTTATTAAAAAAATCTTCGGGGGCAAGGCTGCCGAAATGGTTGAGCAAGCAAGAGAAGCTGTGGCTGACAAAATGGACGATTTAAATCTTGATGACATCAAAAGTCAAGTAGCTGACAAGTTTGAAGCCGCTAAAACTGCTGTGGCTGACAAGATGGATGATTTCAATCTTGATGACATTAAAAATCAAGTAGCTGATAAATTTGAAGCAGCCAAAGATGCAGTAGCAGATAAAGTGGCAGATGTGAAAGAATCTGTTTCTGAAACAGTAGCAGGTGTATCTGAAAAGATGGGCGATTTGCATTTATCTGAAAAATTTGAAGCAGCTAAAGACGCGGTGGCAGACAAGATGACAGACATGAAAGAGTCTGTATCTGAAACTGTAGCCAATGTTCAAGGAGCCGTATCTGAAAAGATGGGCGATTTGCATTTGTCTGAAAAATTTGAAGCCGCTAAAGATGCTGTGGCAGATAAAGTAGCGGACGTTCGCGACGCTGTATCAGATAAAGTAGCTGATGTCAAAGAGGCGGTGTCTGGCAAAGTAGATGACCTCACAGGCAATGCAGAAGAAGAAAAATCAGCTTAATTTTTTTAAAATATAGCGGCATGACCCCTCAGTTTTCGTAAAAAAACTGAGGGGTTTTCTTTTTCTTTGCAGTCCGTTAGGCATTCAATCAACTAAAATAAGATGACCGATAAACAGTTTTGGCAATTAATGGGGTTCACCTTTATCGTGTATAGCTTAGGCATTGGCGTAAATGTGATGGATATTGACGCCGCACAATATGCTGCCATGAGCCGTGAAATGTTAGAATCAGGCAGTTATCTACAGGTTTATGAACATGGCAAAGACTATCTTGATAAGCCGCCGCTGCTCTTTTGGCTATCTGCTTTGAGTATGAAAATATTTGGCGTTGGCAACTTTAGCTACAAATTTCCTTCGATAGTGTTCGCTTTTATAGCCATTTACTCTACTTATCGTTTCGCGCAGCTTTTTTATAATGAAACGATAGCCAAATTCGCTGCCCTTGTACTCGCCACTTCGCAAGCACTTTTTTTAATTACGAACGATTGCCGCACCGATACTTTATTGATGGGCTGCGTGGCGTTCACGTTTTGGCAATTGGCGGCAGCATTTTTATCCAATAAATGGCAGCATTTTTTACTCGGTTTTATAGGTATCGGATTGGGTATGCTGGCGAAGGGACCTGTGGCTCTGATTGTTCCAGCATTGGCATTTACGGCGCATTTTATTTTTAAAAAAGAATATAAAAACTTTCTTCGCATAGAATATTTATGGGGTTTGGTAGTCATCGGATTGATTTTGTTGCCGATGTGTATTGGTTTGTACCAACAATTTGACCTGCATCCTGAGAAGGTCATTGATGGTAAAACGGGCACTTCGGGCTTGCGTTTTTTCTTTTGGACTCAAAGTTTCGGACGCATCACGGGCGAAAATAAATGGCATAATGCAGTCTATTTTTCCTACCTTTTTGAAATGATGTTTTGGTCGTTTGCTCCCTGGATTTTGTATTTTATAGGAGGACTGATAGTCTCTATTTTAAATGCTGTTAAAAAGACACAACTCGTTGAAAATCAAGAATTTATAACGACAGGGGGATTCGTTTTGGGCTATATCAGCTTGGGTACTTCCAATTATCAATTGCCACATTATATTTTCATTCTTTTCCCTTTGGCGGCGGTGATTACGGCTCGTTTTTTATATGCCATTTTGTATGAAAAAACGGATTGGATAGGTGGTAAAATTTTGAATGGCGTGCAATGGTTTTTAATAACTGCCATGTGGGCGTTGCCCTTTTTAATCATGCTTTTCGTTTTTCCGACGGGCGACATACCGCTCAGTATAACAGCATTTTTTACAGCACTTTTCATCATTTCAGCCTTTCAGAAAAAGCAAATATTTTTTTCTATTATCCGTACTGCCTTGTTTATCAATACTTTCGCCAGTTTATACTTTTATAGAGAACTATTGAAATATCAAGAAGGAAGTGAGATTGGTCGGTTTATTAAAAATGAAAATGTTGAAGAAGACAAGTTTTTTACTTACAAATATCCTACAACCAGCTCGCTACATTTTTATGCACGGCGCAATGTGCAATCTAAAGACAGCGTCAATCAAGTAAAGGTTGGAGATTGGTTATTGACTGATGAGAAAGGTTTGGCGGAGCTACAAGAAGCGAATTTTAATTTCAAATATGACCAAACGGGCAATACTTTTTCTGTTACGAATATGACCCCTCAATTTCTCAATGAAAAAACGCGACCTGAAACAGTGGGGCAGTATTTTTTAGTCAAAATATTGGGTAAAATTGATAACAAAAAAGAACCCAACAAGGGCGAACCGCTTGAAAATGAGGATGAAAATATGGATATTGAAGATGCGCCCCTCAGTATGAATAGCTTTTTTTAAAAATTTATAAATCCCAAAATGAGCGTGGAGGGCTGCGGCGAAGTGACCTTTTCAAACGATCGGCAGCGATAATACAAGCCAAAATGATGTTGTGAAAAATATGTTCGAGGTGAAATTTGACGGCGGTTCTCATATTATTTTATATTTTATCTCGGTATAGTTCCTTGAAAAATGGAAGAATAATTTTTCTAAATAAAAGCATGTTTTTGATTTCTCCATACAAATTTAAATCTATTTTCTGAATTTTCAAAATATTCTGAAAGTTTAATAAATAAATTTTACTTAAAAACTCATTTTTATTTTATAAAATTGTTGCTTTTAAGGAAGTGAAATAGAAATTTTATCATAAATGATTAATAATCAAACACTTATGAATCCGACTGAATTGAATGATTTGATAAAAAAACGTCGTTCCGTTTTCCCACCTACCTATAATGATAAGGAGATTCCGAAAGTCATCATCGAGCAAATCCTTGAAAATGCCAATTTTGCGCCCACGCACAAGCTCACTGAGCCGTGGCGGTTCAAAATACTGAGGGGGTCTGCCTTACTGCGTTTGGCGGCTTTTTTAGTAGAAGATTATAAACTCAATACGCCTATCGAGCAACAAAGCGAAATAAAATTGAAGAAAATGGCGAATAATCCGCTGCTTTCCAATTGCGTCATCGCTATCTGTATGCAACGCCATGCGGATTTGTTGCCTGAGTGGGAGGAGATTGCAGCGGTGTCTTCAGCTGTTCAAAATATGTGGCTTACCTGCACAGCTTATGGCGTTGGCAGCTACTGGAGTTCGCCTGGGGGAATGGCTCGGATAGGCGATTTTTTGAATCTGACTGAGGGGGAGAGCTGCATAGGCTTATTTTATATGGGCTACTCGGATGTCCTCAATTTGCCTCCAACCAAACGGCATCCGATTGAGGAGAAATGCGTTTGGATGGAGGAGTAGTTATTAAAATTAATTTGGTGTATAAATAATTGATTGTCAATATTTTAACTATGAAAATGAGCATTAATCACCCCCTCAGTATTTTACTGTTTTTAGTGACTATCCTCTTGATAAAAAGCTGTGTGCCGCCTGATTATGGCAAGGGAAAATATGAAGGTATAGCCATTAATTTCAGCGATAAAGAAATTCAGACCATTTATCATTTGCAGGAAAAACAATCGGTGGATAGCCTTATGTTGTTTTTAGGTCATGAAAACCCGACGCATCGTTATGTGGCGGCATTGGCTTTTGCATCGTTGAAAGATGCTAAATCTATAGATTCTTTATCGCGGCGACTGAAGGATGAATTTGTAGAAGTGCGTGTGGCTGCAGCTTATGCATTGGGACAAATTGGCGATGCTAAAGCGGAGTCATTGCTGATGAATGCTTACGAATCGAAAGATACAGCGGGCGTTTATGCCAAATTTAATGCGACGATTATGGAAGCCGTTGGGAAATGCGGCACGGCTAAGGGTTTGAGCAATCTTTGTAGCATCACAACTTTTAAAATGAGCGATACAATGCTGCTTGAAGGACAGGCTTATGGGATTTATCGCTATGGGATGCGGGATACTTTTACGGCTGAAAGTCATAAAAAAATGGTTGCTTTTATAGAAAATGTTCAATATCCGCAGAATGTTCGCTTGATGGCGGCGAATTATTTTGCTCGTTTGAAATCAAAATTTGATACGACGGTTACGAATGCCATCGGCAGAAGTGTTTTAGTTGAAAAAAATAATGATGTTCGGATGGCACTGGCTCGTGCATTGGGCAAGGCATACAATCCACTATTTGTATTGCCGATGGTTGAGTCGCTTTATCGGCAGGAGACGGATTATCGGGTGAAGGTGAATTTGATTAATTCGCTCAATGATTTTGATTATAAAAAAATACAACCGCTTATTCTGACGGCTTTGAGGGAGCGCAATATTAATGTAGCAAATACGGCGGCTCAATATTTAAGCAATCATGGCAGTGGAGCAGATGCGCCTTATTATAAAATGGCGTCGAGTAATACAGACTTAGCAGTTTCAACTCGCCAACTCATGATGGGGGTTGCTTTAAAATGGTTACAATTTTATCCACGTCAGCGTGATTCGATGAACCTTGCTATGCAAAATACTTATAAAAACACTCAAAATGCCTACGAAAAGGCTCGAATACTGAGGGGTATCGGTGAATATGGTTGGAACTATAATTTTATTAGAGATGAGGCTTTGAATGCCAGTAATGCTCCTGTGGTTCGCACAACGGCAGCTGAATGTCTCGCTAAAATCGCAACGTTGCCTACATTCTTTTCTATTTTTAAAAATTATTCTGCTGGTGTTAAAAAGGAATTGAAGAGCATTTTATTCAGTCTCGTGAGGACGGGTGATGTGGGTTTGGCAGCCGTAGCAGCTGATGCTATTCGAGATTCGAATACCCAATTCAATAGATTGATGATGAAAGATAGTGTGACGGTGCTTTATCAGGTGATGCAAAATCTTAAAATGCCACAAGAGATTGAAACATATGAAAGCATTCGCCAAACCATTAATTTTATACAAGATTCGGCAGCCATTGCTAAGAAAAAATCGACGAATCAGCGCATTGTGGATTGGAATATTATTACTTCGTTGACTGACCTTTCAAGTGTGATTGTAAAAACGACAAAAGGCGAAATAAAAATGCGGCTTTTGGTGCGCAATGCACCTATTTCAGTGGCTAATTTTGTGAGTTTAGCGCGTTCAGGTTTTTTTAATGGGAAAATATTCCACCGCATAGTGCCCAATTTTGTAGCGCAAACGGGATGCCCTCGTGGAGATGGATTTGGCTCGTTGGATTATACGA
This sequence comes from Saprospiraceae bacterium, assembly GCA_043744275.1. Classification (GTDB taxonomy): domain Bacteria; phylum Bacteroidota; class Bacteroidia; order Chitinophagales; family Saprospiraceae; genus JAAFJT01. The sequence continues at coordinate 31,513 of JAYTUY010000032.1, forward strand.
TTTCGTCGGAATTGACTCCAATGCACTATGATACTGAGGGGTATGTCGGGATGGCTTCGGCGGGCAATCATACGGAGTGTAGCCAATGGTTTATTACCTATTCGCCTACGCCACATCTTGACCCTAACTATAGCATTTTTGCGAAAGTGACTGAGGGGATGGATGTTGCGAATAAATTGGAGGTGGGTGATTCTATCGAGAGCGTGACTGTAAATTAATCAATTTTTATTTGGATAAAAAAAAGGGATAAGCAGCAAAGGCTCGTAATGCCCCAGATTAAAACATAAAAAGGGCGAATAAAACATGCCCATTAATGTCTAAATCTTTTGTTTAGCCATCGCTGCTTCCCTCATGGAAACCAAATCTATGCTTACGAATTGTTCTTTTTTCTGATTTGAATAAAATATGCATTTATTGTTAGGCATTTATTGTTGGATTGTTATACCTATTTTATTAGGTATAACAATCGCAACAATATTGTTTATTTGATTAGAATAGGTAATAAAATACTCATTAGTTTTCCAACAAATTATACGTTTTTGGGAATTGCTTAAAGTATAAATCCTATTCTTATAAATACGAAGTAAATAGCAATACAGATTTTCAATTGTTAAAAAATAACATTCAATTACTGCTTGATTAATTTGCTGTAGAACATCCCTTCATTCGAAGTTATTTGCACTAAGTAAGTACCACTTGTTAAATCAGCAACATTAATTTGCTGATTTCCATCCTCAGATATAGCAGTCGTAAGGACTAATCTACCTACCATATCATAAATATACATGATACCTTTGCTGTTGAATTCTTTTACCTGAATCGTATTATTGGCAGGATTGGGTGAAATCAACAATGTGCTTTTATTT
>JAYTUY010000033.1:0-2538 GCA_043744275.1 Saprospiraceae bacterium
CTTTCATTATCAATTCTTTATGGTTTGGTCACTACAAAGTTATTGATATTTACTTTACTTCTTACTTCTGCTTTTTAACCCAATATTCGCATTAATAGTGAGAATTCAAATGACTCGGAGAGTCAAAATGTTTATATTAACCGCAGATTTTAAGATTTCCTACTGATACGTAGTATCAAAATGTTTATTTGTTACTGTATTCAATACCCAAATAATGGTATTTTATTGTTAATGACCGTAAATAATCTTTACAAGTTAGAAATTATAGATTATATTTGTTAGAACAAAAATAATTGTTGAACCCAATTAACTTAATTTTACCGTACGATGAAAACAATCAAAAGTCATCCATCATTTCCTTTTCATTTCTTTAAGAAATTTTCTTTCAAAATAATGGTTCATCACACTTGATGAAGCCCTTTCTGTATGTCAAAGACTCAAATAAAGATTCACAATAAAGAAAAAGATGTTGCCTTACAAAGTTTAAGAAAACGTCTTTCTATTAAGTTGGTTAGTAAAATTTTTCATGCTTTTTTAATGAGAAGCTCTTCCAAACTTTTTGGCAGAGCTTTTTTTTATTAATCATTAAAAGTTTCAACCGTCAAATCATCAATCAGCGTTTGTTTATCGCTATCGGTGTTCCAAAAACTGATGATTATTTTATCAAAACTATAACGATTTATTTTAGCATCTAACCAAATTTTCTTTGTTTTGCCATCATTCATAATGCGAGCGGGGCGAAGATAAAATGACTTCACTTCTTGTTCTCCTTTTTTCAAAGTGATTATCCATTGCATCATACTCCAAGTATTCCACTCTTTTGAAACGGCTTTGAAAGTAGCTGTGGCTCGAAGCCATTTTTTATCATTTTTACTGAGGGGTATCTCAATCTTCGGCGAGTAAGGATTCAATTTATCAACAGATAATGATTTAATGCCGTTTATAACATTTTGATTTACAATACTTTGTGCCGTTTCGCTTTCAAAGTCATTTTTATAAATCACATTTACATCGCGCATTGTACCTTGAAAATCGTATTTATTATCCAAGAGTTTGCGCGTATCATCGGATATATGCCAACGCCCGAGTGTTGCTCTCAAGTAAGCAGGCGTGGTATATTCCGCTTCAAAATGACCGCCTTTATGGGCTTGATAAAGCAGCCAACTATTCAAATAAATGCCAACCAACATTGAAATAGAAACAATTATATGCCAAATTTTATTCTGTAAAATCTTATCAAAAAATGCAGCCAATGGAAACGCCAGCATCGGATATATCTGAATCATTTGCCTTTGACCCAAGCCGCCGCCATACCACCATATATTGTGAGCAAATGAAACATAGATAAAAAGGAGGGTGAAAATACCGATTGTCCAAAAGTATTCACGCCGCTTTTTGTATAAAAAAACAAATCCGATAAGCGAAAAAAGCATCGCAGGCGTATAAACGAGCCATCCCTTACGCGCTGAAAATAAGCCGTCAATAATATGAGTGTGCAGCCATTCCATTTTGTCTTCGGGTCCGTAACTGTTGTAAATAAAATGTCCAGTCGTATATTTCCAATAAATTAACTGAATAAAACCGATTAAAAACGCCACTGCCGCAGTAATAAAAACCATAGAAAGATGCTTTTCCAAGAAAGCAAAACGCCTTTTCATTCCATCAAAATTAGAAATGCTCCATAAAATTGGAATCAAAACGACAATCAACTCCGTCGGGCGAGCTAAGGCTGCCAAGCCTATGCATACGCCCATGCCGATTGCCTTTTTTACTGAGGGGGTCTCTTCAAATTTTAAAATAAGCCACAATAAAATGGCATAAAGTGTGAAAATATACGAATGCGTCATGGCACTGTCTATCGCCGCATAATTCAAATAATGGGTCGCTAAAACGTATAAAATCAGGGTAAAACCTACACTTTTATCATTAAATCCTACTTTTAATAACACTTTTCTTAAAAACCATAAACCGACAAAAGACCATAATAAACTCCAAATGCCGAGTGCCATTTGATAGGGTTTTGAAAAACCGTCGGCTTCGTAGCCCAAGGGTTTGGCTAATAAATGGGCTGTAAAAAAGGCAGGTGCGTACATAATTGCCATGCCTGAAGTGTATTTCATGACAAGCACATGCCCCTGCTCCCCTGCGCCCAAAGGGGGAGTTTTGCCCTCGACACCTGGATTGAGAGTATTCAAAGGTAAGGCTGCATAGAAATCGCCGCCTTGATATTGATATTTTTTATCTAAATCGGAGTGAAAAGCGACATTTTTGAGGTCTTTGTAAATAAAAATAGCGGGTAAATAGTAATAATAGCCGCAAACATCCCAACTCAAGGTGGCTTCGCTGCCCGATTTTTCCCATTTTGGATAAAAGAAAAAAGCCGTGTAGGTCAGCACCGCTACACATAGCCAATAAACATATTTTGAAAAAGGATTCATCCAATTATCTTGACATTGTTAAATTAGGAAAAAAGCTACTATGGTTTAAAAATTGTTGAATAAAGAATGAAACAGGACAAAACTATTGGGGTCTAAGTGT
>JAYTUY010000034.1:0-8312 GCA_043744275.1 Saprospiraceae bacterium
AGTATGTCGCATTGCTTTGCATTTTTTTTCATCAACTTGATGTATGCAACCTTCATACTCTTTTTTTATATTATCTTTTTTTACTGTACAGTAGTTTGCTGGGTATGACAATTATAATTTTGTTGTCATTTTTAATTTCAATACAAAGGTCTTTTAAAAACCACAATACCCCAATAGTGTTAAACATCATTTTGTATTTATATATAATATTTAAAATTATTTAATCGAGTCATAACCATCGCCTTATGCCAAAACTCAAACAAGAAAAGGAACGCTCTATTATTCGGCAGCAAATTCTTCAACGCATTGAATCGCTCGGATTCAGTGTTGCGCAGAAGCCGAATTGGGGTGAGCATTATTTTTTATTGAATGATGAAATTGGTATTTCTTTAGATTACGCCCATTTGAATTATCGTCGTGAATATGTTTTTAAATTCAACAAAGACAATTACGATTTTTTTTACAACCATCACCGCCATTTTTTCCAGCTCTTTATATGTGAAAGCACCGAGCGGGTTTTCATAGTACCATTATCGCTCATTATGGAAATATTCAATGATATATTTGCTTTAGGTGGAGATTTTAAAGAGTTCAAACCCAATATTAAGCTGCGCAATGGCGTCTGGTTTCTTCGTTTTTTTGGACAATACGATATTACAGATTATCTCAATCGCTACGATTTTCTGATTTCAGAATCTAAAACCCTCTACCCTCTCCCACCTGCCCGCTTCAACTCTGTTATTGAAGTCAAAACGCTGGAAGAAAAATACCTTCAACTGGCTGACGAAGGCAATTTGAGAGCTGATTCGCTCCATTCTGCTACTGTAGATATGCTTCGTCGTATCGGCGAATGGTCTGGTTTTGACGTTATTACTGAGGGGGTGCCTTTGAGATTGCCCGATTTTCCATACCAAATAGATTGCCTCTGGTACAAAAACGGGGACTTATATTTGGCTATAGAAGTTTGCCATCATGGCGTAGTTGAAAAAGATAAAGATGCTTTAAAATTAGCCAAGCAGCATGGCGCACGCAAGGTCATCATCGTGTCAGAAATCAACAAAATGGAGCGCATTCGCAAGCTCTTTTTGTTTGAAGGCGATGTCAAATCATGGACAGAAGTATGGAGTTTTGAACGCGTTTTCAGCTTATTTGAAGCAGGTCTGAAGTTTTTCAAAGATTTTGAAAAATTCAAACGATATGGTTGGAATGATAATATGTCGGAATTTATTTAATTAAAAAAAACTCTCTTTTTGAAAAATTAGGACATTTCAACGAGGATTTCACTCTCCCATTTTTTCAAAGCAGCACTCGCATTTTCAAATCGATTTTTAGGATTTTTTGAAAGACATTTTTTCAAAAAATCTATAATAATGCTTGAAATTTCTTCATTTATGAGCATTTCTGCTTGTTTTTCTGCACCTTCTTCAAGAATATAATTTGGCTCTTCATGAATAATTTTTAAAGTCAACTCATGCCAAGTCAAGGCTTTGAAAGGCAATTTTCGAAACAACAATGCATACAAAATAATACCCAATTGATACACTTCTGAACGATAATCAGAACGTTCTTTAACCATATCAAATGCATTATTATCAATTTTTTCAGGTGCAATAAATTCATGAACGCCGCCCTCATGCAAAATTTCATGGCGGTGCAAATGCTCTCGATTAGCCAAATCAAAATCTATTAATTTGACTTTAAAATCTGCTGTAATCAGAAAATTGCTGGCGTGTATATCGCCATGCAATATTTTTTTATGATGCAAAACACCAACACTTTTCAAAACTTGAGTGAATACATCTAATCGTTGCGATAGGCTCAAATCAGAAGTTTCTGACAACTTGCGAAGGCTTTGTCCTTCAATATATTCTAAAACAGCATAGTTTTTATCAATATTCCAATCTAATAACTGACAAATATGCTCATCACGACCCACTTCATTGATTAAAGCAAACTCTTGATTGAAAAATCGTTTGTAATAATTTTTACCTTTTTCGGGCATCTCTTCTGGCAAAACGAGCATTTTCAGAACCATCTTTTCACAATCCTTTTCTGCTAAATATACGTGTAAAAACTGGTTTATACTGAGGGGGTCAATGATTGTATAGTTTTCAAAAACATCTCCTTTTTTAAGCGATAAATCAAAATTTATTTTACTTATTTTATGAGCTACCAGATTAGATATTAAAATGCCTCTGTTTCGCATATCATCAAAAAAAGATTGTACAATTGGCTCAGTTTCTTCCACTGTAGTCTCTGCCAAAATGGCAAAAGAAGTAAAAACTTCACTTAAAAACTGAGGGGTCTGAAATGATTCTAAGAAAATTTTAATAGTTGGGTTAATAAAAAATACACTATCACGCCTTTTATTGCTCAATACAAACAGCCCTTTTTGCCTAATTTTTTGAAAAATATCATCATCAAAAGTAAAATTGGTATCCAATGATTCAATTTCATGTGATTCAATAAATTCCAAATAAGGGTTTAAGACATATTTTGTTCTTCTCATTTAATCTGTAAAATTTAATTTAAAAAAGCTTCCGATGCTTTTATACACCGGAAGCCTTCGATAAGTTACAAACCAAATTTTACCAACCGCAACCAGGATACCAGCCGTAGCCATGACCGCCACCATATCCGCCGCCGCCTTTGTTACTCTTAGCTTTACCACCGCCTTTATTGCTCTTTCCGCCGCCGCCATATCCGCCGCCTTTGCTACCGCCGCCACCGCGAATCATGAACATTTCAGATGCAACCAATTGGTTCATGTTGCTTTCTTTGAGGTCTGTTAATTGAACTTTAGAATTTTTCATAGTACATTTTTTGTTTTAATTAGTTAAAAAAAAATTGTTAAAAATATTCAACAAAGCTTTGTTGTAAAAAATAATGCATGATAATGTCGATATGAGACATATCAGTTTAAATAGCTAAAGTCAATCAACTATTAGCTACAACAACTTAAATTCATAAATTATTCAATTACTAAAATGGAAATCAAGAAGGATTAGATTCGTTTTCTCATTGTATGTTATATTTCGGTATTAACTTCTTTCGTGGAACAAAAGTAAAGGGCTTAAATTTAAAAAGCAAGTCTTTTTTAAAATTTTTATTTAATAAATGTGTTAAAAACAAATTTTTATTTCGATAACAATATTATTTTCAATATTTAATAATTCTATATAGATGTGAGATATGAGTTGAAAGTTGAAAGTTGAAAGTTTGTTATCGCTTATATCTCATAACTTATATCTCATAAATTATATCTCATGTCAACTCTTAACTCTCAACTCATAACTATTCTAAGCTTCCCTATTTTTTACTTTGGGTTTAATAATTAATCTTAATGCTTGGTCGTAGGTGACGTAGCTCCAGACCCAATTGATAAAAATGAAGATTTTATTTTTTAAACCAATAATGGCAAATAAATGGACAAAAAGCCAAATAAACCAAGCAAAAAAGCCTTGAAAACGCCAAAACGGTAAATCCACCACCGCTTTATGCCTTCCGACAGTTGCCATTGAACCCAAATCACTGTATTTAAAATCTTTTGTGGGCTTGGCTTTCGCCATGTTTTTTAAGTTATTCCCTAAGTTTTTCGCCATTTGAATAGCGACTTGAGCCACTTGCGGATGACCTGTTTTGAATTTTTCAGGCTCCTCCATATAGGCTATATCGCCCAATGCGAATATATCTTCATAGCCTTCCACTTGATTCAGCCTATTCACTTTCAGTCGCCGACCTCTCACCGTCACTTCTTTAGGCAAGCCGTTGACTGGATTGCCAATAATACCCGCTGCCCAAATCACTTTTTTGGAATGTAATGTCGTGCCATCGCTCATCGTCACGGTTTCGCCATCGTAATCCGTTACGTTCGTATCCATTTTTAATTTAATGCCTAATTCAGTTAAGTATGTTTCTGCACTCCGTCCTGCCCTTTCAGACATGCCTTTGAGCAAAATTTCTGCACCATGAATCAGGTGAATATCAATCTCTTTGTAGTTGAGTTCTTTATATTCTTTGGGCAAAACATCTTTCCGCATTTCGGCTAAAGCACCAGCTACCTCTACGCCTGTAGCACCGCCGCCGACAATCACTATGTCCATCAAACCTTGTCGTTCAGACTCGTCATTTGTCAGTAATGCTTTTTCGTAGTCATTCAAAATGGCATTGCGGAGGTACAAAGCCTCAGAAACTGACTTCATGGGAATAACATTGTCCATCACTTTTTGATTGCCATAATAATTGGTATCGGCACCGACAGACATGACTAAATAATCGTATTTCAGCCGCCCCATATCGGTCATAATGCATTTTTCAGTTGGTATTACCTCCTTAAATTCAGCTACTCTGAACAGCACATTATTCGCTTTTTGAAACACTTTTCGGAATGGAAAAACGATGCTGCTCGGCTCAAGTCCTGCCATCGCGACTTGATAAAACAAGGGTTGAAATTGATGATAATTATTTTTATCAATCAATATAACTTGATACATCGTGTTAGCTAATTTTTGAGCTAAAGTCAAGCCGCCGAAACCACCACCGACGATGACCACACGTTTATAACCTGGGTCTGGAATATTTAAAGGCATAGATATTTAATTGAAAATTGAAAATTGAAAATTGAAAATTGAAATTGATAATTAAAAATTGAGAAATTTCATTTTTAATTATCAATTATCAATTTTTAATTAAAAAAAGGGGTGTTTCTGCAATTATAACGCTTAATTTCTTAAAAAGTTTAAAAAGCAAACTAAGTATTTTACTTAAAGTTTTACATTAAAATTGACTCAATTCCTTGAAAACTTTAAAGGTTGGTAAGCCCATAATTGTGGAGTAAGAGCCTTCAATTTTTTTAATTTTGCAATGCCCAATCCACTCCTGAATGGCATACGCGCCCGCCTTGTCGAAAGGCTTATAATGATGAATATAAAAATCAATTTCAGCCTCCGTCATATCATCAAAATAGACTTTTGCAGTGTCAGAAAATACCTTTTTTTTAGTTTTTGACATGAGGCAAACGCCCGTTATCACCTTATGCATTTTGCCCGATAGGTCGCGCAAAATACGCCGCGCATCTTCAATATTTTCAGGTTTGTTGTAAATCACATCGCCCAATACGACAATAGTGTCCGAAGCCAAAACGATTTCATCACCCTCTATCCAGTCACGAGCTGCTAAAGCCTTTTTTTCAGCGAGGAATTGAGCCACTTTTTCAGTCGGATACTGAGCGGGTGGTGTTTCGTCGATGTCCGTCGGTCTGACTGTAATATTTGTAAAACCACTTTCTCGCATCAACTGACTGCGGCGTGGCGACTGAGAAGCCAGTATTATTTTTCGATTTAAAATATCCACTTGACAATTTATAATTTCATGATTAAAATAAAAACCAAACCACTCAGCATGATGAATTTGGCAAGTTTTGAAAGAAAAGAAAAATCTTCTTTTTTATGAGACTTTATAAGTAAAAATAATGCATAAATAATTGGTAATGAAATAGTTAAATTGAGTATTGAAATTTTAACCCAATCACCCCTCAGTATAAAACTAAAAAAAATAACTAAACTGAGGAAAATCAAGCCCACAACAAAAGCCCATTTTTTACTTCTTTCCACTCCAATAACTACGGGCAATGTACGACAATTACCCGCTTTATCACCTTGCACATCTTCAATATCTTTAATAATTTCTCGAAAAAATGTAGATATAAAAGCGAAAACAGCATAGCCAATAAATGTAATTTTCAGGAAATCATACCCCTCAGTATGATTCAATTTTTCAGAAATAAAATTGATTTTTTCAGCATAAAAAACAATCCAAGCTACGAAAGCACAAAAGAAAGAGACTACCAAATTGCCAATCAAAGGCTGCCGTTTCCACCATTTTGAATAAGCATAAAGCATCCCTACGGCTGCAGGGTAAATCAAAAATTGGATTAAATTATGGATAAAAAAGGCTAAATAAATGCTGATGATGAAGCCTAAAATGATAGAAAATAGATACATTTTCCATGAAATACTGAGGGGGTAGATACGCCCAACAATTTGTTTTTTTTCAGGTTTATTGAGTTTATCTATCTCAACATCTTCTATATCGTTGATGATATAACCGCCAGCAGCAATGAGGATGGTAGAAAAAACAAGCAAAAAGAACTCAAAATCGGGTAAAAGAGGCATTAAATTCACTTTTTTGAGCTTAGGCAACAGGATATGATATTGAAGCAAGTACTGTGTAAGTGCCACGATGACAAGGTTGTTAAATCTTATAAGTCTGAGAAAATATAAAAAATTCATCTGACAAAATTAGGCAGAGGAGTTTAGATAAAAGACAAAAGACATGAGAAAATGAATCCTCATGTCTTTTATTTTTTCCTCAATTTATTACCCATTACTAATTACCCATTACTCATTGATTCAATTTCCACCTCAACCCAAATTTTGAAGTAATGACAGCTGGATAACCTGGAATAACAGAGTATTGAAAAGCCCATTTATCATTGATTTGATATTGATATTCCAACTCGCCACCCAATGGGAAGAAGCGATATTGCATACCATTCCAAACACGCTTGCCATAAAAATCGTTGTCTTTATACCCATCAAATTGATGCCAATCTTCACGCATCATCAGCACAGGACCTAAGCCACCATTGAAGCTATGACGTCCTAATGTCAGTGCCTTAAAACGAATGCCCACGTGCAAATATCCCGCTTTGGCATTGGCACAATCCTTATAAAAAGCTGCCGAAGATCGTAAAAACCATTTTTGCGATAGCTCATAATCATAATTTGCAGCGGCTCCAATGTTCAAAACAACAAAGGCTTTTTCATCCAATTTGAGCGGATAATTTTTCACCATTTTGACAGCACCGCCGCCAGGGTGAAAGGTGACACCCATATATTGGATCGAAAAATATTGATTTTTGGAAAGTTTGTAACTTTTTTGACTTGCATCTGAGCTACCTTTTTGTAATGTACTTTGAGACAAGTTTTGGGCTGAGATGCTCAACGATAGGAGCATCATCAGCAGAGTGGTTAATTTCGTCTGCATTGTAAAATCTTTAATTTATTTAAAAAATTGTTGTCCTTTCTAACCTTAATAATATTGTCAAATATGATACCTCAAATAGGGTATAAATTAATCTTTGTGTTTTTATAAAGTGTAAAGGTATAAATTATATTTGACTATACATTACAAAAATGTTTACTGATTTGATATTGAAAGGAATTTATATAATTTTGATTGGGGGGCAGTAAGATACAAATATGTTTGAAAAAGCCATTGAAAATAAAATAAAATTCTGTTTTTCTATGAAAATTTTGTACATATTCAAAATATTGTATACGTTTTGAAAAAAATATAGAATTTTATTTGGTTGTCACATTTGATCAAACAAGCATTCGACGAAATGTTAAAGTTTTGTAAAAATATATTTTATTAACCGCTGACCGTCAAATGACGCATCCAAGAACCTTGCAATTTCATGACTTTTTCGATAACATCGCGGACGCATCCATCGCCGCCTTTGAAGGGAGAAACATAGTGAGAGAGGCTAATTATTTCGGGACAGGCGTCTGAGGGGCAGCAGGCAAGCCCTACTTTTTGAATCACTTCGTAGTCATTTAGGTCGTCGCCCATATAAATGGTGTCGAATAGATTGATATTGTGAGCGGCTACATAACTATTGAAAATTGGTAATTTATTATCCGCTCCGAGGTAATAATGGCGAATACCCAACACTTTCAATCGTTTTTCGATGCTATTGCCCTTACCACCAGTCATGACGCAAACGTTAAAGCCTTCTTCAATGGCTCTACGAATGGCATATCCATCGCGCGTGTGGAAGGTGCGTAGGAAATCGCCAGCGTCGGTGACTTGCAGCCGCCCGTCGGTCATCACGCCATCCACATCAAATATGAAAGTGCGGATTTGGCGAAAAACTTCCAATTTATTTTTTAAGGTTTGTGCGTTGTTTAAGTCGGCACTAACGGTTATTATCTCGCCATTCATAGACCCATTTTGCTTGTATTTGTTCAAGATGACCTTCAGTGCTATCTTCCTTTTTACCTTCAAAAGTAGGAATTTCCAAAATCCATTGAAGCAGTTCGGTGAAACGGATGCGATAAATTTTGCCTTCGTTAAATTCCTCTCCGAAGCGTTCATAAAGTTTCATAGCAATGTCTTCATGATCGCCCCAGCCAATCGGCAAATCGTCAAAATCTTTAAAAGCCATATTTGATTGATGAATTATTAATAATGATTGATGAAAGGCAAAGGTAACACGACTTTCATTTATTTAGTTTAAAATAGGGGAT
>JAYTUY010000035.1:0-8259 GCA_043744275.1 Saprospiraceae bacterium
CAGGTGGTTTTGTACAAATGTACCCACTTGCTTTTTGTCTTTTATCTCATAATGTCAATCAACTTTTTTTCTTTTTAAATGTGTACGGTAGTGAAATTAAAAAATACTATTTGTCACTCTCGGCACATGGCTTTGGTGTGCCTCAGCATATTTTATTTCCTTTTTACCTGAAATACGCCGCGCATGATTCGCTCTGCGTGAAGCCAATTCAGCATAATAATCTTTTAAATAGTTTTGAGCACCCATACATGCCATAGCTGCCAGTTTTTTTTCAAAAACAGACGAAATATCTATAAAAGCGTCGGGCGTAAAACCTGATAATTCAGGTTGATGCGGCTCAAATGAATACCAAGCTGGTGGGTCTATATTTTTAAATGCACTCGGCACGCCGGCTCCCGAAGACAACAATCTCGCCCTTTGAACTGCTTGAAAAGCCAACGGATGGTCGGGATTAAATGGATCTTTTTCAGAATGGGTCAATATGACAGTCGGTTCAAAATCGCCAATAATACCTGTTAATTGTTCAATTCGAGCGTCCGTCAAAAGCATGGGATAATCGCCCCAATCCAAGAACTGAATAGGCGTTCCGATAATATCTGCTGCCTTTTGGGCTTGTTCATGGCGGATAATTTTCACGCTGTCGATGCTCCGCTTAGGGTCTTCCTTCCATAATTCACCCGATTCACCTCGCTCGCCATAAGACATGGCAATCACTAAAGTTTCTGCTCCTTCTTCGAGGGCTTTAGCGATGGTTCCTGCGGCTCGCCAAACGAAATCGCCTGAATGTGCACCGATGACTAAAAGTCGTTTTTTCATATTTTTAATACTATTTTCTTTAAAATACCTTGAAAATCGCTGAAATACTGAGGGGGTAATAAATCAGGTACAATCGGAACTGAAAATATTAACGACTCCATTTTTAATATTAAAACCACGTAATAAAGTGGCATTAACTTCATTAAAAAGAAAACCATCTTTGCTTACTTCAATGAGTTTCATTTCTCCCTTACCCTCATTATATTCAGACTTATCAATATCGTAAAACATTATTTTTAATATTAAATAGGCTTCTTCAAGAGAAATATGAGGAATTTCAAGGTAATGGTCAAAACATCCATCACCATAAACATCTTGTCTCTTTATTCCATTTTTATAAAAATAATCATCATATTTGAAATTGATTTTATCCTTTAAATTAGTGTAACTTTTGTGCCGAGGATTTCTAAATACTCTTGCTAAATATTCATTTTCACTCTCAAAACCGTTATTCCCATTTTTTTTAAAAGGAGGCATTTTAGATAAATAGGCATCAAAAACATAACCTTCAATATCGTTCAACTTTACTTTTACCCAATGACCTTTTAATTTAAAATTACCTTTTACAGTATCTTCTTTAGGCGTATTCATTTCAAAAGGCTCTTTTTTTATATTATCATCAATAATTTCAACCAAAACACCATAATTAAATGTATGGAAAGCTTGACTTTGTATTGATGCAGCTTTTCTTACTTTCAATCCCGATATTGCCCAAATAAAAACTTTCTCTCCTTTTTTATAATCGCCTATGCCAAATATTTTTGAAGAAAAAATGAGAAACATTAAAACATGTATTAGTTTTTTCATACTTAAAAGATTGATAGATAGATAGTAATTTAAAAAATTTATTCAAAATTTTCTGGAAATGGAGTGCCCCTTGTATGAAAACTTTCCACCGTTTTCAAACCCCATGCCTGACCTTTCATGCGCTCCTCTTTTGACCAAACGATGGTTTCATAATCAGGGTCGAGAATCAGCCGAGCGGTTGGATTGGCGATTTCGATGCGGTTGCCGCCAGGCTCATAGACGTATAAAAAGAAGGTCTGTTGGATGGCATGTTTATGAGGTCCCGTTTCAATAAAAATGCCATTTTCTAAGGCAATATCTGCTGCTAACAAAACTTCTTCTCTACTATTGACCGCATAAGTGAGGTGATGAAATCGCCCTCTCGTGCCTGTATGATCTTCCGTAACAGCCAAATCATACGATTTTGAATTGACTGAAAACCACACGCCTTTGGGTTGGTCATCAAATATAATGGTCTCTGTCAATCGCCCCCCCACAGTATTTAATTGAAAATCTCTGAACGCCGCCACGTCTTTGGCTAAAAGATTGAGGTGGTCAATTCGCCGCACATTCATACCTCGTCCAGGGAATTTGCTGATGGTATTTTTCAAAGCGGATTGCATATTTTCATCCGCTTTATATTTATGCGAATCAAAATAAATCTCAACTTGATGACCATCAGGCGTTTGAAATAAATAGGTTTTTCCATGCCCCAAATCACCATCATGCCAGCCGATGCCCTGCCCCGTTTGTTCAATCGCCGCCACCCTGCGGTCAAGTGCATTTTGACTCATCGCCCGCCAAGCAAAATGACCCATTGCAGCATATTTGTGGGCTGTTAATTTCAAAGTATGGTGTTCATAATCATCATAAGCCCGTAAATAAACAGAATCGCCTTGAATATCACTGATAGACATGCCCATTATTTCAGTAAAAAAGCGCGTGCTTTCATCTAATTTAGGTGTGAGTAATTCGACGTGAGCGAGGTGGGCTATATCCCAGATAACATGATTCATTTTATTTCTTTCGATTTTATCATAAAAGTAGCTATGCCCGCCAGCAGCGTTGGAACAGCAAAAATCATAAAATTTGCTGTCATCGATAAACCTGCACCAATCAACAAGCCGCCTAAAAGTGGTCCTACAATGCCGCCGACTCGCCCTGCACTCATCGCAAAACCAACACCTGTTGAACGAATTTCAGTGGGATAAAATCGGGCTGCGACAGAATATAAACCGACAAACCCACCTTGAATCCCGAAGCCTATCAAGCCAAAAAGCACTAAAACAATAGAAGAACCCTTGAAAAAACCGAAAATGACCATTAAAAACGCCGTAGCCGCTAAGAAACCAAAAATTGTCCGCCGTAAGCCAAATATGCTCGATAAATAGCCTTGTGTCATAATGCCCACGAATGAGCCGAGGTTGAAAACAGTGCCTGCATAAATCGCTAATTCCATTGATAGCCCTGCACTCGATGCCAATTTTGGAATCCATGTCGTTAAAAAATATAAGGAGGCAAAAGCCATGAACAGGGCAATCCATAATTGAATAGTCGAAGCCTTGCGTTCAGGTGTTAAAAGCGATTTCACAGAAGGGTTTTCGATGTCGGATTTGGGATTTCGGATTTCGGCACTTCCCGAAATCCCAAATTCGATGTCGGATTTGGGATTTCGGATTTCGGAAGAAGCCGAAATCCCAAATCCCGCATCCGAAATACTGAGGGGTAATTCTGTCAGCGTTGGTCGATTCATTTTAATTAAAATCGAATTGGCTTTTTCAAGGGCATCTTTTGGTTGTTTTTTCAATAAAAAATCTAATGATTCTGATAAAAATAAGTAAATAAAAGGCACTGTAATGAGCGTCACTACCCCAGCGATTTGAAACATGGCTCGCCAACCAAACGCTGGTATAATTTGAGCGGCTGCTAAACCCGACAAAACGGCTCCGATGGAATAACCACTCATGGCAAAACTTACCCAAAAGTCTTTTGTTTTTGGGGGTGCATATTCAGAAGCCAATGTGGCTGTGCTTGCCAGCATACTGCCGATGCCTAAACCACTGATGAATCTAAAAAATAATAATTGCTCAACTGATTGTGCTAAATAAGTTGAAAAAACTGTCAGTCCCATTATCAAAGCTGATACTAAAATTATGGTTCGCCTGCCTACAATATCAGCACGGGGTGCTATGAAAAGAGTACCAATGGTCATACCCAAAAGCCCTGCACTGAAAACGCTGCCCATTGCTTGCGGACTGATTGCCCATACCTTCGCAATGGCAGGAGCGGCATAAGAGACGACCATCACATCCATACCATCGAGCGTATTCATCAAAAAGCAGATGAAAATGGTGGTGAATTGGACAGTTGTTATCTTGTTGTTGTCTAAAACTGAGGTTGTGTTGGTCATCGTGTTGTTAAAATGAAAATAAGATATTTTTAATTGAAAAAGAATGCTTAAAGATATATTTTACAAGCTAATTTCCATTAATTATATTTGCTAATTCTTCTTTTTATATTGAAAAATAAATTAGAATTTCATCGCTTATTTAAACTTAAAAAATGAAAAATTCAATGACAGCTTTACGTGTTTATGCTCTTATTCGGATAGTTATCGGTTTCTTTATTTTTTATCATGGATGGGAAATATTTGAGTCCGATAAAATTGCAGAATATGCCAAATGGGAAGCATTTAATGCATTTCCACAAGCGTATTGGGTGGCTTATTTTGGAAAAGCGGCTGAATTTGTAGCAGGTATTATGCTGATGATTGGATTCAAAACAACTTGGGCAGCCGTGTTATTATTGGGCACAATGCTTTTTATTGCATTTTATATCGGTCATGGCAAGGTTTGGTATGAAGATCAGCACCCGTTTCTTTTTGCACTTTTTGCTGTTCAATACATGTTTGTGGGTGCTGGGATTTGGAGTGTGGATAATTTTAGAAAATCGGATTCATGATGGAATATGATGACCCCTCAGTATCAATCAAGATACTGAGGGATGTAGCGTCTTCAGATTAAAAAATTGTGTTTTCATACTTGGGTGATGGACATATGACTATCACGAAACCCAAACAGTCACCTCTTGCGACCATCCACTCTTTTTGCCTTTCGTGCCAATTGCCCGTACATGCAAAGTGATTTGGCTATCTGGTTTCAAGTCCGTGATAACAGTTGAACTGGCAGTAATATAATCTCCATTTTGCCAATCTGTTTCGCCTAGAGTCAACCGCTCGATGCCATAAGTTACCGCCCCCGGCGTAGGTTTCCAAGACAATTTAACCGCTCCCGACTTGTCTGATATATTCATCACCGACACATCTACAGGAGGCACCAATTCTGTAATCGGCTTATTGGGTACGCGCATTTCATAGCCAGAAGCCTCGATAACATCTTCATTGCCATTCGCTAAAGCCTCTATTTGAAAGGCGACGGTCTCTAATTCGGCATGTAAGTCAGCCATCTTCCGATTCTTTTCCCGAACCAAGAGCGTGCCGCCATATATAGCATTCGTGACAGCAGTCGTAAACGCCTGATAATCTGCACTCAGTTCATCCACAAAAGGCTTGAGGGTGATGAATTGAGCATCTTTTGTCATCGAGTTGATAACGTTGTTGGCGAATTGTGCCAGCTCGGCTTGACCGTACCTTTTAAAATTCAAAGAAATAATTTTTAACATAAAATTGAGTGGATTTAAACATGTATGCTAACTACACACATACCTAAAATCTCCCAAAACAATGCCACACCAAAATATAAAATAGATAAATCATAACTTTTCTATATATTTTTATCCACCATTTACGGAACGGTAAGGTTTCATTATTTTACGGTAATATCTATCCATAACAACTGCTTTCAAAATACTGACGCTGAACAAAATCCATTTTCAATATTTAAAAAATCAGAGATTTTGTAAACGTGTTTTAAGGCTATGTTCCCTTACATAGACTTTATGTAAGCGTTTTTTAACTCTCTGTTCCCTTACATAGACTTTATGTAAGCGTGTTTTAATCCTTTGTTCCCTTACATAGACTTTATGTAAGCGTGTTTTAACTCTATATAGGTGTATAAAGAATTTTGTATAAATACATTGCTTATCCCCTTAGTAGGTAATGTTCAAAAAAGTATGTCCACGAAATTTGTGAAGAAATAAATAAGTTAGATATATAACTTAACGTATTATATTTGCGTACCAAGCGGGTTTTCACGCCATAGAGTAGCGTGATGCACGTTGTTGGCTGCAAGCAAAAAAGAAACCCGTTCTTCGATTAAACAAAAGTAAGTAAATTAAAAAAAATACAAAAATAATGTTAGAATTAAATAGAATTTTAATACAAACAGATGAAGCCGTGAAATATGCCAATTCAGGCTTTATGAATAAAAAAATGTTAGCAATAATACTCCTCGATAATTTAATAGAAATTCAATTATTAAAAAAAGTAGAGGACGTTTTTTGGGGAGATGAAACCACATGGTATTCTGGAACAAGAGTTTTTTCACAAAAAGAAAGAAAAGAAGCAACACATTATATTGAAGGAATGTTAAAATTTTTAAAGAAATATAATTTTATATCAGAACAAGAATTTTCATTATTAACGTTTTCTCACAATATAAGAAATGGCGTGTATCACAAAGCAGAATCAGAAGACTACCTTCTGGATATTGCCATCACAATTTATTTAAGTTTTGTTGATGACAAGATTAGAAAATGGAAAGGGTCAAATATCTTTGTCATGTTTACAAAGGGGCGTGATTACAAACAAATAGATTTTGGTCAAGGAATTGATGAAAATACAGCATATTTGACCTTTAATTCAGAAAAATACTTTGAAGCAGCCTTAAATTATATATTAGCGAATCATCAACCATGTGGAAGATTAATTCAAGAATTAATTGCAGAAAATCTTGAAAGTCAAATAAATGAAATACAAGATAGAATTATATATATTCAAGACAGAAAAAAAAGCTATAATCTATACAACATGTTTAGGCGGTATTTTTACATGACAGATATCTTTGAATACAAAATAGATAAAAATATAAAACCCAAAAATATAGACTCAATCTTGGCAATAATCAATTTTATTAAACTTCGGAAAGAAGAATTAGATGATACAGAAGATATAAAAAAAAGAAAAAAGAAATTCAAAAACCTATATGAAAATTTTAAGAAAGGGAAAAAAGGAAAATATGGACACTGGGTTGATTTAAAAAAATATATGAAAACTGTCAAAGAAATAAAAAAAGATGATAAAGCAAAAGCTATTCAAAGAGGTTTACAACTTCAAAATAACATCTTACATTTATATGAAGATGTAAGAGAGTTGGGTTATCTATTAGAAGCTTATGAGCAAGATTTACTTGATTTCCATAGAGGAAAATAAAAAATACTGAGGGGGTGACGAAAGGAAGAACATCTGCGTTATAAACTAGCTTTCGATTACTTTTTGGATGCAATTGGTACATTATTAAATGAATCAAGAAAAGATATTGAGGAACATTTATACGATAAAGATAAATTTTTATATATTGATTATTTTAAAGAAAAATTTACTTCCAATGAAATAATCACTATAAATCTATCAGAAAAAAATTATAGCTTCACTTCTGAACTTGGTAAATTATATAAACAAGACAAAAATTACCTTTTTTTGCCTATTATATTTCTTCATTAGAAACTAAATGTAAAGAAATTCCAAATGCTTTAAGTGAAATCTTTCACATGAAGAATAATTTAGTTAATGATTTAGAATATTTTTCAGCTTACGAATTATTAAAAAAATATTTAACGACAACTTGAAGATTAAGCAGTAAATTTAATTTTATGAGAACATTATTTTTTTTCTTAGCACTTTTTTTACAACTTGGATGTAACCAAAAGAGTGGCGACATAACGATAGGTCGCTATATAGGTACTGGGACAAAAATTCCATGTGATAGTTGTAATATCATTACCAGTGATATAGACGGCCCTCATTACGCAATGACTTGCGAAAAAGATAGTTTTAAGTTGTACGTTTTTTTTTATTCCTCTTATTTTGATAATGTTTATTGCAGTCAAGACTCTTGCGATTATCCCTTCGAAACAAAAAATGCTAAAATGATACTTTATAACGGAGAGGCTAAATATTATGGTAAATTTAATTATTTCAAGTCACCTATATTTGTAACTAAAAATGATTCAAAGAGAGACAAGTCAAATATTTACGATATTTTAGTTACTTCTACGGAATTCATAAACGATGTAACAAATGATACTTTGATAGTAAGCATTAAAATTAAAAATATTGAAAGGGATGAATATTATAGATTTGATAATTGAGAAATAGAAAAGTTATCGTAACACATAATACTGTCTAAAAAATTTAAAATAATGAGGGAATAATACTGTTATTCCCTCATTACAAATACACTTAAATACCGCTTACATAGTATCTAATTCCTATAATTCACAATTTTCCATCAAAGAACGGGCTGCTCGTAAACGGGTCTCACCACCCTTTATGTTATATCTTTTAAGTCTTCAGCTTGAAAGGTTCCTAAAGAAAAAGAAAATTAAGAAAAACATTGACCCCCTCAGTTGCCACGTTCCTCGCAATGACATAAAGTCCTTTCAGAAGGCTATATGTCATTGCGAGGAACGTGGCAACTG
>JAYTUY010000036.1:0-8161 GCA_043744275.1 Saprospiraceae bacterium
CTCTGGACTCTATATTAAAGTCTTTAAAGAGTCCAGAGGACTCTCACGTTTGTAGAAATATTGCCACTAAAACATGTTTTACGAGTCCAGCGGACTCGCACTTTTATACCTATTTTAGAACCAATCAACCCTGCCTTTGGGGGTTGGGGGGCTAAGTGTTTACAAAAATCAACAAGTTATATATGCTCATAGTCCTCTCATTCGCCAATCAAGAAGATGCCCACTTATCGCTTTTAAAAGAAGAAAGCGGTGAGATTCGCACAGCTTTGCGCCCTTTAGAAAAACGGGGATTTATCAGCGTGGAACATGAGGAAAGCACAACCATTAAAGAACTTTCCGCCATTTTTATGGACAATCCCGACCTATTGACCATCTTTCACTACGGCGGTCATGCGGGCGGCGATGAATTGCTCTTAGAAGATGCCGAAGCGAGTGAAAAAGGATTGGCTCAATTGCTCGGTCAGCAAAAGAACTTAAAATTGGTTTTCCTCAACGGTTGCTCAACGAAAGGGCAAGTCGATACCCTCTTTGCGGCGGGTGTGAAAGCCGTGATTGCTACCTCCTCGCCTATCAATGACGACAAAGCCAAAGACTTCGCCGTCGCCTTTTACAAGGCATTATCCTACAAACAGACCATCAAACAAGCCTTTTTCATGGCTAAAGGCACTATCGAATTGCGAAAAGATGCGCCTGATATTGGCTTTCGGAAGATCGGTCGTGCAGAGGATACCCCCTCAGTAAAAGCGGCTGAAACGATGCTTTGGGGCATGTATATTCAACCTCAATTTGAAGAAGAAGTGCTGAATTTCAGATTGCCTTATTTCAAATCCATAGCTGTCAGTCAAGATGTGTTGTCGAATATCAAAGCGAATCGGCATATTACAAGTGTTTTGGAGGAAATGTGTCGCTATAAAAAAGATATTTTTACTGAAATGATAAAGGTGCGGGATGGTGAAGATGTGAAGCGCGATTCGAGTTATTATTTGAAATTGGTGTTTGAAAATTTCCCTTTGCCAATCGGTAAACAAATACAATTACTCAAACCGATGGAGGTCGCGAATATGGAACGCCTTGAGCAACTCATGTCCACTTATATTATGACGGGTCAAACCTTATACTATATTTTATTGTCTAATTTTTGGGAAGAAGTGGCTAATAATCATCTCAATATTGCGCCTGATTTTTTGATTAAACATCAATTATCCCCTGAAAATGAAGCCAATTTCGATTTTTTCAAGGCGATTTTAGATATTTATCAGCAAATAAAAGATTTACAACTGCCTTTGTTTGCTCCTGAATATGAGACACTTTGTCAAAATCTTTTGGATGAAACAAAAGATGCTCATAATGCCCATAATTACCTTCAAATATTGAGAGGTAGCGAAATCCCGAATCAATCGGGACTGAGGGGGTCTTATTCTGAAACGCCTGCTAATGAAATCGCTGATGCTTGCGAAAATGTTGAAATGGCTTTGAAAGATATACTTTGGGAGGCTGCATTTTTAGTCGGCTACGATTTCTTTTCCGTTCGGGATATTGAAATTCGTTTCCCTCGCTCAAGTACCATTAGTTATGAATTGGATTGGGGCATGGTGGATACCAACACAACCCTTTTCAATGATGAGGAAAACCGCCGCCGCCCTGTTTTCACCAATTGCGATTCAATCGTCATGCTCGCTTATGGGCGAGATGGTGATTTAGGGCATTATCTAAATTTGTCGCCATTTATTATTGATAAAAATACATTTCATAAAACCGTGATTGACGATAATACTGTTCAAAAAAATCGACTGATTGACCTTTTTATGTTCCGTTTTGAAAAAGATGGGGTATATCATTATGGCACTATCAATCACAATTATTTTGTCACGGCTAAAAATGAAAAAGGGACGGATATTGTCAATACTAAAATGACTTTGCGCGATTTTGAAAAAGGACGCAATATAAAACCCTCAGTGCCATCCTATAAATCGTCGAAAACTGAGGCGGTTAAAACTGACATCATCAAGGATTTGAATGAAATAAATCCCATCTTTGCAGACTTGGAATTGCAATTTTTGAATTTTAAAAATGCCTTCACGCCGCGCGATTTGAAGACTTTGACGACATGACAACCAGCCCTTTCAAATTTTTAGACCCATATGGGAAAGATGATGCCGATTTCTTTTTTGGGAGAGAAAAAGAAACCGCCCAATTGTTCAATGCTGTTCATGCGTCGAATCTCACCTTATTATATGGTGCATCAGGCACGGGCAAAACGAGCTTGATTAATTGCGGTTTAGCCAATAAATTTTATGATACTGATTGGATGCCGCTGTTCATTCGGCGAGACATGGACATCAATCGATCTTTGGATTTAAAACTCAATAATGCCTTAACTGCCACCGAAGAACAACCTGAAAAATGGGGCATTGAAAAAAAAGTTGACATCTTGTTTTTAGATTATTTCAAGCCGATTTACTTGATATTTGACCAATTTGAAGAGCTTTTTATCTTCGGCACTAAGCCTGAACAGGAGTTATTTTATCAAACGCTTAAAAAACTCTTAAATACTGAGGGGTTACATGTGAAAGTAATTATCAGCATTAGAGAGGAATGGATTGCCTATTTGAATGAATTTGAAAAGGTCATTCCCTATCTTTTTGACAATCGTTTGCGTGTAGAAAAAATGAGTTCGGACAATTTATATCGTGTCGTGGAAGGCACTTTATATCATGCGAATATTCAAGTTGAACCAACAGAAGAAACCATTGAATTGATTTTAAACAATATTCACGATAAAAAAGAAGGCATTGAATTAACCAATTTGCAAGTCTATTTGGATAGGGTTTATAGAAAAGCGTTGGCAGCTTCGCCTACAAATTCTGAACAGCCTGTTGTGTTTACCCCCTCAGTAGTGAACGCTGTTGGGGCAATGTCAAACGTGATTTCCGATTTTTTAGATGAAGAATTATCCAATATCGAAATCCGATTAAGTGAAGAACGCCATATCAAACAGCCCAAAGGTTTACCGATGGAGATCCTCTTCGCTTTAGTGAGCAACGATGGCACTAAAAAGCCTTCGATGATAGATGAAATCGTAGAAAATCTCCCTGACAATCGGCAAATGAAAGTTGAGGATATTGCATTTTGCTTGGAGGAGTTTAAACGGATTCGGATTTTGAGGGAAACGAGTTGAGGAATTTGAAATTAGGAATTAGGAATTTGTTCAACGACATTGATTCTCTGTTCAACAACATTGAAACATTGTTCAACGACAATGAGTTTTTGTTATAGAACAATGAGATGATGTTCTGTGAGTTTAAAGTTATGTTGTATGAGTTTGAACCATTATTGTAGAACATTGCTTCACTGTTCCACAATAATGAAGCAATGTTCCATGCGGATGAACTTATGTTCTACACCAATATTTCATTCTTGTTGAGCATTTTTGTAGAAAAAGAGAGTGGAAATACTGAGGGGTCTTGAGACCTCAAAATAGGCATCCCCAGTCGGAGACTGCGAACAATCTACCCCGTTTTTCAGGGGTAGATTTGTGGGTTAGTTTGGCGATATAGTGAGCGAGCAAGTGAGACAGGGTGCGAGTGGGTTGAAACTTTGAAAATTAAATGTGTTATGCGTATTTTTGTCGTCTTATAAACCATTCTCTGGCTTCGGCTGAATTTAAACTGAGGGGGGTTTTTTCTTTAACAATTTAACAATGAAAACAATGAAAACAGTATTTTCAAACGGGCATGACCTTTTCTTCGGAGTATTTATTACCATGATTAGCTTCGTTCCTTATATAGCCTTAATTGCATGCATTTGGATGTTATACCCTAAGGTAAACAAGCTAGCTATGTTTTGTAAGAAGAATTTGTGCATTCTCGCACTTGTATTATTGTCGTTTGCCTCGTGCAGTAATCAAAGAGTAGTTGATTTGTACTTAGGAGATGGACATGAAATTAACATATCAGAGGCATATAGATTTGATAGTAATCCACTCAAATATGATGGAACTCTTAATTTTAAAAAAGAATTTGGGAATGGAGATGGATTATGCTTAACTTATCAAGAAGATAAAGAATATCCATATAGGACAGATAAATATTCTACTACAAACTCAAACACAGGATATTTACCAATTATTGAAAAATTAATAATTGTGGCTGATTCAATTGATAAAGAATGTCCCAAAATTAAGAAAAAGGATGGGATTGTAAATTTATTTAAATGGAATGAAGGATGCGTAATAACGTCATATAAATACAATTCTATCACCTATACAAAAAAATATCCATCTGACGATTATAACCCTTATCTTAATACAGCCGAAGAAATAGAAAAAACTGAAAAAGCTTTTTTTGAAGAAGTCAAGAAAAATAACCGTTTAAACAATCATTAAATATCAATTTCAATTAAAAACAAGATGAAACAATTAGTTCTCTTAAACCCGTTTGCAGTGCATCTCTCTCAAACTAACCCACAAATCTACCAAACGGGGTCTGCCTGAAAACCGGCAAATGAAAGCAGAAGACATTGCTTTTTGCTTGGAAGAATTTAAGCGCATTCGGATTTTGAGGGAAACGAGTTGAGGAATTATGCCAAAGGCATCCCTTCGGGAGGAATTAGGCGTTGTATTAAGTTACGTCGGAACGTAGATATCCCTACGTTGGACGCCACATAAGCTGCGGTGGAACGTAGATACCCCTACGTTGGACGCCACATAAGCTGCGATGGAACGTAGATACCCCTATGTTGGATGCCACATAAGCTGCGATGGAACGTAGGTACCCCTATGGTGGACGCCATATAAGCTGCGATGGAACGTAGTACGGCTGACTTAGTAGATGTTTTAGAAAAGATGATAAATGCTACAATACATAACAGTGCTGAAACAGATAAAGTACCTTCAAGTGATACGAAAAATGAAGAAAAGAAAAATTAATTAATGAGATCATATACATATAAAGATAAGATAGCTCTATGGTTAATGTTTATTATTGTAATTTAATACAGCCCATAAGTGGATGGAAAGAGATTCCCCGCTGTCAAGGGTCTTAGTATGCGTGGCTCGTGAGCATTTGCAAATTCGACACGTACCAGATTTGAAGGAAGTGAAGCGGTTAGTGGTGCAGCATTGAATTGCTTGAATTAGAATTTTACAATTGAATCCTTTTTTGTAAATTTGTTTTATGAAAGAAGTTGAAGAATATATTGAAAAGAGAAAAGATTTGTTTTGGTCAGTTAGCGATAGCCGTAAAAAGGATATTAGTGAAATACTATTGGTTGAGACGATACTCAACTATGGTACGCTTGAAGATGTAAAGGAATTGATTCAACTTTTAGGATTAAAGAAAATAGCCACAATATTTTTTAATGCTACTCAAAACCGCCCTCGCCATAATTATTTTCCTGAAGTAGAAAATTACTTTCGCCTTTATTTCCAACGCCATGTACGATAACATTTTATCCAAAGAGCAAAAACAATTGCTGCCATTTATTCTAAGTTTTAAAAAAGAATATTATATGGTGGGCGGAACAGCAGTGTCTTTACAAATAGGACATCGAGAATCTATTGATTTCGATTTATTTAAATTTAGTAATGTTCAGCCCACTAAAATTGTAGAACGCTTGAAGGAATTTGGCTGGCAATATCAATTAATTTTCAAAAATTCTGAGAGTTTTCACATAATCGTCAATGATGTGAAAGTAACTTTTTTTCAATATCCTTTCAAAATTACTACATCAAAAGCCTATGAAGGTCTTAAAATGCCTAATCTACTGCATTTAGCTGCTATGAAAGCCTATGCTTTGGGAAGACGGGCGAAATGGAAAGACTATGTAGATTTATATTTTATTTTCAAAGATTTTCATTCTTTAGAAGATGTTTCAGTCAAAGCAAAAGAGATTTTTGAAGGTCTTTTTTCAGCAAAATTATTCAACCAACAATTATGCTTCTTCAATGATATAAATTATTCCGAAGAAGTAACTTATTGCATCGACCCCGTTCCCGACGATACCATCAAAGCATTTCTAACCGATTTGGCTACAAAAAAACTTTGATTTACTTTTTTGTATCGCTTAAAAACCATTGGATACTGAGGGGGTATTTTAAATTTAAGATAAAACCCTTATCATTTAATCCAGACACTTTGAGGGATATAAACCACTCCTTTGCTCAATAATCGAGCTGTCCGCATAACACCTGATTTTTCAATAATGAGTTGATTATTTTCCCATTTGGTTTCTAAATTGACTGTAAATTCCCCTGTCGGATGTTCAATGGAATAGGCATTACCGTTCAAATTTGAAGCAATTCCTTCGGCAATTGAGTGAGGTAAAATACAAGCTGTTGCGACTGAAACGGCTGCTAAAACACCAATGGCATCATGACAAACATGCGGAATAAACATGCGCGTATTCACCAAATCGCTTGGATTTTTAGGGGATGAAATAAGGCACATTTTAGGAATGCTTTGCTCTTTCACATCCCCTAAATTCATTTTATAGCCCATTTTCAAGCGAATTTCTTCTACTTTTTGCTTTAAATCATTATTATTGTCTAATTCTTCTTTAGTTTCATATCCAGTAATATTAAAATCTGATGCTCTTAAAATGATAACGGGCATACCATTGTCAATGCACGTCATTTCGATACCATTCATCACATCAATAGCATTTCCAGTTGGTAATAATGCGCCGCAACTCGCCCCCTCAGTATTCAGGTAGTTACAAATAATTGGAGCTGCTGTTCCCATGACGCCATCTACTTTTGCATCGCCTGCATAATTGACTTGCCCGTTGGGCGTTTCTACAATCACTTCGCATATGCCGCCTGTATTCACGATATTTATTTTTGCAGAAGTGGTTGGATAAGAGGCTTTTATCATACCTGATTCAATGGCAAAAGGGAGTACACCAGCTAATATATTGCCGCAGGTTTGAGTCGTTGAAACCTTGCCTTTACCCATCATAATTTGAATAAAATAATAATCTAAATCTACCCCCTCAGTATTTGAAGGTGAAACTATCGCCACTTTACTCGACAAAGAGCTCCCGCCGCCCAAGCCATCAATCTGTCGCAAATCCCCTAAATCAGAGCCTTCCATAGCGGCTAAAATGACTTGATTGCGGAGGGATTCATCAGCGGGCAGGTCTTTGGCATTGAAGTACAAACCCTTTGAACTTCCACCTCGAATATGCATGTATGGAATAGCTGTTTGCATTTTAATACCCATATTTTTTATCCCAACCATAAATTTGTAGGGAATTAAGCCCTTTCCTCAGTTCCTTCCTTACATTTTCCTCTTTTAACTCTCGAGCATAGGCTTTTACAATCACTTCTTCTACCCTATTTTGAGGAATCACGACCACGCCACCTCTATCTCCAACAATAATATCGCCTGGATTGACCATGTATTCGCCCATAATTATTGGCTCATTTAAACTGCCTTCGCCGTGATTGCCCGTCCCTTTTATGCACAAACCTCGACTGAAAACAGGAAAACCCATCGCCTCAATATCATCCGCATCGCGTACGCATCCATCAATCACTAACCCTGCAATGCCTTTGGTCATAGCCCCCAAACTCATCAAATCGCCCCAATACCCAGCTTCATAAAAATTGGAACAATTCACCACCAAGACATCGCCCGCCTTCGCATATGCATAAGCCCGATGCAAAAGCATATTATCGCAAGGCATTGTTTTGACTGTAAATGCAGGTCCACAAACCTTCATTTTAGGTGAAATGGGTTTTATACCGTAGGGCAAATTGCCTGTTTTGCCCAATGCTTCATGAAGCGTAGCTGATGAAAATTGGCTAATTTCTGTAATTAATTCTTTTGAAATACTCATTTAAAAGTGTTTAATAGACTTGTTGCGATGTAGCGCAATTGGAACGCGGATGACGCGGATAGTGCTGATTAGCGCAGATTTTTCCTTTATAATTCTAAATTATCGGTGTTAATCCGCTTAATCTGCGTCATCCGCGTTCCAATTGCCCTACATTGCAACAAGTCTAATATTTAGTATATCGTTTTTAGCACCCCTAAACACTTAAAACTAAAAACTCATTAAAAAATTCATTACCGTACACTTTTATTTAGAAGAAATCAAGTTGAGTTCATTGACAAATTGAGATAAATGATTAAGTCGTTGTCGGTGCAAAAATCTAAGA
>JAYTUY010000037.1:0-31645 GCA_043744275.1 Saprospiraceae bacterium
TTGCACTGTATCGTGGGCTAATTCTTTCATCTTAATTAAGTTTTGGTACACAAAATTAAGATTTTAGCTCACGATTTTTTTTATAAGAAAGCCCTATAATGCACATTTAGTCTTATGTTGAAAAACAAAATATTCATTTATATTTGTCAAATTTTTTTAAATAGTCGAAAAACATTGGAAAAAACTTTAACTCAATATGATATAGTAGCGGCTCAATGTCGTGAACTGTTTGTCAAAAAAACGAAAGACTACGGAACGGCTTGGCGGATTTTACGCCCCTCTTCTCTGACCGATCAATTGCTCATCAAGGCACGTCGCATTCGCCAAATTGAAGAAACGGGCGAGCAAGCAGTGGCGGATAAAGTGGATGATGAATACATGGGTTTGGTCAATTATTGTTTGATGGCTTTGATTCAATTGGCTTTGCCAACCGATGCGCCGATGGAGCTACCCCCTCAGTATGCAGCCGATTTGTACGACCAAAATCTCTCTGAAGTCCGTGCTCTGATGATTCGAAAAAATACAGATTATGGTGAAGTTTGGCGTGATATGAGACGCTCCAGCCTGACAGATTTGATTTTGATGAAGCTCTTGAGGGTGAAACAAATTGAGGACAATGCGGGTAAAACGCTTGTGTCGGAAGGCTTAGAGGCTAATTATCAAGACATTATAAATTATGCCATTTTTGCATTAATAAAAATCAGCAGTGAATAAATTTAATTTTTAAATAAAAATTTCAATCAATATAATATGACCATTTGGAATTTACTTATCGGTTTTGCCATTGGCGGCGGTATTTTGACAGCTCTGACGGGCTATTTTATGAAAACTCCTAAAAGCTGGGTACAGACTTTTTTACAGAATTTTACGGGCGTTTGGTTCATTTTTTCAGGTGCTGTGAAGGCAGTTGACCCATGGGGAACGGCATTTAAAATGCAACAATATTTCGGCGAATTTGAAACCACCTTCAAAGGCACTTGGCTCAAAGCTATTGCACCCATGTTTCCGTGGTTGGCAAATTCAGCTGTAGCGTTTTCAATATTTATGATTGTATTAGAAATTATTATTGGCGTGATGTTGATTTTAGGGCATAAATCCAAGCTAACGTCTTGGCTTTTCCTCATAATCATGGCATTTTTCACTGTTTTAACGGGTTATACACATTTAACCGCCTATGTACCTGATGGCGTCAATTTCTTTGAATTTTCGAAATGGGGCGATTATGTCGAGACAAATATGAAGGTGACTGATTGCGGTTGCTTCGGCGATTTTTTGAAATTGAGTCCCACGACTTCATTTTATAAAGACATTGCTTTGATGCCTGTTGCCTTGTTTTTTGTTTGGCGTTATCGAAATTTCAACTCACTTTTTACTTCAAAAACAAGGAATATTATCATTGGAGCTACCTTATTATTGACGCTACTTTTCTGTTTTTATAATACCTATATGAATGAGCCGATTGTGGATTTCCGCCCTTTCAAAAATGGGGTGAATATTCGGGAGCAGAAATTAGCAGAAGAAAAAGCAGCCTCCTCCGTCGAAATAACGGATTGGAAACTCAAAAATGAGAAAACAGGCGAGGAAATTATGCTGACCAACAAAGCCTATATGGATGAAAAAGGCTATGAAAAATACAATAAAGAAGCGGGTTGGAAAGTAGCCGACCAAATAAAAACGACCCCCTCAGTACCACACTCAAAAATCAGTGATTTTGGCATGAATGATAAAGATGGCAACGATATTACTGAAGATTTTTTGAGCGAACCAAAATATACTTTCCTTGTGGTGAGTTGGAAAATGGCTTCAGAAACCTTGAAAAAATCCATTGTTGTGCCTGATTCTATTTTTAGAACGGATACAATGAAAATGAAAATAGCGGGTAAAGATACTTTTGAATTGAAAAAAGTATTTGATTCGATGGGTCAACGGGAAGAGGTGTTTAAATCATTTAAATTTAATGAGGCGTACAGAGATATTTTTATCAATAAAATAAATCCATTTTTTGATCAAGCTGAAAAAGCGGGTTATAAAATTGCTGCCCTCGTGCCTTATTCAGACCCGAAGAAAATAGATGACTTTAGGCATGATGCTCAAGCGGCTTATCCATTTTATACAGCCGATGATTTGACGATAAAAACAATGATGCGCTCTAATCCTGGCATCTATCTTTTGAAGAATGGCTTGATAGTTCAAAAATGGCATATCAAGCAATTACCCGATTTTAATTCTGTGAAAGCACAGTTTATAAAATAAAAATTACTTAAAATAGCCATATGGGTTGCATTAAAATTTAAAAGTATGTTGTACATTTGTTGCATACATTAATTTGAGTATGATGACTCCATCATATCGTGTTTAAGCTACGTCGTTGTTGCCGGTTTCTTTAATGAGAAACCGGCTTTTTTATTTTAGAAAAGCACTATATTTGCTCCCGTTTTGAAAAAAGAAGGTATTTCTATTCAATATTCTATAAAAAAATATCACCCAATATGAATCAATTTGATGTCATCATCATCGGAAGTGGACCTGGCGGCTATGTGGCGGCTATCAGAGCATCCCAATTAGGCTTGAATGTAGCCATTATTGAGCGCGAATCTCTTGGCGGTATTTGCCTCAATTGGGGCTGTATTCCCACCAAAGCCTTATTGAAAAGTGCTCAAGTTTTTGAATATCTGAACCATGCTAAAGACTATGGCATTACGGTAAAAGAAGCATCGGCTGATTTTGGGGCTGTTATTGGTCGCTCACGCGGCGTTGCGGATGGCATGAGTAAGGGCGTGCAGTTCCTCATGAAGAAAAATAAGATAACGGTTATCATGGGAAATGCTCAATTACTGAGGGGTAAGGTCGTGGAAGTGACGGATGCCGACGGTAAAAAAACCATGTATTCAGCACCGCATACCATCATCGCTACAGGCGGTCGCGCTAAAGAATTGCCGAATTTGAAAATTGATGGTCAAAAAATAATAGAGTATCGCAAAGCCATGAGCCTTCCGACGCAGCCTAAAAGTATGGTTGTGGTAGGTGCAGGAGCTATTGGGGTTGAATTTGCTTATTTTTATAGTTCTTTGGGAACAAAAGTAACAGTTGTTGAATTTTTAGAGCAAGGCTTAGTGCCGCGTGAAGATGAGGATATTTCTAAGGAATTGACAAAAATCTATAAGAAAAAAGGCATCGTAACTTTGGCTGGAACGTCTGTTGAATCTGTTGACACGTCGGGCGAAGGCTGCAAAGTGAAAGTGAAAAGCAGAAAAGATGGCAGCGAACAAATCATCGAATGTGATATAGTACTTTCAGCTGCAGGCGTCACGCCTAATACTGAAAACATCGGCTTGGAAGCATTGGGCATTAAAACAGACAGAGGCTTCATCACTGTTGATGAAAAATATCAAACCAATGTGTCAGGTATTTATGCTATCGGCGATGTAATTCCTACGCAGGCACTTGCGCATGTAGCGAGCGCGGAAGGCATTACATGCGTGGAAGGCATTGCAGGTCAACACGTTACGAAGATAGATTATAATAATATACCAGGTTGTACTTATTGCTCGCCTGAAATTGCCTCAGTCGGTTATACTGAAAAAGCAGCGATTGAAGCGGGTTATGAATTAAAAATCGGCAAGTTTCCTTTTACTGCATCAGGCAAAGCGAAAGCGGCAGGTGCGCCTGAGGGTTTTGTAAAAGTGATTTATGATGCTAAATATGGTGAATGGCTCGGTGCTCATTTTATCGGCTATAATGTGACGGAAATGATTGCTGAGGTGGTGGTTGCTCGGAATTTGGAGACTACTGGACATCAAATTCTTAAATCTATTCACCCCCACCCGACTATCAGCGAAGCGATTATGGAGGCTACTGCGGCGGCTTATGGTGAGGTGATACATTTGTAAACTTTTACATTTAGAGTTTGAAATTTTACATTTTACATTAAATTTAAATGTAAAATGTAGAATTCTAAATGTAAAATGTAAAAATTTTATTCTCAAAAGCCGATTCCTACTGAGGGGGTCGGCTTTTACATTTTTATACAAAAGGATTGCTTCGTCATTAATGCCTTGTTGCATTTGATTATAAAAACCCTTAAATTTGAAAAACTTGAAAATACAATTTAATCCAAATGAACTTACGAGAAGAAATATTGAGAGAACATTCAAAGGCGCAATGCCTCCGAATAGCACATTACATAGGCGATGATAAGCAGCGTTTCGACGAGCTGATGTATCTTTTTCTTAACGATGAATATCGTGTTTGTCAACGTGCGGCTTGGGTGGTGAGTACAGTGGCTGATAAATATCCCGACCTTATTCAGCCGTATATACTGCCCATGTTAGAAAATTTAAAAAATAATCATCATCCATCTGTTACCCGAAATACGGTACGAGTTTTGAGATACTTGGATAAAATACCAGAATCTTCAATTGGTTTTGCCGCTTCTATTTGCTTCAATTATCTAACTACCCCCTCAGTACCCATTGCTATCAGAGTGTTTTCAATGCATATTTTATACAAAATCTGTTTAATTGAGCCTGATTTGAAAGAAGAACTAAAAATGTCGATAGAAGATGGCATGGAGCATGGTTCGGCAGGGTATAAATCAGCAGGGCGCACCATTTTACAAAAATTAAAAAAATTGAAATAATAACACTACTGTAGGAACTGAAAAACAGTAATTTTCGTAAATATTTAAAAGTGATTTATATAAATATAAAAAATTTTTAAAGTTAAAATTTAAACCAAGTAGCAATTATAAATCAACCCAAGCGTTCAAAAGGCTTTTAGAAAACGAAAAAAAATTTAATTATGAAGAAATTATCAATTATTGTTTTTGTCTTATTTTCAAAATTTCTCTTAACTGCTCAATCGTTTGAAGCAGGTATTTTACTCGGCACATCGTTTTATAATGGAGATATTGACATTAATATCAAGAATGTTTTTCAGCAATTGAAGCCTGCAGGCGGCATATTTGGCAGGTATTATCTTACACCATCTTTCGCAGTAAGAGGTCAAGTGATGATTGGTCAGATTTATGGTGATGAAAAGAAATACCCTGCTTCGACGTATCGTCAAACAAGAGGTTTTAATTTTACATCTCCTATCACTGAAATCGGTGCACAAGTAGAATGGCATGCTATAAAATTGGACAAAGGTTTTCAATTTGAGAGTGATGACCCGTTTATTTCAATCTATGGATTTGGCGGAGCAGGCTTAACAATGTTCAAACCCAATACTGATTACAATGAGCCAAACCCAATTATCGACGATGTGAATGTAGATAAATTGGCAGTATATAAGAAAAATACGACCGTTTTACTTGGTGGCGTGGGTATCAAATTTAAGTTGACAGAACAAATTGGTTTAGGCGGTGAATTTGGTGCTCGTAGAGCTTTCACTGATTATTTAGATGGTATCAGCAAATTATCAGGCAAAGCTAAAGACTATTACTATATCGGCGGTTTGACTTTGTCGTGGACATTTGGCGGCGGTGGTTTTGGTGGATTTGGTCGTGGCGGCGGTGGCGGTGGGAATTGGAAAAAAGGAGGCAAACGTGTTGGATGCCCTACTTTTTAAGAAAACAGCAAAATGCAAAATGATAAATTTAAAATGTAAAAGTACTGATTATCAGTGTGTTATAAATTTTAAATTAAAAACTTTAAAAAAAATGGCTACTCAGATTCGCATCAAGTAGCCATTTTTTTTATTAATAATCAACTGAATTAGTTGATTTTTTTATCAGCTTTCAAGTAAGTCTTATTTCCATTTTCATTGATGTAATATTGACCGCCTCTTGGACCTTCATAGATTTGACGACCTTTCGCATCTTTTGCAATGGCTTTATCATCACCTGAAGTAGCATTTCCTGTTTGAGCAGGAGCTGGTTTGGCGGCTTTAGGTGCTTTCGCAACCTTTGCAGCAGGAGCAGAAGCTGGTGCTGTAGTAGCAGCAGGTGTTGCTTTCGGTGCTTTTGGTGCTTTCGCAACCTTTGCAGCTGGAGCGGCAGTAGCATCAGCAGGTGCTGTTGTTGCAGCAGTAGCCGCGTCTTTTTTAGCAGCCTTTACTTTCGGTGCCTTTGCAACTTTAGCAGTAGCATCAGCAGGTGCTGTTGTTGCAGCAGTAGCCGCATCTTTTTTAGCAGCCTTTACTTTCGCTTTGGCAACTTTAGCAGTCGCATCAGCAGCAGATGCTGTTGTAGCGGCGGTTGTTGCAGTGGCATCTTTTTTAGCAGCTTTTACCTTAGGTGCTTTGGCAACTTTAGCAGCAGGTGCAGTTGTAGCAGCTACAGGAGCATCAGCTTTAGCAGCTTTTACTTTTGGTGCTTTTGCAGTTTTAGCTTTTGGTGCTTTCGCAGTTGTTTTATCGGCTGCAGGAGCAGCGGTAGCAGGTTGATTTTGAGCGAATGTAAAAGTTGCAAAAGTCAACATCAACGCTACAGCAAATAATTTCTTCATTTTGATAAAAAGTTTTTAGTTAATAAAAAAAAGGATTCTCAATATTTTGTAAAAATTGCAGTGCAAATTTAACATTATTAAGACTCCATTACTTTAAATACGGTCATTTTATTTTTGTTAATCTTTAGTTAAGGGAAAATCCATCGTTTATAACTTAAAAATTACAAGATGCCTTTATTTGGTTTCTTCATAAAGAATTGCTTTTTTTGCAATATATTCAACTTTTCACTATTCATTTTTCACTATTCACTATTCACTCAGTTTATGCCTACTCTCCATTGGATTGGTAAAGATAAAGTCATTAATCATCATCGAGACGTGCCGTTTCACGTTTTAGATTCGCAATACACCTTTTCGGATGTCGGATCGGGGATGTCGGATATCGGATTGTTACCGAAATCCGACATCCCTAATCCGAAATATACTGAGGGGGTATCTGGCAACAAAATCATTCACGGCGACAATCTCCTTGCACTCAAATCCCTTTTACCGCAATACGAAGGCAAAATTAAGTGCATCTATATTGACCCGCCTTACAATACAGGCAACGAAGGTTGGGTCTATAACGACAATGTGAATGACCCTAAAATTAAAAAATGGCTCGCCCAAACCGTCGGTAAAGAAGGTGAAGACCTTTCTCGCCACGATAAATGGCTCTGCATGATGTACCCACGCTTGAAATTGCTCCACCAACTCCTTGCTAAAGACGGGGCTATTTTTATTTCGATTGATGATATAGAAGTTTCATATTTAAGGAATATTGTCGATGAGATTTTTGGTAAATCGTCTTTTGTTGTTCAGTTAGTTTGGAAAGCAAGACAGTATCTTGATAGTCGCTCTAATAGTGGCGTTTCAACAGACCATGAATACGTTTTAGTGTATTCAAAAAGTAAAGATAGAGTTTTCAAGGGGAAAAGTAGAGACGAATCTAAATACTCAAATCCAGATAATGATGAAAGAGGACTATGGATGAGCCGTAGTATTCTCGGATTAGCAACAAAAGAGCAACGCCCTAATTTGCATTATCCACTTATTGATCCACTGACAAATATAGCATATGATTGTGCTGAACATACTGGTTGGAGGTATAGTAAAGATACTATGGCAACTAAGTTAAGTGAGAATAGAATTATTTTTCCTAAGAAGGAAAGTGGAAGACCAAGAGAAAAAGTTTTTTTAAATGAATTACAAACCCAAGGAGGAGGTTACCCAAGTGTGGTTGATGGAATATTTACAGCAGATGGGACTGCCGAAAATAGAAGTATATTTGGAAGCCAGTCTTTTAATTTCCCTAAACCAACTCAACTTATTTCAGATTTAATAGAGCAAGTTGCGGAAATAGATTCAATCATCCTCGACTCCTTCGCAGGCAGTGGCACAACCGCCCACGCTGTTTTAAACTTAAACAAACAAGACGGTGGCAATCGCAAATTTATCTTGATTGAAATGGAGGATTATGCAGAGACCATAACGGCTGAAAGGGTGAAACGGGTCATCAAAGGCTACGGCAATACTGAGGGGGTCGGTGGTGATTTTGAGTATTGCACCTTGGGCTTGCCGCTATTCGATGAAGATGGGAATTTGAATGAAAAAGTCGGAACGGATAAGATAAGAGAATATGTTTTTTATACCGAAACGGAGCAATACATCAAAGACCAAGCCCAAGCAACGGCAGATGAAACGCCTTATTTTATGGGCATAAAAGACACAACCGCCTATTATTTTTACTACGAACCTGAGCAATTGACGACTTTAGACATGGCGTTTCTGCAAACAGTTCGCACGAAGGCGGATATGTATATTGTGTATGCGGATAATAGTTTGTTGCCTTCCGATTTTTTAAAAAGTAGGAACATTATTTTTAAAAAGATACCGCGCGATGTTAGGCGGTTTTGATATAGCAGCATGGAATTAAAAGATTATCAACAACAAGTGATAAGCGATTTGGAAGGTTTTTTGGAGCAAGTGCAAGCCCACAAAGACCTCCGCCAAGCGTTTAATGAGTTTTGGCAAAACCACCCAAGTTTGCCCCCCGTCATGCCGTCTATTGGCACAACCATCGAGCTATACAAACAGACGATTCCGAGCGTGCCGCACGTATGCGTGAAAGTGCCAACGGCAGGTGGAAAGACTTTCATCGCTTGCAACGCCCTATACAGTATTTTCAATGCTGCCAACGAAGCCCAAGTAAAAATGGTGGTTTGGCTGGTGCCGAGTACCACAATATTGGAACAGACCTACTTGAATTTGAGCAATAAATCGCATCCATATCGTCAAAAAATAGACGCTTTATTTCAAAATAGAGTTGAAATCTATGACAAACAGGCGATATTGAACGGCAGTAATTTCAACGATGGCGTTGTGCGGGAGCAATTGAGTATTATCGTGATGAGTTTTGACAGCCTTCGAGCGAAAAACAAAGAAGATCGCAAAATGAATCAAGAGAACGGCAATAATCAAACTTTTGTCACCAATACTGAGGGGTGGGATAAAGAATTGGTTTTGGAAGGGACGGACGAAACAGCCAGTATCAACGTGATACGGCAGTGCAAACCTTTGATAATCGTGGACGAAAGCCACAATGCGGAAAGTGATTTGAGTGTAGAGATGTTGAAAAACCTGAACCCTTGTTTTATCTTGGATTTGACGGCAACCCCCAAGAGAAACAGCAATATCATCAGCTTTGTGAATCCGTGGAAATTGAAGGAAAACAATATGGTGAAGTTGCCCGTCATTGTTTATAACCACAAAAGCAATGATGAAGTGATACAAGATGCGATTCACCTCCGCAACGAATTGGAAATAGAAGCCGAAGCGGAAAGAAAGAAAACGGGTAAATATATCCGCCCGATTGTGCTATTTCAAGCGCAACCCAAAAGCAAAGACGACAACGATACATTTGATAAAATAAAGAAAATGCTTTTGGAACTTAAAATACCCGAAGCCCACATTAAGATAAAAACAGCTGACCGCAATGAGTTGAAAGGTGAAAAATTGGAAAGCAATGAAAGCGAAGTGCGTTACATTATTACAGTAAATGCTTTAAAAGAAGGTTGGGATTGCCCGAATGCCTATATTTTAGCAGCATTAAGCAATAGAAGCAGTGAAACCGATGTGACACAAGTATTGGGGCGGATTTTAAGGCAACCGCACGTCATCAAACACAGCAGCACCTACTTGAATATGAGTTACGTTTTTACGGCATCAAGTAATTTTCGTAAAACTTTGGAGAGCATTATTTATGCCTTGAACGATGCAGGATACAGCGATAAAGATTTTAAAGCCGTTGAAACAATACCGACAACGACGACAACGCCAACAGTTTCAACGCAATTGACGCTTGAAGATATGCTCAATCAAGCCTCAAATACACCAAATACTGAGGGGGTAGCAGCCGCAACGAATAATGAGATAAAAACTGAAATCAATGCTGAAAATATCAATATGGATGCTCAAAGTGCTGCCGTGATGGAGCGCATGAGTTTTATAAAATCCGAAGCCACTGCTCAAAGTAACATAACAGAGAAAACATTGGAAGACATGAAATCAGAAGGCATAGTGCCATTACCACCTGAACTCGCACCAATGATAAAGACATTTAAAATGCGTGAAGCCTATAAGCACATCGCACAAGACATCGTTATCCCACAATTCTTTTTGCCGACAATTCGCATTGAAATGTTTGGCGTAGAAGATTACACTCTTTTCAATAAAGAGAGTTTGCTGCATGATTTTGATTTGAGCAAACAAGGGATAGATATACAATTTGAAGGCGCAGAGTCTGAATTGTATAAAATAGATTTGAGTATGGTCAATGAATCCCACACGCCCGAATACGTGAAATTAGATGGGCAAGTTCGGACTATTTTAATGTCGAAAATACTCGACCCGAATAAAAAAGAACAATGGGCAAAAAATGCGGCGGGCTGGTTGACCAAGCAAATTGGCTCAATGTATCCGATACCCGACAAGCACATAAAGTCCTACATTAACCGCATTACTGAGGGGTTTGATGATACGCAGTTTGCTGATTTTCAGAACCGTCCGTACAGTTATTCCGCAAAAATCAAAAATGCGATTGATGAAATGACAAAATTGCACACCAAGCAGCAATTTGCGAGAGATGTGCAGTTTGATAAAATAGTCGTAAAACCGAGTTATAAGTTTGTGAAAGAAATCAACCCATTGTATGCCATAGATGGTTTACCCAAAACACTGTATGAAAAAGAAGGTAAAATCAATGACACCGAATGGGCAATGATAAATCAGTTAGCGAGCTTGGATAATGTTTTATTTTGGACTCGCAACACTGAAAGGACAGGTTTTTGTTTAAATGGATTTATCAATCATTATCCCGATTTTATTGTCGTCACCAAATCGGGTAAAGTTTTATTAATAGAAACAAAAGGCGATTTTTTAGATGGTTCGGACAGCGTTTCAAAAATAAAATTAGGACAATTGTGGGAACAGAAAGCAGGGAATAATTATCGGTATTTTATGATTTATAAAAACAAAAACGTAGAAGGCGCTATCAAACTTGATGAGTTTTTACAACGGGTGAAAAGTTTGTAATTTAAAAAGCCATGAGCCTCACAACTCATGGCTTTTTTAATGTGCCATATCTTTGGTAATGCACCCCCTCAGTATTTCAACTACTATATAAGTTTCAAATTAGGAATCTTATCATTGGAGGATTGTTTTAATTGTGTAATATCTTCTTCTGTCCAAACAGACACTTGGGCAATTTGTCGGCGATAGGCTTCAATATCAAAAGCGACAACAGGCAAACTGTCTTCTTTTTTAACAAACTTAACTTTTATGCGATTCAAAAAATTTGTAATTTTTTGATATTGCTCTAAAGTGCCAATTTCTATTTGTAAGGTCATTTTAGAATATTTTTTACAAAAATAATAAGTTTTTGCGAATAGCAAGAGAAATGATTGACCCCTCAGTCTTTTAAGGTAAAGGTCTTAATTTGATATTAGGCATATATCTAAAATCTTTCAAATTATAGGTGTAAAGTTCTAAATCATCACCTGCAAAAAGGCGGATAAATACATTAGTATCACAAATGACAGGATTCATAATAGTCAATTATAGCCGATTACCCCATGCTTTTTGGCGCAAGTCGTTTTGGTATTCTTCGATTTGGTCAAGATTGATTTTTTTATTTTTCCAAATATCTGCTAACGCCAGCACGTCAGGTTTTTCAGCAAAAATGATTGGTAATTCATCAAATTTTTGATGGTTTGTATTGTCAGTTATTGTTTCCCCTTGTTGTGTTACAATAACTTCCAATCCAAAAAAGCGCACTAAATCAGCTACCTTTTGTAAGGCTTCAATATTTGAAGAACGAATAAGTATTTCACCCATAATCTTTATTTTTTTACAAATTTAACAACTTTTTGCGAATAGTGAGTAATATCATTTATCCCCTCAGTAAATTTCGGATTTCGGATTTGGGATTTCGGTATGTTTCCGAAATCCGATTTTTACTTTTAATACTATTTTTATGATATTATTTTCTGCACTATTTTGCCAGTTGTTTTATGTTTCAATATCAATTTATTCTCTCCATAATGCGTCATCTCTTCTTTTATCAAATAATGGTCTTCGTCGTAAGATATGAGGTGGCTATCTTTTGTATAGCCGGTTTGACCACGCCAATCTTCTAATTGCACCGTTTCCCATTGTTTGGTTTTGACAGACTTATAGGCGGCATCTAAAATAGCATTCACGACATATCCGTCGTAGAATGTTTCGCGCGGTGGCACACCTTTTTCAAGCGAATCGAACATATCAGCGAACATATGATTGTAGCCCAATTCATTCAATTCATCACCGACTGGAAAAAGCCAACCCGAATTGCTTTCCGCTTTTTCAGATAAATAGCCCTCGCCTTGACCAGTTGTGAACATTTCAAAACCTGTCCTCAAAAAGCTATTGACCCAGATAGTCCCCTCAGTACCCATCACTTCATCGCGAAGGTCAAGTCCTCCTCTGAATGTCCAACTCACTTCAAATTGACCGATTGCTCCATTTTCATATTTCACTAAGGCGATGGCATGGTCTTCAGCATCAATCGGCTTCACTTGCGTATCTGCCCAACACATAACTTCGATGGGCTTTATGTCTTTTCCAATATAATTCCTTGAAATTTCGACACAATGGCAGCCTAAATCTAAGATACAACCGCCGCCCGCTTGTTCCAAATCCCAAAACCAATCGCTGTGGGGTCCAGGGTGGGTCTCTCTTGATTTTGCCCATAAAATACGACCGATTGCGCCTTTTTGAACACTCGCTAAAGCTTTTAAAAACTTAGGCGTGTAGCAAAGGTCTTCGAGGTAACCATTAAATATACCTGCTTTTTCAACGGCATCCATCATGCGTTTACCTTCGGCAGCATTTCTGCCCAATGGTTTAGTCGTCATCACCGCTTTATTGTGCTTGCAACAAAGCATGACTGCTTCCTCGTGTAGGTTGTTGGGCAAGGCGATACAGACGATGGATACTGAGGGGTGTGCGATGGCTTCCTCCATATTCGTAGTGGTGTGCGGCACATGATAATCCTCTGCGAATTTTTTGACACTCTCTTCGCGGCGAGAGTAAATGCTCACTATTTTATCTTTACTGCGCAATCCAATCAACGAATCCGCATAAAATCGCCCGATGAATCCCGAGCCAAGCATAGCTATGTTTTGCATAATTTTCTTTTAATTAAAAATTAGAAATTTACTTATTAGTTTTTTTTAAACACATAGTCACATAGGGCACATAGATTTTTGTTATTTAGGAAGTAACTAAAGAAACTATGTGTCCTATGTGACTATGTGTTTAACACTTCAATCTTTTGTTTTTCATTAAAAAATACAGTAAAAAGGAGTAAGACGACGCCGGCAATGGCTGCTGGAATGAGCCAAATCTCTAACCAATGATGTACGCCATCCACTGTGTAGGCTTTGGCAACAATGCCTGAGAGCAATGTGCCGACCCACATGCCGATGCCGTAAGTTGCCATGGTCAACATACCTTGTGCGGCGGCTTTTATTTTATCGCCTGCTTTGCCATCGGTATATATTTGACCAGTGACGTAGAAGAAATCGAAACAAACGCCGTGTAAAATAATGCCTGCAAATAGCATCCATAAATTAGCGTCGGCATTGCCATATCCAAACAAAATAAAGCGCAATATCCAAGCAACCATGCCTATAATAATCATCTTTTTGATGCCGATGCTATTGATTAGAAAAGGAATCAAAAGGATAAATAAGGCTTCGGATATTTGACCCAATGTCATATTGCTCGTCGCATTTTTCATCCCGACTTCTATTAAAAATTGGTTGGTTTGGCTATAATAAAAAGAGAGTGGAATGAAAATAAGGATGGCTGAAATGAAAAACACTACAAACGATTTGTCTTTAAATAATACAAATGAATCGCTGCCCAATATTTGAGCAACGGTCGTCGGTTTTCCCTTTTCAGTGGGTGGTGTATGTGGTAAAAAGAAACTGAATATGCCGAGACAGACTGATACCACAGCCGCTATTTGAAACGTCATCGCCAAATCCTCAGGCGCAATATGAAAGGCTTTATCTATTAATTGACCAATAGCGATCCAGCCCAATGTGCCCCATACGCGGATACCTGCAAACTGCTTGCCCCCATCCGTCATGTGCCTAAACGCCACCGAGCTTGAGAGCGATAATGTGGGTGCATAGGTCAATGAATACAGCAATAATATCCAATAAAAGGTGTCAGCATCGCCAACTGTTGTTAAAAAATACAATAAAGCTGCCCCAACCAAATGTAAAACGCCTAAAAGCCTTTGCGCTGCAAAAAACCTGTCGGCTATCATGCCGATAAAAAACGGTGAAATAATGGATGCCACAGCCATTGCGCTATAAGCCGCCCCAATTTGAAAACCATCCGCTTTGAGGACGGTGGCAAGGTAAGTGCCCATCGTTACATACCATGCTCCCCAAATAAAAAACTCAAGGAACATCATGACGGAAAGCTGTGTGCGGAGTGTGTTATTCATATAGTGAAAAGTGAAAAATTAAAAGTGAAAAATATTTTAAACAATTGATTCTCAATAGATTACAAAGCAGTTTCTCTTTTTAAAGCTATATTTTAAGCAAAATACTGAGGGGGGGTATAGTTGAGAGTTATGAGTTTGAATATGACAACATAAATGTTTGATTATCAACAACTTATAACTTATAACTCATAACTATCTGGTTTCAAAGCTGGGTCTTTTTCTTTTTTCAAAAAATCGCCTGTTGAAATCGCGCCGACTTTGGTAGTCTCCATTAGAGCATTGTCTGAGACCATTTTAACGGGTTCTTTCCATGAAGTGGAATCATCATTATAGGCTGGATTGGATAGCGAATTATAGCAGGAAATGATAGACCAGCGTGGTCTATCGGAGGTGTTCGCTTCTGAACGATGGAGCAAATTGCTGTGAAAAAAGAGGGCATCGCCTAGTTCTATTTCAACATAAACGTGTTCCATAGTCGCCAAACAATGATTGACCATGACCATATCTGCACCCACTTGTTCGCCTGCAAAACCATGATTGACTCGCCCGATTTTATGCGAACCTTTGATGACTTGCA
Source organism: Saprospiraceae bacterium (assembly GCA_043744275.1). Lineage (GTDB taxonomy): Bacteria > Bacteroidota > Bacteroidia > Chitinophagales > Saprospiraceae > JAAFJT01. The sequence goes on from JAYTUY010000037.1 coordinate 15,062, forward strand.
AACAACCGTTCGCTTGATTGGCTTCCGTGAGCGCAATCATGACTGAGACCAATTGCTCAGGAAATAGAAATTGATTTTTATACCAATATCCATAATCTTGATGCCATTCCCATGCACCTCCCACGCGCGGCTCTTTTTGCATGAGTTTAGTATGAAAATGACAAACAGGACTGTCTGAATCCAATAATTTCGCCACTGAATGCACCATTCGCTCACTCCGCAGCATCAAACTATACACATCATCGCCAGGCGTGAACCAGAGCGATAATTTTGTCCGCTTGCCTGTTTGATCCTTCAAATCAAACGCATTGTCTTGCATGACGGTATCGCCGACAGCAATCCCATAGAGTTTTTGAATCTCAGATTGACTGAAAAACCCTTTGACAATCACATAACCGTCTTGTTGAAATGCCTGAACTTCTGTTTGATTAATTTTTCGACTCATCTTTAAAGTATAAAAAAGTGATAATTTCAAAGCGAACTCAAAATATTTAAATTCAGCAGAATAGAAAAATTAAATCTACAAATTTTGACCAAAAGCAATAAATACTTCTTTTCAACTTGAGAAATGAAAGTTTTAGTCAATTTTTAAATCTTAATTTTTAATTCTCAATTGCCCCCCCCCTCAGTAAAATAGCGTAAATTTGTCAATTAGAAAATAATTATCCACCCTCAAATCACTCTTCATACCAATTTAATCATCACTATAAAATATAAAACAAATGATTTTTTCAAAACAATATCCTCATATCGCTTGGTGGATTGATAATAATGGATGGATGAAATTAGGCAACGATGAAGACAGCGATAGCCTCATCCGATTGATAGATGCCGCAGGCACTTCTTGGGAAGATGTTGGCTCTGATTCAATAGATTCTGCTTTGTTAAAGGCTGAAAAGTTCTTGAGTAAACATCTGCCCGACCGTTTTCCCAAAAGATTCAAAATAATAGTTGATTAATTGTACATTTCTTAAAATTTTATAATTTTACAGGATGGATTTAAATTCAATAGATATATTATTGGCTGAAGACGACGACGATGATTGCCTTTTTTTTAAAGAAGCTTTAGAAGAGTTGCCTATTTCAACAAAACTTACAATTGTGACTGATGGAAATCAACTCATGCGGCTTCTCCATGAAACAGAAACACTGCCTCATGTTCTTTTTTTGGATTTGAACATGCCTCGAAAAAATGGCTTTGAATGTTTATCTGAAATTCAAATGAGCCCTTCTCTTAAAGATTTACCTGTTGTTATTTTCTCCACTTCTTTTGATAAAGATTCTGTTTACCAATTGCACGATTCTGGTGCCCATTATTATATCCGCAAGCCTGGTCATTTCAATGACCTGAAAAATATTATCCAAAAAGCGATAACAATTATTGAAAAAAATAATTTTGTAAAACCTACTAAAGATAAATTTGTTCTCTCGCTATAAAAAGCTTTAGAAATGAACAGTAAATCAACTCAACAAAACATCTCTTTTCTCTCTGGCGGCGGCGAAATGGGTCAACTTATTCGAGCTAAAGATTGGAGCAAAACACCAATAGGGCATCCAGACAATTGGCCTCAAAGCCTACGCACCACTCTCAGTATTATTTTAAACTCAAAATTCCCCATGTTTTTATTTTGGGGACAAGATTTGTTGTGTTTTTATAATGATGCTTATAGACCCAGTTTAGGCAATGATGGCAAGCATCCTGAAATATTAGGCAGCCGAGCGGAAGACTATTGGCAAGAGATATGGGATGATATAAAGCCTCTAATTGACAGTATATTGGCTGGTGGCGAAGCAAATTGGACTGAAGATCAATTATTACCCATTTATAGAAATGGCAAGATGGAAGATGTTTATTGGACATTTAGCTACAGTGCCGTCAATGATGAATCAGGAATACCCATAGGTGTTTTTGTAACTTGTTACGAAACGACTCATAAAATCAAAACTCGAAAAGAGATTGAAGAGAGTGCTAAACGGTTTCACACCTTAGCAGACAATATATCTCAACTGGCTTGGATGGCTGATGAAAAAGGGTCAATCTACTGGTACAATCAACGATGGTATGACTATACAGGTACTTCATTTGAAGAAATGCAGGGCTGGGGATGGCAGAAAGTACATCATCCAAATCATGTTGATAGAGTTGTCGAAAAGATTCAACACTCCTGGGATACTGGCGAAGTTTGGGAAGATACCTTTCCACTGAGGGGTCATGATGGTATGTTTCGTTGGTTTTTATCAAGAGCCATTCCTATTAAAGATGATGAAGGAAAAGTGTTGCGTTGGTTTGGCACTAATACAGATATTACTGAACAAAGAATATCTGAAGAAAAAATTCGCAACAGTGAAAACCGCTTTAGAAATCTGGCTGATAATTCACCTATGTGGATATGGATGACAGATGAATCAGTCAATTTGCTTTATGCCAATACCGAGATGCTCAAATTTGTAGGCGTTAAGGATTATAAAGAAATCAATGGTCATTTATGGGAAAAATTAGTCCATCCCGATGATATTCAATTGATATTTAAAAAATTCAGCGAAGCTGCTGCTTTGAGAAAAGCTTTTGATTTCGAATGCAGGGTAACCAATGCTGCTACAGGATTGTATGAATGGTTTTATATAAAAGGTGTACCTCGATTAGAAGGTAATGTTTTCATCGGTTTTATAGGCACTGCTATCAATATTCAAGAGCAAAAAGAACAATTAGAGACAATCAAAGAGAGTGAAGCAAATTTCAGAACTTTGGCAGAAAATTTACCTCAATTGATATGGGTAACTGATGAAAAGGGTCAACAAATTTATGCCTCTGGAAAATGGAAAGAATATACAGGTATAGATGTCGCAAATGAAAAGTCTTGGAAATACATCGTGCATCCTAATGATTATGATAATATTACTAAAACTTGGACTCATTGTTTGGCAACTGGCGATATCTATAAACATGATGTTCGTCTGAGAAACAAACATGGTGAATACAAATGGTTTTCAGTCAATGGAGAGCCTGTTTTAAACAATGAAAATAAAATTATCAAATGGGTAGGTGCATTTACCAATATAAATATCGACAAAGAATTTGCTCAAGAACTGAAAAAACAAGTAGATGAAAGAACTACTGAATTACAATCTGTCAATGAAACATTGCTCCATAAAAATGAGCTTTTAACTGTCAGCGAAAACTTCAATCGCACGCTCACTGAGGTTTCGCCCACGATGGTGTATATACATGACATTGAAAAAAACAGACCTGTTTTTCTCAACAGCACTTATCTTAAATTTATCGGCTACACTTGGGATGAAGTAGAAGCATTGGAAGATAATTTTTTTAAGTTAGTCATTCATCCTGATAATATAGCGGCAATTAGTGAAGTGACTGCCAAAATAAAGGCTTCAAAACCAGGTGATGTGTTTGAATACAATAGCCAACGTAAAAATACTGAGGGGGTATGGGTTCCTTTCCTCAATCGCTTGACGGCTTTCAAACGCAATGATAAAAATGAAGTGACTGAATTAATAGGAGTAGCCATCGATATTTCTGAATTGAAACAGGCTAAAGACGTCCTTCAACAAAAGAATATAGACCTCGAAAACATGAACAATGAGCTACAATCCTTTGCTTATGTATCAAGTCATGATTTGCAAGAGCCGCTGCGTAAAATTCAAACCTTTGCTAACCGAATATTAGATAAAGAATATGACAACCTATCAGACAATGGTAAAAACTACTTCAACAGGGTGCAATCAGCCGCCGCTCGGATGCAACAACTGATTCAAGATTTATTGGCTTTTTCAAGAGTCAATTCTACCGAAAGGGTGTTTGAAAATACTGAACTTAAACAAATAGTAGAAGATGTGAAAGAAGAATTGAAAGAAGAATTGCAGGTAAAGAATGCTTTAGTAGAAGTCGATGATTTATGTCAAGTCCCAATTATCCCTTTTCAGTTCCGACAAATATTTCATAACTTGATATGCAATTCATTAAAGTTCTCTAAGCCTGATTTAGCTCCACACATATATATACACAGTGAAAGCGCAAAAGGCAGTACATTCAATATCCTAAAACTCAATCCCGATCATCTTTACTGCCATATCACCATCAAAGACAATGGCATTGGCTTCGATAAAGAATACAATGATAGAGTCTTTGAAGTGTTTCAACGCCTTCATGGAAAAGATGAATATAGCGGCACCGGCATCGGTTTAGCCATTGTTAAAAAAATAGTAGAGAATCACAATGGCATCATCATCGCTCAAGGTGAAGTAGGCGAAGGAGCTACTTTTGATATTTATATACCGTCGAATTGAGTTTACTTTGTCATTCTGCTGAAAAATTGAATCTATGTGCCCTACTGTGCCTATGTGTTATAAAAAGATATTCTATGTGCACCACTCAACAAAATGAAATATATAAGAAATTAAAAATAATCTTTGCCTTTTATTTGTTATATCAAAATATAAACTTTAGTTTTGTTGCTTCAACAAACACATTGATTTAACACTTACAATTTTACCCCCTGTATGAAGAAACTCCGAATCTTACAAGTATCGTTTGACTCCAATTTGCAGCCTTATCAACTCCCTGCTTTTCGGGGAGCCATAGCCAGAAAGGTCGGCATAGAACACGAGTGGTTTCACAACCACGACAATGAAAACGGTGGCTTCCACAACCGTTATCCACTGATTCAATACAAACTCGATACCCATCAAGGACAAATGCGTCCGATGATTCTGTGTTTGGAACACGGCATCGAAGAAGCCCATCATCTATTCAGCCAAGCCGATTGGACGGTGAATATAAAAGGTGAACAACACAACCTCAAGATTGCCCAACTCCATGTCAATCAATACACCCTCAACACTTGGCAGCGTCCTTTTCAGTATCGCCTGCACAAATGGCAAGCGATGAATACTGATAACTATCAGAAGTACCAAACACTGAGGGGTATCGTTGACAAGACCAGTTTCTTAGAAAACCTACTCCACCATCAAATCACCTCCTTTGCCAAAGGCGTTGACTGGGATTTATCGGATGATTACTCAGTCAAGCTATTGAGTCTGCCCCGAGAAGAATGGCTTTCCTACAAACACGGTCAAAAGACCCTTGTCTTCACCCTTGACTTTGAATGTTGCCTATCGCTGCCTGATTTCATTGGTTTGGGGAAAGGGGCGTCGAGGGGGTTGGGGGTTGTGAGGAGGATGAGAGAGAAAATTGCTAACGATTAAAACTAAAAAGATATGCAAACAATCACTTTTGAATGTGAAGTAATAACACCGATGTTTTTGGCAGGTGCTGATGGTACTACGCCTGAATTGCGTGCGCCTTCGATTAAAGGGGCATTGCGGTTTTGGTGGCGGGCGATGAATGGGCATTTGGTAGAAGAAAAAGAAAATGGCTCTTTTGATTATTCAAAATTGAAGCAAAGAGAAATGGACATTTTCGGGGGAACTTTTGGAGATGATGACGAAAAAGCAAAGAGAAGTAGTTTCAATTTATATATTGAAAAAGACATTGTTGATACTGATAAAGGAAAGGATATTTGGCAACTTATTGGTTACGAGCCAAAAATTTCAGCTAAAGGGAATACATTTTATACGGCTAAAAAGAGTGGTGCTTTTGAAGGAGTAGGTTATCTCTATTATTCAACTTTTATGTCAAAACTTAGAGATTACATAAAACCTAATGCTCGGTTTTCATTCACAATCAGTTTTCAAAATGAAAAATACATAGATGATGTTATAAATGCTTTATCAGCATTAACTGTTTTTGGAGGTTTGGGAACAAGAAGCAGACGTGGAGCAGGAGGTTTTAAGGTTATAGATATAACCAATTGTAGCAACTTGAATTTGGAGCAAAAGGCAAAAAGCACTTTTTTAAATGATTTTTCAATTGAAGAATTGATTAAGAGGATAATTATTAAAAATCATAATAACCAATCGTACAGCCATTTGAAAAATAGTTTGATATTCACTTTTAACGTTGAAAATAATTGGTTACGAGCGTTAGAATTTCCAGCCAAGCAATTTAAATCTTTTAGAAAAACGGAAGAAGCAAATTATCAATATACACCAAACTTCGGTTTTCCAATTCTGCATAGAGGACAAAACACTACAATGCAAGGAGGAAAATGGGTTACTGTAAGGGGTAAAGACGAATTAGAAAAGTTGGAGCGTAGAGCGTCCCCTCTCATTTTTAAAGTTTACAAAATTAATGACCGTGAATATGTTTCATTTATTCTTTGGCTAAATGGTGAGTTACTTTCTGATGATTATTATATCATGGATAAACAAGGAAATGAAGAGATAAATCCTTCAAATAATATTATCAACGACTTTTTTGACCAATTAAACTTTGAAGAAAAAATAGAATTATGATTAATAAACAAATATATCTCTTATCCATTGGACCTGTTCAGTCTTTCATCGCACAGGCGAGAAAGACACAAGATTTATATGCAGGAAGCCGCTTGCTCGGTGACTTATGCAAGACTGCAATTATAGAAGCTAAAAGACAAGGTATAATCGTTGTTTCCCCTTTTTTGCCTTCAACATCTTTTAATGGTGCAATACCTAATCGTGTACTTGGTCTAATGCAAGAAATGAAGACCGATGAAGAATTAGACCGAATTGGAAGAGATATTAAAGGTAAGATTGTCGAGCGATTTGAAGAAATTGCTAATAATAGCATAACAAGCGGCTTATTTAAGCCTAATAATTTTGATGAGCAAATAGCGTCTCATTTGGATTTACATTGGGCGTTTTTTCCAATAAATGACGATTATACAAATGATTACATACAGGCAGAACAGCAATTTGGTGCGATTAAAAACTTCCGTCCTTTTTCTCAATTGATTGAAAAAGGTAGAAAGTGTAGTTTAGACGGTGAGAGAAATGTTAAATTTTATAAGCCCAATGAACAAGAAAGAGATATTCAACGGCTTTTAAATGAAAAACTTTATCAAGCAACGGAACAAGACGTTTTTATTGATAAATATAAAAGTACCCCCCTCAGTATTTTACAGCATGGTGAAGGTTTGAGTGCAGTTAGTTTTGTAAAGCGTTGTTATGAAAATAAAAGCAATTACTCTTTTCCTTCAACAGCTCATATTGCTATGATGGACACAATATTTAAATTGAAAAATTTCAGTGATTTAAGAGGATTGCAATTAGTATTGGATTATAAGGCTTTTTTCGGTAGTGACTTTGATTACCAATTATTTTTTGAAGAGAACATCAATACCAAATACTTTGAAAATAATGGTTTTAAAAGCTATATCCCGAATTTAAACAACATAAAAGTTACACAAGAAACTTTGCAAAAGCATATTCGGAATAAAAAACTGAAAATGTTGAAATACTATGGTTTAGTGGTATTTGATGGTGACAATATGGGTAAAATAATGAGTGGTATGCACCTTGTCAATAAAGACAGGTTGATAGAATTTCAAGGTTTTGTATCTAAAACACTTTTTCATTACGCATCTTGGGCAAAAACTTATTTAGATTGCCCTAAAGGTAAATCAGTCTATGCAGGTGGTGATGATTTTTTAGGTTTTGTTAATTTGAATTGTTTGTACACTGTTTTAGAAGAATTACGCAATCAATTTAGAATTGACGTTGAGGGAAAGATTAAAGACGAGTTCACGACTGATTTAGATACTGATTTCACATTTACCTTCTCGGCAGGTGTGGCAATTGCACATTATAAGACACCCCTCAGTATTGTACTTGCAAAAGCGCGTGAAATGGAGAAATTGGCAAAGAAAAAGACGGATAAAGATGCTTTGGCTATTGCGGCACTCAAACATTCAGGCGAAAGCCATAATACTTGTTTAAAATGGCATCAGTTGCCTTATTTGAAAACTATACATGAACAGTTGTCTGAAAATTTTTCAAATACTTTTATTGATGCTTTGCAACGTAGCTTTCTTAAACTTGGTAAAGATGGTATTGAAGCAAAAGACGATTTTTTCCAACAAAATGAAGGTGTAGATATTGTAGAAAAAGAAATAAAACGGCTAACAAAAAACTCGTTTAAAAACAAAGATTTAGAACCGTCTGAACAGATAAAAGCTAAAAAAGACATGGTAGAAGCCGTAAAAGAAACCTTCTTTTCAATGGATACTTTTAATGACTTTGCACAAACCTTAAATTTAGCAGAATTTACTCAACGAATAACTTTATAAATTATGGTCATTAGAATAAATCCATTAGATACTTTCTTTTTTCGTGATGGAAAACCTTTTACAATGGGGACGGAAACGTGGGCAGATGGTATATTTCCACCACCACCAAGTGTACTTTATGGTGCTTTGCGTAGTCTTTGGATTTCAGAACAAATAGATGGTTTTACAGAGGATAATATCAATAAGTCAAGTGCTTTAAAGATAAAAAGCATTTTTTTTGAAATTGATGAAGCTCTTTGTTTGCCTGTTCCAAATGATTTTGTTCATGAAAAAGACAAAGAGGGCAATAAGTTTTATTTAGAGCCGATGCCGATAAAAACTGTCAATAGTGGAGTCGTCAAGACAGCCCCCTCAGTAAATATAAGCAATACTTTTGTAGAAGAACATAAAGCGGATGCTCTTTTTTCTCGCAAGAGTTTTGAGTATTATCTACAAAAAACAACAGCAAGTCTGTTAAGTCCGATAAAAGATTATCTTATAAAAGAAAGTAAAATAGGCATTGGACGTAAGTTTGAAACACGTACTACCGAAGATGGCGAACTTTATCGTGTTGATTTTCGGCGATTTAAAGTAGCTGAAAGCGGTAAACGTGATGCTGCAATTGTTGTAGAATTTGAAGGCTTAGAGTTTAATAATCCTAATTTCATGCGTTTAGGTGGCGAAGCAAAAGCAACAAGTTTGGAGATAGAACAACAAACTGATTTTTGTAAAATTGAAGAACCAACTTTAAATGGTCATTCTTTTCGCCTTTGTCTTGCAACACCCGCAATTTTCAATAAAGGAAATATAGCCGAGTGGATGGAGACAGGGGAATACAAAGGCATTAAACTAACTTTAAAATGTGTCACCACAAGCCGTTACCAAAGTTTGGGTGGCTTTGGTTATAATCTTCAAACTAAAAAATTTGAACCTAAAAATATGTACCGTGCTGTACAAACAGGAACTGTTTTTTGGTTTGACTACGAAGGTGATAGTCAAACAATCATTGACACTTTTCACGCTAAATCTATTTCTGAAATCAATGCTAATGAAGGCTTCGGTATAGCCTATGTTGGTGCTTAAATTTATTTTTTTATGCGGACAATAATTACAACGGTTGGTACTTCGATATTTACTAATCTAACTAAAAAAGGTGCAAATAAAGTGGAGATTGCTGAACCTTTAGCTCTGATAGAGGATAAACCCTATCTTAGTACAGATAATTTTAAAAAATATCATCGAGATATAGAAGGTCGTTCAAAAGATGGTCTTCGATATACCGTTCAAAAGAGAATTTCAAAAAATGCAAAAGAAGCAAGTGCCGAAATAAAAAGTATTAGTTTAATTGCTCAAAAAGAACAAGTAAATGTATGCCTAATATGCACCGATACATTAAGTGCTTATTTAGCGGCAGAGTTGATACAATGGTGGTTTGAACACAACAAAGTGGATAATGTCAAAAAAATATCAATTGAACTTATTTCAGATTTACGGATTGATTGCCCTAAACTATTTCTACAAAGCGGTTTAGTAAATCTTCATCGTACATTTGAAAGATTGATTTTTGATAATGGCATTAGTTATGCGCCTTTTTTTATTTTGAATGTTACAGGAGGATATAAAGTTGTTATTCCTTACTTAACGATTTTGGGACAAATTAATGAAATTCCTATTTTCTATATTTTTGAAGATAAAGAACTTCCTATTTGGCTTCCTCAAACCCCAATAGAGATTAATTACAGCATTTTTATTGAATATGAACCAATTTTTGAGTCTTTATCTGCCTCTATTGAAACGACATGGGATAGCTACAAAATGCAGCATAATTTGCCCGATATGTTCGATAATTATGTAGAAGAAATTGTAGATGATAATGAAAGCCTTTGTTCTTTAAATGCAATCGGTCTTTTCTTTTTCAATCGACTTAAAAACAATATTTCTTTGGAAATTTTAAAAGGTTCTAATATTTACGGCGAAAACGAAGGAAATAAAAGAGAATTATTAGATGCTTTACGGGAATTATATTTTAGACTTTCTGAGCAAGTAAAAAATAATCAGATAGATTCTTTTGAAACTCTCATTAATCACATAAAAGAATTAGGCGGAAAAGACGATTTGCGTCACGGTGAAAATCCTCAATCTGACATTTTCATTTTCAAATCTACCGACAAAGGGCAAATTCGATTAGTCTATCAGCCTATTTTTAAAAATAGAAATATTGGAATAAAGCTGTATGATTATAGACGTGGACAGTTTGACCATAGTGCTTATATTCAAGAGTTTAAAAACAAATATAAATTAAAATCAGAGTTTGAGTTTACATCAATTTCAATTAAAAAACAGTAAAAATATGTATAAAATAGCAAAGTGCTTATTCCTACATTGTCAAACACCGATGCACGCAGGTAGTGGTAGCGATTTAGGCATCGTAGATTTACCGATTCAACGTGAAAGTCATACAGGCTACCCTAAAATTGAAGCCTCATCACTTAAAGGTGCGCTTAGAGAAGCCTTTGAAGAAAACGCAACAAGTGAAGATGACTTTGTAAAAGTACATTTAGCTTTCGGTTACGACAATGACATTGATAGTCGTGTTGCCAATTCTGTTAGTGCAAAAGCAAAGTTTGCCAATCCTGATGACAGGGATTATGCAGGTGCATTAGGCTTTTCAGATGCTCGATTGGTGTTGTTTCCTTTAAAATCACTGAGGGGTATCTTTGTTTATGCGACTTGTCCTGCCGTTTTGAAACGCCTTAAAAGAGAAGTTAATGAGCTTTGTAAACCTACTCAAACTTTAACTTTTGATGATAATATTGAAGTAGATGAGGATAAGGTTATTGCTGCAAATGCTGCTAATTTAAAAATTAGTAATGCGAGCAATAAGATTCAATTAGAAGAATATTGTTTTAAAATTACACAAGCTACTTCTAATATTGCAGGTTTGGCAACTGAATTAGTCAACTTAACGGGTGTTAGCGGGTTGGCAAATCAATTAGTGATTTTGCACGATGATGTTTTTGCAGATTTTGTAAAAATGAATACAGAAGTCGTTACACGCATCAAAATTGACAATGAAACAGGTACAGTAAAAGGCGGTGCATTATTTACAGAAGAATATCTACCCGCCGAAAGTGTTTTATATTCATTGGTTTTAGCAAGTCCTATTTTTGCTAAATCTTCTATTCGTTCTACTCATTTTCAAGCTAATGGAAAAACAGAACAAGCGCATGTATTAGATTATATTGCTACTGCCTTAGACGGTTCAGTCGTTCAAATTGGCGGTAATGCAACACTTGGAAAAGGTATTGTTAAAACAAAAATTCAAAAAGAAGCAACAGCATGATACCAAGATTAAATATTGAACAAGAACGGGCAAAAGCTGCATATAAATATGCGGAACGTGCTAACAAAAAAGGTAGCAATTATGACGGCAACGTTAAAAAAGTACCTATGTATATCCTTACTAATGGTTTTGCAAACTTCATTGCTTTTGCGTATTCTAAAAAAGAATGGAAACAAGTTTATGAAGATATTGAAGATTGGCTAAAAAAAGAAAAGCAAGAGTTAGTAAGTGCAAAACTTGCTAACGACCCTCTTATTGATGTTACTATCAATAAATTGGATGACAGAGAGTTACGTCTTGTCACCAAAGAAGTATTGGCATTATTTAATTGGCTTCGCCGCTTTGTAAAAGAAGATTAATATGGAAAAGAAAAAAGCAAAAGTTATATCTTTTATTGAAGATACAGGTGTTTGGGTACTTCAAGTTGAAGGTATCAAAAAAGAAATGTGGCTTTTTCCAAGAGTAATAAAAGCCTCAAAAGTCTCTATTGAATTAGGCGATAATGTACAGGTTACTTTATCAAAAAATGATAAAGGTTTTGACCAAATAGATGAAGTTTTTTCTGATAGAAAATTTCAACCACAACCTTTTAAACCTAATACGCCAGCGCCTACAATGAATCGTCCAAACATTACTTTTGACCAGAATACTAACTTTCAAATCTTTACAAACAAGCAGAAAAATCTCTTTCAAAAGAAAGGAGATAAATATGAATTTAAGTATGATAGTAAAGTTAAGTATTCGGCTTTTAATTCGGGTTTACTTGGGCAAATTCATGCAAATCAAGTAGTCAATGCTTCTATTCTGTTTAGAAATGGAAAGGTTGAGCAGTTTGAGCCAACACTTAAACAACGCCTTGCAGTTGGTTTAGGCAGTGCTTCTGTCTTTGAAACAAGTATCAGTTTACATCATGTTTACGGTGTGCCGTTTATTCCATCAAGTTCAGTAAAAGGCATTATCCGTAGTTGGGTTATACAAAGTATTTACGGAACTGAAATATCAGCAGGAGAGATTGAAAAAAAACATTCATTAGTCAATGCCGAATTTAGAGCTTTAACACAAGATGTTGACTTCTGCGATATTTTTGGTTGTCCAAGTGAAATTAAAGCAGTTAAATTTGATGCAAATGGAGAACCTGAAAAAAATCAAAAAGGAAATTACAATTTTCATCAAGCAACATCTGTTGCCCTAAGAAATAAACAGAAAAGTACAGAAGGTGAAGAAAATAAAGGAAAAGTTACTTTTTTAGATGCTTTTCCATATTCTGAAAACTTGGTAGTTGAACCCGATATAATGAACCCTCATTATGGAGACTATTACAGTAATGATAATATTCCACCAGCAGACTATTTAAGCCCTGTGCCTATCATCTTTTTAACCGTAGGAAAAGATGCAAAATTTAACTTTATATTTGGTGTGAAGCGTAAAGAGGATGAAGTATATTTAGAAACTACTAAATCTTGGCTCGAATCTGCTTTAAAAGAACACGGCATCGGTGCAAAAACTGCCGTCGGCTACGGCTACATGAAACAGTAAAACAAAAAAAATGGCAAGCAATAAAATAAAAGAAGTCTATCATGTCATAAAATACACCGTCACTGAAAAGTGGGTGTTTATTCTTTGCTTAATAGCCGTCTTGTTGATACCGACATTGGCGGAGTTTAAGGAGACATGGAACAATAAAATAGAGGTGGCGACTTTCTTTGTCACTTTGTTTTTATTGTATAAAACGATGAAGGATGAGTGGAAAGAAACATTGCCTTTGAGATTGAATGTTACCTTTAGCAATCATGATAAAAAGGTGATGGTGGCAGAGTCTGTGTATTTGGCACATGAGGCGGATGTTCGGAATTGGACACAACAAACGGGTAGTCAAATGTCGGGCGAGCGGTTTTTAGACTTTGATTTGATTTTGACTCAAAAAGGTCCCGAAGTGGCTTTTGCAGAAGTATCTGGCGAACCTTTCAAACTTTATACTTGCCACATGAAATTGACTAAAGTGCCTACCAAAATTGAAGCATCCTTTAATAGCGGCTATTATCTACACTGGAAATATGCTTTTGATGGTCAATCTAAAACTTGTTTTCAAGTTAAACAGGATGGAACAGAATCTATTCCTTGTGAAATAGTGTAAATACTGAGGGGTACGCATACAAACCAAAAGTTGATTTTTGTTTTTGGTTTTATCTCTCTTAAACCCTTCTCCGGCTTCGGCTGGATTGAAACAAAAAGCCTTCACACCAAACAGATGTAAAGGCTTTTGCTTTTTTCTATTAATCATATTTTTGTAAGATATTAAAGCTATGTTGCTCGATATAGTAACTTTATATCAGACAAAAAATATGTATTGAATGGCAAAAGATTTATTCCACGAAATTGTAAAAGAGGCATTAATTCGAGACGGCTGGACAATATTCTTTTTATCGTGACTTTATACTCGAACAGGAGAATCAGCGTGTCCCTTTTTTAGCGATTGAAGAAAATGTTTATTATAATAATTTTACAGGTCAAAGTATCAGTTCATTTTGTCAAAGACATAATATCAAAATCATCATTTTTAATGCACTATTAAAAACGGTTGTCAAATGGGTGAAGCAAGAAAAATAAAAAAATACCAACAGTTGATAGTTGAGCTTTTAGAAAGCCATCAATCAAGCTATAATGCTACCAATCCTGAATTGCAAGACCAACTGATATGTGATTATCAAAGCAAAAACTTTCAACTCATTACGACAGGGTGGTCAAATAATAAGTACCATTATATTGTCAATTTCCATTTTCAGATAAAACTTGATGGTAAAATTTGGCTCATGGCTAATAATACCGATATTAGAATTGCAGAAGAATTGGTAGAGAAAGGCGTTCCTCGAATGGACATTGTTTTAGGGTTTCATCAACCTCAGTACCGACAATTTACTAATTTTGCTTCAACATAAATAGTCAACTGGATATGCTGTGTCGTGATGATTCTCTGGCTTCGGCTGGATTGATAATGAGAATCAGGATTAGTAGGATTATAAAGATGTTTAAGGATGCGCTTACGTTCAGTTGACAATCCTTAAACATCTTTAAAATTTTAATAATCCTAATTCTATAAACCAAAAGCCTTTTGAGCCAAACGACTCAAAAGGAAGTATTCAAATTGTGGTGGAGGTGAAAAGTTTTCTTGGGAAATCTAAGTTGAATGATTTTTATGAAGCTAAAGGACAATATGACACGTATCAGTTTGGGCTTAAACTAAATGACATTTCTAAAAAGTTGTATCTCGCAATTGAAGAAGATATTTTTAATTCTTTTTTCCAAAAGCCACTTATTCAAAGTATCATTCAGGAAGCACATATAGATTTGATAGTTTTTAATCATCAATCAAAAATAATTGTCCAATGGATAATAAATTAGAGCGTTATCGCCAAATCATCACTCAGCTTTTGCAGCATTATGCAGAGATGCCTTACTCCAATGATGGCAAGAAGAAAGAAGATGAATTAGAAGAACAACTTATTATAGATACCAAGAATGACCATTACCAAACCTTGACAATCGGTTGGGAAGGCTCTCAACGTGTTTATTATCCTGTTTTTCGCATTAGATATTAAAAATGATAAAGTTTGGGTACAAGAAGATGCAACGGATTCTGATTTAGTTGGGCAATTAGAAGAAAGAGGTGTGGATAAATCGGATATTGTCTTAGCTTTTCATGCTCCTTATAAACGCCCCTATACGGGATATGCTGTGTCGTGATGATTCTTTGGCTTCGGCTGGATTGAATCCCGGTTATTTGACGTTACGTGCTTGAATCCTATTAAAATGTAAGATACCCCCTCAGTATTAGCCTGTTATTATCTCCAATATCGTTGAAGTTTTCTCTAATGTGGTCGAATTTATCTCCAATATCGTTGAAGTTTTCTCTATTGTGCTCGGATTTATCTCCAATATCGTTGAAGTTTTCTCTATTGTGGTCGGATTTGTCTCTGAAATTGGGGCAAAACAAAAGCCGTATGATTGTCTGAATCATACGGCTTTGCTATTTCTCATATCAGCTGCTCAAATTTAGTTCTCAGTAGGAACTGGTGTTGAGGTTGTAGCTGGAGTTGTAGTTGAGGCTGGAGTTGTTTTAGCTTTGCTATCAGCCGTTTTATTGCTTCTCTTGTAAAACGGTGTCAACTCTTCGAGCGTGGGCTTGTATTTGTTGTTCCGAACCGCTTCTCTTTGTATGATGCCGTAATATTCGTTGGCATAATACATGGCGTCTGTTTTGCAAATCTTAACGGATGATTCCCAACCTGTGAGGGCTTCAGCGATTTTTTGATTGAAAGCAAAGAAATCACTCACACCGCCTGCTTTGATGGCAAAGTCTTCTTGGTTGAATGTGCCCGACAAGATTTCAGGATAGACGGGTACTTTTTTCGCGCAATTCTCGACGAAAGTGATAGCACCCTCGCCGATAGATTTCTGCCCTGGGGTTGCTTTTTCAAATTGACTGAAATACAGAGCCACTAATTCGTTCAGCTCTTTGATTTTAGCGATGATTTCATCTTTTTGCACACTGACGGTGCCGATTATTTCTCTTTTTGCCATGGTTATGGAGTTTTAAAGAGTGGAGTAAATATGTTTAAAATGTCCATTGTATCATGTTTGAGTATTTTGTTTTCTGTCTTATTCTTAACGAAGGTTTGATATTTATGTTTTAAATATTAAAATATTAATTTATTTTATCTTATTTTTAAACTTATATTTTTATTTTTAGTTATGAGTTATAAGAGATAAGAGATAAGAGATGATTTTGTGAGTTGAATTTCAACTCCTTTTTTGTCAATCATTCTTGGGCATGTCCATCTCATATCTTATAACTCATGTGAATTACGGGTTCAAAACGCTGAAAGCGTTAAATATGAATAGCCCCGAATGAAATTCGGGTTTGATTATCCCGTTTTTTGTAACCCCGAATGGGGTTAAATGTAAAAATCAAACTTCTTTACATTCAACTCCTTCGGAGTTAACTCAATCTCTACATACTATAACCCGAATTTCATTCGGGGCTATTCATATTCAACACCTTCGGTGTTTTTAACCCGTAAT
>JAYTUY010000038.1:0-31436 GCA_043744275.1 Saprospiraceae bacterium
TTTACACTTAGACCCCAATAGTTTTGTCCTGTTTCATTCTTTATTCAACAATTTTTAAACCATAGTAGCTTTTTTCCTAATTTAACAATGTCAAGCTAAAATTTATATCTTTTAATTGTCAGGACTAACGCCCCCTCAGTCATGCCTTTGGCTTGATGGAGCGAAACGCACCATATTTTAATGAAAAGAAGGAAGCATATTAATACCAGTCCAAAATTCAACGATTGAACGAATTGAATTATTGAATTCAAATATATCTAAAGGCTTGCAAACGAATGCTTTAGCACCCAATTCGTAACATTTCATAATATCACTTTTACTGTTGGATGTCGTGAACATCACCACAGGCACTCGTTTAAGATTGGGGTCTTGCTGCATGTGCTGCAAAACATCTATACCACTTACGCGAGGCATATTGAGGTCGAGTAAGATGAGCGCGATTTCGCTTAGAACAGCAGTTTTGAAATAAATCAAAAGTTCTTGCCCATCTCCAATATGAACAAGCTCAACAGGATTTTCTAACTCCTTGACCGAAATCTTCACCAACTCTACATCAGCGAGATTATCTTCAACCAGTATAACTTTTCTATTTTTTGTAGACATTTTTATTCTATATCAATATTTTGAATAGTATGAACACATTTTTTATGATTGTATTGATTTGCAAAAAGTTAGCCAAAAGCTATCTTGTTTTTTTACAATCCTTAATACTAATTCAGTTAGATGGTATTATTTGCAACGATTTTAGAAATAATACATAAAAATAGTGTTTTTTCATCTAAATATGTGAAGTTATTAGTAATTCTATACTCGTATAGCGCATTTTAAAACGCTCGCTTAAATATTGATTAGTGAGGCTTCCTTTAAAAACATAGATGCCATGCATCAAACCTTGACTTGAAATCAGAAGGTTATAAAGGCTTCCATATTGTTCGCTCCTCAACAAAAAAGAGGTCATGATATTACTGATAGCCGTAGAGGCTGTGCGTGGTACTCTTGAAGCAATATTGGGAACGCAATAATGAATGACGTCATGAAATCGGAATGTCGGTTTTTCATGTGAAGTGATTTTAGACGTCTCAAAACACCCGCCTTGATCGATACTCACATCTATAATCACTGAACCTGGTTTCATTTTACGCACCATATCTTCATTGACGATGATTGGTGCCCTACCGCTGCCTGAGTGAATAGCTCCGATAACAGCATCAGCTGTAATTAATTCACGCATCAATACTGTGGGGTCAAGAGCAGATGTATAAAGTTGACGTCCGACTTGGTTTTGAAGCCGCATCAATTTGTATATATTATTGTCAAAAATGCGAACTTCTGCACCTAATCCCAATGCTACGCGAGTAGCAAACTCAGCCACAACTCCTGCTCCTAATATCACGACCTTCGCAGGGGGAACACCAGCTACACCACCCAACAAAACACCGATGCCGCCGCGTGCTGTACTCAACAATTCAGCAGCCGTGAGCATAGCACTCAATCCTGCTATTTCAGACATAATGCGGACAATAGGATATGATCCGACATCGTCTTTGATATATTCCATCGCCAAGGCAATTACACGTTTTTGGCGCAATTTATTGACATATTCTTCTGTAATAATGGGTGCTTGAAGCGGAGAAATGATGATTTGATGGGGATGAAAATAATCGATTTCATCCAATGTAGGCGGCGCAACTTTGATAATCACATCCGCTTGATACACTTTTTCAACCGTATAGGCTATCTCAGCACCAGCTTCAGAAAACTCATGATCCGTGAAATTAGATTGCTGCCCTGCACCCGTTTCTACAACGATACGATGCCCTCGCCCTGTCAAAGTGAGGATACTTGAGGGCGTCAATGCCACGCGATTTTCTTGCAAGGTTGTTTCTTTAGGAATGCCAATATATAAGCCACCTTTCTTTTGCTCGACAGGCATAAGTTGTTCTTGCGTTTGAAGCAAACTTTGTGGAATAGATATTTTTTGACCTGTTGATGCCATAAAAGGAATTTTAGATACCTACAAAATTACGATTTTTCGAGCCGAATTGCCTGAAATTTCAAAACTAATTTTCAAAACATCGGCATCCAGCAAAGGTTCTATGATTTGAGGCCATTCTATGAGGCAATAATCGTCGTCGTATAGATAATCTTCAATACCAATATCAAGGGCTTCGTCAAGGTCTTTGAGGCGGTATAAATCCAAATGATGTATCAATTTTTCAACCCCTTTTTCAAGATAAACATACTCATTTACCAATGAAAAAGTAGGGCTGCTGGCTAAACCTTGAACACCTAAATATTGACAAAAAGCTTTGACAAAAGTGGTTTTCCCTGCGCCCATGTCTCCATAAAGCATTATTTTTTTTCGACCATTGGCTTGCTCCAAAAGCCATTCAGCGGCTTTTGGAAGGTCGGATACTGAGGGGCTATTAATTTCAATTTTATTCATAAAATATTGATAATCAATTATTTATACCTTGAAAATATCTTTCTCTTCCCAACTGCTTTTACGATAGGGCATCATAAATTCAATAATGAGGATAATTAAAACCGGCAATAAAAACCATTGGAAATAAGATTCGTAATCATTAAATGCTCGCGTTTCAAATTCTTTTTTTTCTACCTTTTCAATCCTATTTTTCAACGCTGCAATAATGCCATTCGTATTGGCGATGTTGAAATAATCGCCTTCTCCAGCTGCTGCCAATTCGCGCATCATTGGTTCATTTATTTTAGTGCGAACAGGTTGACCATTTTCATCACGTTTATAATCTTGAACGCCGCCAAATTCCATCATCATAAAGCCCCCCTCAGTAGTGCCGACTCCAATCGTAAAAATAATGAGTCCATTCTCATGCGCTTCCTTTGCGCGGGCAAGGGCTTCATTGTCATGATCTTCTCCATCCGACAAAATTATCAAGACTTTATGTGATTTATTCTCTTCTGGAAAAGCTTTTTCAGCAATATCTATGGCTTCGCTGATGGCTGTGCCTTGCGTGGGTGCTTGTTCAGGATTGGCGGAATTAAGAAACATGGCAGCCGCTGCATAATCCGTCGTCAAAGGCATTTGCAAATAAGCATTGCCTGCAAAAACGATGGTGCCGATGCGCTCACCTTTCAATTCGCGAACGAGGTCAAGCCCGAAAGCTCGCGCTCGCTCCAAGCGATTGGGCTTGACATCGTCAGCCAACATCGAGTTAGAAATATCCAGCGCGACGATAATATCCGAAGCCTTCTTTTTCACTTTCTCCCGTTTTGTACCCCATTGAGGATTCGACCAAGCCACGATGAGGAAAAACAAAGCAATCATCAAAATCCCAAATTTCAAGGGATGCTTCAACATAGATACCTGCGGCATCAGGCGACGAACCAAGTCCATTTCGCCAAAGCGCAGCAATGCCTTCGCCCTCGCTCTACGAGTGAGATAGAAAAAAACTGTTAGAATCGGAATCAGTAACAGTGCGTATAAATATGTCGGATGTTCAAATCTAAACATGGATACCCCTCAGTAAAATTGAAAATTGAAAATTAAAAATTGAAAATTAATTTACGGAATAGTTCTGAATACTGTATAACGCAAAAGCAATTCTAAAACCAATAGAATCAAACCTGCAAAAGCAAATCCAGCAAACGCCTCACTCCTTCTTTTCACCGTCGTCACATCAATTTTGGATTTTTCCAAGCGGTCTATTTCAGCATATATTTGTTCAAGTTCTTTATTATTGGTGGCGCGATAATAATTGCCGCCCGTTGTTTTAGCAATATTTTGAAGCAAAGGCTCATCTATTTCAACAGGCACAAGTCCAAACACATATTTCCCATCGCTCCGACGACCCACTGGCGACATGGCTTCGCCCGTAGAGCCAATGCCGATGGTGTAAACTTTTATGCCCAATGTTTTCGCCAATTCCATCGCATCTTCGGGTTTGAAATAGCCGGCATTGTTCACACCATCTGTCATCAAAATAATGATTTTAGATTTGGCTGGGCTGTCTTTCATTCTATTCACTGCCGTTGCCAAACCCATTCCGATAGCCGTTCCGTCTTGCAAAAAGCCGCATTTCAAACCCTCAATAAAATCTTGAACTACTTTATGGTCAGTCGTGAGCGGACATTGTGTAAAAGCTTCGCCGCTGAAAACGATTAAGCCAATGCGGTCAAACTCTCTTTTTTCTACAAAATCAGCTGCTACTTTCTTCGCTACCTCCAATCGATCAGGTGTAAAATCCTGCGCCAGCATACTGCTCGAAAGGTCGAGTGTGAGCATAATATCAATGCCGTCCGCTTGAATATCGTCCTCGCGTAGGAGGGCTTGCGGGCGAGCCATGGCAATTATCAAAACCATAAAAGCCAAACCCCTCAGTACAGGCAGCAAAAAACGCATCCGACCCCGCCACGACGAATTGCCTGTAAACATGGTCAAATTTGACATGGTTATCGGCGCGTAATGCATCTTGTACTTGCCCCGATACCACCATGCAATCAAGGGCAACAACAGTAAAAGCAGTAAAAGCTCAGGATTGGCGAATTCTATATTTTTAAACATACCCCTCAGTATTTACTGTTATATTTTTCCTAAATTTGTTTTAAAATTAAAATTCATTTAAATTTGTTGGACATAAAATTCAAAAAATGACAATAACATTTGAAATAGATAATATGCAGGATGTTATAAAGTGACTGATGATGCCATAATTATCATAAGTTGTCGATTTCACTACGATTAATTTCAACAACTTCAATTTGTCTCGGCTTCGTTTTATCCACTATTTCCGCCGCATCGTACCAAAATTTATCATGTACATTATCAGGCGGCGTGACCTTTGCAAACTTCACTAAATCCGCTGTTTGTAGCAAATCTTGCATATTTTCAAGCAAATTATCACTCATTTTCCCTTTATTCAGAATGGCTATCAATTCATCCGTCGTGCTTTCGAGTGCGGGAATATTCATTTGTCGCTCGAGGTACTCCCTCAGTATATAGCTCAATTCGGAGTAATATTCTTTCACTTCGCCACTTTGCCAAAGGTTTTTATTTTTTAAAACAGTCAATTTTTCAATGGCGACGATATGTGGCGGCTGAATAATTTTGCGCTGCATCGCTTGTTTTTCAGGCTGTTTTTTAAGTCTTTGATATAAAAACCAACCAACAACCGACAATAAAATAATAGCCCCCACTAACATACCATAAGGCAAAACATCTTCAAAAGTCCAATCTTCCTTGATAATATCTTTGATAGGTGCCAATTCTAAAGCTTTATCCCAATCTTTTGGATTTTTAACCGTCAAAAGCAAAGGATTGGTTTTAAAAAATCGTTGTTCCCCATTAGAATATTGCACCATGAACTCAACCAATGGAATTTTATACAATCCCGTATCCCACACCGTAAAAACAATATCTCTAAAATATACAGTTCGTCCTTGTCGGGCACTCGTTTTCCATTCTCCTTTCTTCACAATTTCAAAACTTTGCGTCGAATCAAAAGGCTCTAAAGGCGTGACACTCACCACGCGATCTTTATCCCCCAACTCCATCTTAAAATGCACAGTCATGCGGTCGCCAATGAGCATTTCATTGCTATCCAGCAAAGCCGCAGCATAATTTTCACTATTTTGAGCCATGCTCAGGATGGTGAAAAATGATAGAATGGTGGTTAATATTATACCCCTCAGTTTAGACATTCGATTTTTATATGTTTCCCTAAAGTCAATAATTTCGGATATCGGCTTTAAAATTTTCTGCTAATTGTGCTTCTATTTTTCTCAAAAATTTATCAGCCGTTTGGCTGTGCTTTGAAGATACCTTTTTTCTTAATTCTGATTCAAATTGAAAAAAATCTCCTTTTAAATGTCTCCCATAAAACTCAAAGGCAATATGCGATATTACTTGATTAAATGCCTCTTTAGCTTTCATTTCTAAAATATAATCAAAAAATTCATTGGGATATTTGTTCAAAAAAATTAAATCATAGCTACCCATAACTTCTGACAATGCCCCATCTGAAACAGTGTTTATAAACATGAGTAAATGCAAATAAAATGGTCGAGTTTCAGTATTTTCAGTACTCGTGCTATCTAAAATAGTGAAAGTACAAGCATTATCAGAGAGCATTATTTCCCCCTTAAATAAAGCTTTTGCAGCTATTAAAATATTAGGGTGATTCAAGTAAAAATCTATTAATTTTCCATCAATTTTATCAACTTTAAGCTTAGATTGATAAGTAATAGACATTGCTCTCCCACTAATATTAAAGCACTCAATGTTTGGCGAATCTTCAAAACTTACTGAATTGATGTCTTTAACTACATCAACTTCAATGGGTTTCTTATCTACTTTTTTTGCATTATTTTGACAACTTTGAAAAATCATTATAGCCAATAAAAAAGGTATTATTTTCATTTTAAAATTGTTTTGAGATTTAAAAACAAACATAAAACATTGATTTTCAATGTTTTACCTAATTCCTAATTCCTAATTCCTAATTCCTAATTCCTAATTCCCAATTACTTAGCTCTCGATTGAAAAAACTTCATCATCGCATTTACATAGCTTTCCGTTGTGCGGATGCTCATAAAATCCACGCCTGTTTTATTGAAAATAGACTTAAAATATTTAAAATTATCTCTGTACCAATTCGCATAAGTGGTGCGTACTGAGGGGTGGTCGGTGTCAATCCAAATCCGTTCGCCCGTCTCAGCATCTACCGCACGAAACAACCCGACGGATGGCAATTGCTCCTCGTTCGGGTCGGCTGTATGTATGCCCACGATGTCGTGGCGTTTGGCAGCGATGCGGAGGGCATCTTCATAGCCGCGCGTCATAAAATCGGATAGCATAAAACAGATACTCCGCTTCTTAATGACACTGTTCAAATATTGCAGGGCGATGCTGATATTAGTGCCTTTACCTGACGGTTCAAAATTCAATAACTCTCTGATAATCAATAAGATATGGCTGCGTCCTTTCTTCGGCGGGATAAATTTTTCAATGCGGTCTGAGAAAAAAATCACCCCAACTTTATCATTATTATTGATGGCTGAAAAGGCTAAAACGGCACAAATCTCCGTCATCATCTCATTTTTAAACTGCGCTTTCGTACCAAAAAAAGACGACCGACTCATATCTATCACCAGCATCACCGTCAACTCCCGTTCCTCTTCAAATATTTTCACAAAGGGTGCACCCGTCCGTGCCGTCACATTCCAATCAATATTCCGAACATCATCGCCATACTGATAAGACCGCACCTCACTGAACGACATACCTCGTCCCTTGAACGCCGAATGGTATTCACCTGAGAAGATATTTGCCGAAAGCCCTTTGGTCTTTATCTCTATTTTACGAACTTTTTTGAGTAGGTCGCTCGTTTCCATAGTTTTCTAAACGTTATAATTTTGACTTATTCCTCTAAAATTCTCCGAATTTGAGTTTCCAGGAGTTGCTTATCAGGTAAGTACAATTGATATTTAGAAATAAATATTTGATTGGAAATGCTGGCTAAAGCATATTCTATTAAAATATGGTCTTTTTCAGCGGTTAAAATGATTCCTATTGGTTGATTATCATCATGAACACTTTCTTCTTTCTTAAAATAATTTAGGTACATATTCATTTGCCCTACATCATAATGGTCTGCTTTACCTCTTTTTAAATCTATCAATACGAAACACTTTAAGATACGATGATAAAAGACTAAATCGACATAGTAATGTTTATTTCCTAATGTTATTCGATGTTGTCTTCCGATGAAAGCAAAACCTTTTCCTAATTCAAGCAAAAAAGTTTGAATATTATCAATAATTTTTTCTTCTAATTCACTTTCAAGATATTGATATTTTTGTGGTATATTCAAAAACTCTAAAATGTACGGGTCTCTTATAATATCTTCAATTTTTTCAATTACTTGCCCTTCATCTGATAACTTTAAAATGCCTTTTTTATCTTTACTCAAAGCTAAGCGATGAAATAACATCGTTTTTTTATGCCTTTTCAATTCTCTAACCGACCAGTTTTCTTTAATACATTGCTTCTCATAAAAGCTGCGCTCCAAATCATCTTCAATATTTATAAGTTCACAATAGTGCGACCAATTTAATTTTCCAGACAGTGTCTGGAAAATTGGATAAACAATATATAGCTTCCTAATATTAGCAAGATTACTTCTGTTAAAACCCTTATTATATTTTTGAGTTAAATCTTTAGATAATCGTTCGTATAAACGAGTACCATATTCTGCTCTTTCTTTTCCTTTTTGTTCAAATTCAACAATATATCGTCCAATTTCCCAATATGCTTGAACTAAAGCTGTGTTCACGGACTGAGCTGCCTGTAATCGGCGTTCATTTAAGATTATTCCGATTTGATTAATTAAACCTTCGTATTGATTTTCTTTTTCAGGTAACATTTAATAGAATTTTAAGGAACTTCAACTTTATTCAAAATTTGATTAATTATATCTTCTGCAGTAATATTTTCCGCTTCCGCTTCATACGTCAAACCAATACGGTGTCTTAATACATCCGCACAAACATTGCGAACATCTTCTGGAATCACATAGCCACGCCGTTTCAAAAATGCTAAGGCTTTTGATGCCAATGCCAAATTGATACTCGCACGAGGTGAGCCGCCATATTGAATCAGATTTTGAAGTTTTTGCAAGCCATATTGCTGAGGATTGCGGGTGGCGAAGACAATATCGAGGATATATTGCTCAATTTTTTCGTCCATATACACTTTTTGAACCACTTGACGCGCCCGCAATATTTCTTCGGTGGTCACGACCGCCTTTACTGAGGGGGTGCTGTCCGTCATATTTCGGCGGATAATTTCACGCTCATCTTGTTGGTTCGGGTAGTCAATTTTCACTTTGAGCATAAAGCGGTCAACCTGTGCTTCGGGTAGCGGGTAAGTGCCCTCTTGCTCAATCGGGTTTTGAGTAGCCAATACGAGAAACGGTTCTTCCAACTTAAAAGTCGTATCACCAATCGTCACCTGACGCTCTTGCATGGCTTCGAGCAGGGCGGATTGCACCTTCGCAGGAGCGCGGTTAATCTCGTCTGCGAGGACAAAATTCGCAAAAACGGGTCCTTTTCGAACCGTAAATTCTGCTTTGGCTGGGTTATAAATCATGGTGCCGATGATGTCGGCAGGGAGCAAATCGGGCGTGAACTGAATGCGGCTAAAATGAGCATGAACCGCCGTTGCCAAAGTTTTGATTGCCAACGTTTTCGCCAGACCGGGCAAGCCTTCGAGCAGGATATGCCCCCGTGTGAGCAAGCCAATCATCAATCGCTCAATCATGTGATTTTGCCCGACGATGACTTTATGCGTTTCGAGATTCAGTTTTTCGACAAATTGGCTTTCGAGGTAAATCTGTTGATTCAATGCTTCGATGTCAACGTATGGATTCATGTGTGAGTAGTAATTAATTTTATTTGTAAAATATTGTTAATCAACATTTTATGCAATAAATATTGAACAAAAAAGTTTCAAAAAAAGAAAGGCAAATATACAATTTGAATTTTAAATTTTATGGAGTATTAACCTTGTTTTAACCGTTTTTTAACGCCTTTAAACATGCATCAACATTCCAAAAGTTAAAAACTTTTGGAATGTTATAACTTAATTTTTAGGAATAATCGGCTTCACGGGCGTCGTATCCAAAGGCGATTTGATGATTGGTTTCACTGGTTTCATGGGTTTGGCAAAAAGCGAAGACGTATCATAAGCCGTCATTTTGAGCACAATCAAGCTATCTGTAATTTTATTGGCTGAGTCTAATAGCCCCGTCAGGCACTCCTTCACGCGCTTGTTGCGATAGCTCTCGACAGCCATTTTGACCTCTTGATCTATTGCTTCTTGCTTCCGTTTCTCTTCATCGCCACAAGCCGTAAAAGTGATGAAGATTATTGCTATAAAAAAAATATTTTTCATGATTTTGTTATCTAAAAACGATACACTAAAAACTAAAAACGCTCTCTACTACTGAGGGGGTGGTGTTCCTTTCAAAATTTCTTGCTCTCGAAGAATCATCAGCGAATCCACCATTTTTTGCTGCAATATCGGCGATGAATCTTTACACCATTTATCCATCTCTATTGAAAGCACGGCAATTCGTCGCGCAACAAGCGTATCAATCATTATACGATCGTCGCGCTCCAACTTGACCCCCTCAGTATGGCAATCACTGAAAAGCAAAAAAGGGGTAAAAACGAGTAGATATTTTAAATTTATTTTTTTCATAAAATATTGACAATCAATTAGATAAGCAATTTGCTTATACTTTAATTTAAAACAAATTATTTTAAAAACTAAAAATTAAGTGCCTATTTGATCGCTTATTTCTTGACTATTATTTTGATAATAATTTAAAAATAAGCTGATAAAAAAGACATAAAACGTTGCGCCAAATGTGCCTTCAAAAGTATAATCCACCGATTGACCCACAAAGATGGCAACATTGAGCAGTAAAAAAAGCTCATTTTTATACATTTTTTTATAAAAAACAATGAATAAAAATGAGAAAAAATACACCGAAAGCCCAATCAAACCCGTCTCGACAGCGTTGAAAAGCCAGCCATTGTGTGGCATTTTATATTTCAAATTGGGATAAAATTGAGCATATGTTTTGACAATTTCTGCATCTGCATCGCCTGAGCCAACCCCCAAAAGCGGATTGTTTTTCACGACTTCAAACCCCATTTTATAGCTGATAATGCGCTGTGCATCCGAATATGTTTCGGGCAATTGCTCCCGATATTTGCCTATATCCCAAATCGCATAATTAATACGTTGCTGAAAACTGGGAATATTTTTATAGGCAAATATAGGAATGGTCATTAAAATTAAAAAGCTTAAAATGCCCAAAACGTAGCGTTTTTCCTTGAAAATAAGTAAAAACAATTTGATTGTAAGACAAATATACGCTGCCACTAAACCACTCCTCACTGAAATAATATGCAAACCAATAAAAAGAAAAACAGTCAACACCGGTATTAATTTTTTCTCAAACGGATATTTCCAATAAAATCGCTCGCGCCAAAGCTCAATTCCGCTCATCAAAACAAACGCTGCCATAATGCTGAATGTGATATGCGTTTTTAGAAATGGCATTGGTCTGCCTTCACCTAATGCTATATTTATTTCAGTAAAATGAAAAGCATAATTGGTTATCACCACAATCAAAGTGGTACAAAAGGTTATCAAAGCCACCTCTAAAAGTATAAAAACTGACTTTCTGTCATTGCGAGGCACGAAGCAACCTAAAGGCATATTCGCAAAAGCAAAAGGTATCACTAAAAACGGAATGCGCAACTGCACCCGTTTCAACCAAACACCTATATCATCCGACCACAATCCGCTTATAAAAACAAGGAAAAAGGGAATCGTTAAGGCAATAAATGCTGAATTTCTTAGAAAATTGGTAAAATACTGAGGGGTCTTTATTAATTGAAAATTGAAAATTGAAAATTGAAAATTATTCCGAAGGAATCCCTTTAGGAAAACATGCACTGGCGGTGCATCATGTCGGCAGGGTTTTAGTTGAAAAAAACTGATGATGACGATTGCCCAAATGCTGACCGACAGTAGGAAACGCGACCACGGCAAAGACGTAATCAAGATGATACACCAAAACAAAAAAAACTCAGTGCGGCTTATATTTTGAAAAAGTCTTCTCAAATCTGTATTTTTGCGATTCTTATTTTAAAAATTTTTAAACTGACGAATATGAGCGCGGAAATTTTCGCAAAAGTACAACAAGTTATTGAAGAAATAGACGCAGCCAACCCGACATCTAAAGAAGATGTAGAGGTTTTCCGCCTGCGTTTTATTGGTACAAAAAATATCATCAAACCGCTTTTTGGCGACATCGCGAAGGTCGAAAATGAGCGAAAGAAAGAATATGGTCAATTGGTGAACGCTTCAAAAGCGGCAGCGGAACTCAAATTCGCTGCTTTGCAAGAGATGATTGAAGCGGCTTCCGACTCTTCCGAAGCCTCGGCACTTGATTTGACCGCGCCGGGCGACCCCCTCAGTATTGGCAGCCGCCACCCTGTTTCTATCGTGATGAATCGGATTATTGACATTTTTGGACGCATTGGTTTTACAGTCGCCGATGGACCTGAAATTGAAACGGATTGGTACAATTTCACCTCCATGAATACGCCCGAAGACCATCCCGCGCGGGATATGCAAGATACTTTTTATATTCAAGACTCCAAAACGTGGCTTTTGCGGACGCATACTTCGCCCGTACAAGCGCGCATCATGGAAAAACAAAAGCCACCAATTCGCATCATTGCGCCCGGTCGTGTTTATCGGAATGAAACGATTTCAGCGCGGAGTCATGCCCAATTTCACCAAGTGGAAGGGCTTTATATTGATGAAAACGTCTCGTTTGCGGATATGAAACAGACCTTGATGTTTTTCGCTCAAGAAATGTTTGGTTCGGCTAAGATTCGCCTGCGTCCTTCATTTTTCCCTTTCACCGAACCCAGTGCCGAAATGGACGTTTGGCTCGGAACGGATACGCCCGAAAATGCGCGATTGACCAAAGGAACGGGTTGGTTAGAAATACTCGGATGCGGCATGGTGGATCCGCAAGTGCTCATCAATTGCGGCATTGATTCTGAAAAATATACGGGTTTTGCCTTCGGTATGGGCATCGAACGGCAAGCACTGCGCTTGTTTTCAATACCCGATATTCGCTTGCTTTTTGAAAATGATGTCCGCTTTTTGAAGCAGTTTTCGGCGGCGATTTGATTTGGTTCTCAATACCCCTCAGTATTTACGGCTTATGCGCATTGTGTAAGCCGTAACTTTTTCTTCTATTCATAATATCCCTCAAATTTTAAAACTCACATCGTACATTTATATTCTAAATGAAATTTTAAAAGACCTAAAACATGAAAAAACTTCTAAATAATATTACTCCCTTATCCGTCTTGACTATCGTTGGAATAATACTGTGTATAAGCGAGATTGTAATTTTACTTCTTTCAAAAGACAATGGCGAACTTGCAACAGGGCTTCTTAGTGCTCTTGCTTTTTTATTCTATATTATTTTTATATTGGACAGGGCTTTAATTAGCAGAATGAAATACAAAGATGTAATTATTGGCGAAATAATTTTTCTCTTACTTCTTCCATTTATTTATTTATACATAAACAAAGACTATAAAATTAAGATTGAAACAACAAAACAATACTTCATTATATTACATGACAATAAGGGTTTAAGAAAAGAACAAATTCCATCAAGTGGGCTTTTCGACCATTCTATAACATTTAAAAATGACAGTGTAATTAATTTAAATTCAACATTACTTAATGACAACGATGTAAGATTAGTTGAACCAAAAGGTTGGGGAGGTTGGAATCGAAAGGAATTTGACACCATCGTTAACTCTAACAAAATAAAACTTGAGATATATTCTAATAACATTCCAGACGAAGAAAGAGACAGCATATTCGAAAAAACCTGCCTCAACAAAATGTATATTCAATAGGAATATTTAACTTAATGAGCTTCAAAACTTTTATAATAATACAAACTTGAATATCAGTTGGCAAGATGTCTTAATTAATTTTCCCTCAATATTGACCAATAAAAACAAAGAAAAGCTCAAAACCCTATCAAAAAACAATGAAAAAATCTGTAACTTTGTAATAAAATCAATCCAGTTCACCAATTATCAATAACAGATAAAAATGAATGCATTAGAATTTTAAACAAAAATAGAGGAAGCTTTAATAATTTATTTTAACGACATTTTCTTTATATTAGCAGTGTGAAAAAACCGAAAGAAATAGGACTTGATTTTATCATTGACAAACTGACCAATTCCATTGAAAATGTGATTTCAGGCGATAGTTTCGTAACTGATATTTCGTTAATGACATCGACCGATTTAAAATCAATCATGAAGAAATCGAATTGGCTTTTTAATTGGAAAGAAGAGTTTAAACAACCTCAAAGAGACGTTTATAAACTTACGATTGTCAATAATTCAACAATTATTCAAGGGCTAATAAGTTTGGAAGTTAAAGCAGACCACGTTTATATGCACTTGGTAGAAAGTGCACCTTTTAATAAAGGAAAAACAAAAATTTATTCAGGTGTACCTGGTAATTTAGTTGCTTTTGCTTGCAAGCTTTCTTTTCAACGAGGTCATGAAGGAAATGTAGCATTTCTGTCAAAAACATAACTTATTGAACATTATGAAAAGACACTTGGAGCCTTTCATTTCGGCGGACGAATTATGATAATTGAGACACAAGCGGCGTTAAAACTTATCAATAAATATTTTCAAAATCAATAAATTGAAGATGAAAAAATTAGAATTAGAAGTCGATTTTATTGGTGGACAAGAGCCACTAACGCCAGAAGAAGAAAAAGCATTGAGCGATTTTTTCAAACAGCGCAAAAGTGTATTATTAAAACTGCAAAATAAGAAACAAATTAAAACGACAAAGCAGTTAAAACAATTACCAAATACATCCGCTTGAACAAGCGATATGGTACACTTTAAACAACCCCTTACTTCCAATACCTTTTCAACAAATCCTGAAACCTTTCCTCTTGTCGAAAACGCGCCCAGCGTTGGTCGTTGGCGTAAAGAGATGCGGTAATCCCCTCAGTAGGATTGCGATTTTGTAGAGCTTTTTCAAGATATTCATAAAAATGCGCGTCGTCTCCTTTGATGGACATCACTTCTGCGTATGTATCCCATGAATTGCCATCTTTAGGTTCTGCTAAAAGAGCTTTTTTCAAGACGTCTTCCGCAGCAGCGTAATCTTTTTTATCCATATAAAAATAAGAGAGATTGTTGTAGGCAAATGAAGCGCGGGGCAATAATTCAATGGCTTTTTGATATTTAGATAAGATATTTTTTTCATCTCCCTTGCATTTTTGAAGCATATATGCCCAATTGGCGTACGTCCAACCTTTCGCCATATTTTTATCTAAGAAAATACTGTTGAAACCTTTTTTCTCAATATTTTCAGAAATGCTCACGGCATGGCGAGCCAGTGGCACATAAGCCGCCGTATCCAAGCCTTGATTTTCCAAATTCACAACTTGCGACATCAAAATATTGACCATCTGAGCATATGAAGCAATGTCGTTGGGATAAGCTTTCTGAAGGGCTTCGGCTTTTTGAAAAGCACCTTCAAAATTCCGTTGCGCTAAAAGTAAATTTGTCCAACTCATATACCATTGAATGCGGTCATAATCGTAAGTCGAATTTTTACGATTGTTGTCGAGTTTGAAATCAATCTCTTGCAAAAGGGTTTCTGCTTGCGAAAATTGCTGCCTATCGAGGTAATAATAGACCAAATACTGAGGGGTGGTTCGGCGAATTAAAAAAACTGCCCCTTCATGAATAATGCTGTCCAAAGGTTGTTTATTGCTGCTTCGAATGAGCGTATTCTGCGCTTTATTGCCTTGCGACTGAGGGGTATTGCCTTCTTCGGGCATTTGCAGTGAGAGATTAAATACATTATCATCTAAAGTAATATTGCCTTTGATGGTTCTATCTTTTTTACCTAAAAGCACTTTGCCGACTTGAAAAAGGGAATGCAAATCAAAATATCCTGCGCGACTTCCTGCACTAAAATTAAGGTCTGAATGATACAATATCTTGCGATAGGCTTCAGGATTTTGTTCATCGAAATAGCGTTCGGCTAAAATGCCTTGCATTTCTGATAAAATTTTATTGATAACTACCTCGCTCGAATATCCCCTATCTACCAACGAAGGCGGCACGCTAAAGCTATCAAACACATACGATTCATCTTTTATGGCTTGACGAAATGCCCATAAAATCCAAAAAACCAAGAGAAGGATAAATACTCTGCCCAACAGTTTCAAGATGCGGTCAGCATTTTTAACATAATCCATAAATGACGAAGTTGATTTGGTTGTGGGCTTCATAAGCGATGTTTGTTTTAAAATAAAAGGTAAAGCTAATAATTTTCCTTCATCTATAAAATACAGCATTTTGTCCATTCAAATCAACTGTCTGTCCGATTGAATGCAACGCTTCTGTAACATTTCTGTCAGTAGGGTGGTCATATTTTCAATGAATAATTTTGAAGAAATAAAATTATAAATTACCTAAAGTATTGATTTTCAATAACTTATAGTTTAAATAAAACACCCCCTCAGTAAAATATAGATTTTATCGAAAAAAATAAGTCGTTTGTCGAGAAGAAAAAAACTGAGTAGGGGTCAATCGAAATTTAAATGTCATTTATCCGAAATTATTCAATTAAAAAAGACTTTGCATTCACTTTTACACCAATGAAAACAATTTTTTATGTCATGAATAAGCAATTTAATTTTTTTAGAAATCACCTTAAATTTTAATTTAGCTATGAAAAAGTATTTAAATCACCTGACTATTTTGTTAACATTTTGCCTCTTAACGGGCTTCCAACTTAAAGCACAAAAAATTACAGGAGTCGTGAATGATGCTACCGACAAACCTCAAGAATTTGCTACTGTGATGCTGATGAAAGCGAAAGATTCCACGCTTGTAAAAGGTGCTGCAACAGACGGGAAAGGTCAATTTGAAATCGAAGATGTTGCCAATGGGCAATATTTTATCAACGTGAGCATCGTCGGTTTTAAAAATTATGCTTCAAAAGTATTTGAAGTCAACAGTAGCAATTTAACACTTGATCCTATTAAACTTCAAACCCTTGATCAAGAGTTGAAAGAGGTGACAGTTGTAGCTCGTAAACCGATGATTGAAGTGAAAGCTGACCGCACTGTTTTTAATGTAGAAGGCAGCCCAAATGCAACAGGTTTGAGCGCACTCGAATTGCTTCGTAAAAGCCCAGGCGTACAAGTGGATAAAGATGACAACGTGCTTTTGAAGGGGAAACAGAATGTTA
The DNA here is from genome assembly GCA_043744275.1 of Saprospiraceae bacterium. Lineage (GTDB taxonomy): Bacteria > Bacteroidota > Bacteroidia > Chitinophagales > Saprospiraceae > JAAFJT01. The sequence goes on from JAYTUY010000038.1 coordinate 16,898, forward strand.
TTGTGCATATTAATGGCAAACCAAGCCAAATGAGCGGTAAAGATTTAGCGGCATTTTTGAAAGGTTTGAACTCAGCAGATATCGAAGCCATTGAAATTATTTCTAATCCAGGATCTAAATTTGATGCTGCGGGCAATGCTGGTATCATCAATATTCGCTTGAAAAAGAATAAAAAATTGGGCACAAACGGCAATGTTTCTTTAGGCGTATCGCAAGGCATTACGTTGAAAACTGATGAAGCATTGAGCATTAATTACCGCGATTCTAAATGGAATTTGTTCAGCAATTATAGCTACAATTATGGTACTTGGAACAATACCCTCGAGTTGGATAACCGTATTAAATTGAACAACGGACAATATGACAACCTATGGCTTCAACGAGGTAATCAAAATTGGACGAGCAATGACCATAACTTCAAAGTCGGTGCAGACTATACGCTCAATTCAAAAAATACGATTGGCGTATTATTCAATGGTGGTGTTGGGCAGCCTGATTTTCATTCAACAAGCTCCACTGTTATTGGTCGCACGAAATTGGATAGGAAAGAATTTATTACTAAAGATTCTGTTTTAAGGGCTGAAAGTCAAGGCAATATGAATAATAAAAATTTAAACTATAATATCAATTATCGTTTTGCTGATACTTCTGGACATGAGTTGAATATGGATGCCGATTATGGTTTGTTTAGAAATAGAAACGAAAGTTACCTGCCTAATTTTTATAAAACAGGCGATGAAAGTCGTGATTTGACAAGCCGTATTTATAGAAATATGACAGATGCAGATATTGATATTAAGTCTTTCAAAGTTGATTACGAGCAACCCCTCAGTAAAACGCATAAAAAAGCAGGTAAAATAGGTGTCGGTTTTAAAGTATCAGATGTGGTGACTAAGAATAATTTCGATTTTTATAATGTCGTCAGCAGCAGAGATTTTTTGGATACGAGCCGCACCAATTTTTTCACTTACAAAGAACAAATCAAGGCGGCATATGCCAATTATAATACGCAGCTGGGCAAATGGGGTATTCAAGCAGGTTTACGCGCTGAAAATACAACTTCAAAAGGCGATTTGAAAACCAAGCAAACGCGTGCTTATAAAGATGTGGATACTTCTTATTTCAATGTGTTTCCATCGGCAGCATTCAGCTATCAATTGAGTAAAAATCATGCACTTAATCTGACATATCGCTATTCATTGGATAGACCAAGTTATCAAGATTTGAATCCTTTTGAAAACCGTTTGGACGAGTTAACATTTGAAAAAGGCAATACTCAGCTTCGTCCGCAATATACACACACGGCTGAATTGGGCTATTCTTTCATGGGTTTTGCGAATTTAAGCTTGAGTTATGCTAAAACTAAAGATTATTTTACGCAATATACCGATCAAGAGTTAAAAAATGAAGTGACCACATTTTTCATCACTAAAGCCAATTTGGCGAATCGTGAAAACTATGGTATTACTTTGAGTTCTCCTACAACTATTAATAAATGGTGGGGCGGTTTTGCTAACGTGTGGTTCAATCACACGCTTTTGAAAGCGAATTTAGGTGAAGGTAAAGATGTGAATCTCAAAGCCAATGGTGGTGGATTTTATTTGCAACAGACTTTCTCATTGCCTAAAAGTTTTGCTATTGAAGCAGATGGATGGATGAATTTTGGTGGCTTATGGGGCAATTTTGTTTCTCGGACTCAGGGGGTGATGAATCTTGGGGTTTCCAAAAAAATATGGGATGGCGATGGTCAGATAAAATTAAGTTTCTCCGATATTTTTAAAACCTCCAAATGGTCGGCTTACACTGAATTAGGTGCACTTAATATGGATATGCGAGGTACATGGGAAGGTCAGCAAATTAAAGCGAACTTCACATATCGCTTCGGCAATAAAAATGTACAAGGTGCTCGTCAGCGTAAAACAGGTTTAGAAGATGAAAAAAATCGCGTCAAATCAGGAAAACAATGATTTAATTGAGCAATAAATTATTTGTACACGACGAATAGTTTATTGTTCATCTCGACCAATTTTATCCCCCCTCAGTATTCTGAACCTTTTTCGAGCTTCAACAGCCAAAGTGCTTCCTGAAAAATCAGTGAATAATTTTTCATAAAGTGCTTTGGCTTTTTCTTTATCGTTCAAAGGTCCTTCATACAAGGCTGCCATTTCAAACATAGAATTATCTACTCGGATGCTCTCTTTGTAGTTCGTAATTATATTATCGTAAGCGTCAATGGCTTTATCATATTGACGCAATTTCCTATAAACTTGCGCTTTCAGATAGTACAAATCATCTTCCAATTCGCTATTGGGGAATTTTTTTCTGAGCGAATCTAATTTAACAAAAGCATCGTCAAACCTGTTTTGAAAAATTAATAACTCCGCTTGAGCATACATGGCTAAAGCTTCGGTCGAGGTATCAACGCCCGTTACTTCCATGATAAATACATCCATATCAATAGCATCATTAGCAATTAATTTAGAAGTGGACGATTTCAAGACATTAAATTGTGCTTTTGCCCAATCAAAATCGCCAAAATAATAGGACAATTTAGCATTTTTAAAACGAGCTTCATGACCCAAAGCATCATCTTTATAGGCTTTATCTACTTGCGAATAGAGCAAAGTGGCTTCCCAACGCTCACCTTTTATCAAGTTAAAATCGCCCAAACTGAGTTTTGCTTGCGATAATATCTTTACATCTATCATCGGCATAGCAATCAAATCTTCAAGCAATTTGGTAGCTTTTTCAAGGTCTTTCAAGTAAAATGCTTCCAAATCAGCCAATTCGGTGATAATACTCGCCGTTCTATTATTGCGCCCTACTTCATCCAAAAATGATTCATATTCTTTTTCTACTATTTTCAATTCATCTGTCGTGAAAGCATACCCCTCAGTCAATTTTTTTCTTCTGCACGCCAACATGTTGCGTTTGCCTTCTATAAAGAATGGGCTGCCTTTACCTTTTTCAAGAATCACATAATTATAGCCTTCGATCGCAGCATCATAATCTCTATCATTTTCTGCAATGAGTGCCAAATTAAATACACGACTACCATCTTCATCATTCAATCGGTCAACCGATTTGAGTTGACGAAACGCATTTTTATAATCTTTTTTCTGTAAAAACAACCATGACAACAGTTCAGGAAAAACGGTTGCTTTGGCGTCGTCTTGTATGCGAGCGTAAAGCTGTGTTTGGAGTTCTTGACGCTCATCATCGGAGGTAGCGTAGCGCAAAAGCATGGCTTCTACTGAGGGGAGGTAAGCAGGATTGTCTTGAATAGCATTTAAATATGCTTCAATCATTTTGCCCACTTCGTCTTTTCGGCGATAGAGTTCAGCGAGATTGAAAGCGAACATGTTTTTATTTTTCATCAACACCCCGCCCTTTTCGTATGCCTGTAAAGCCAAATCGTACCGCGCCATATTATTGAAACTCATGGCTAAATTGTCAATAATAAAGCGATCAGACGGCAACTTATCAATGGCTTTTTTATATTGTTCGGCAGCTTTTGCCTCATTGGTTTGCTTTTCATAGAGCTTACCGTATTGCACATAAAGGGTTACTTTTTGCGGTTCTTTTTTGATTTGCTTTTGAATGACTTTTTCACATTCATCAAAACGGCTCAAATCCATGAGGCACGACACATACCTATCGAAATAATAATCACCACCTGAATTCTGCTGGTAAAGTTTTTCATAAATAGCAGAAGCTTTTTCTAACTCGCCATTTTGAAAATAATAATCTGCCAAACGAGGGTCAGGTTGGGCTACGAGCCACATAGGGAGAACTAAGAACAGTGCTGAAATGAGTTTCTTCATTTATCGGTATTAAATTTTATCTTACTTTTTATACACAAAATAACGCTTTTTTTGAGTAAAAGTTGCTATGTGAATGATGATGAATCATTCATCATTAATTGACAATTTTATTAGATTTATAAAAGCTTAGAAATGAAAAACTTATCCATGAAATAAACGCGCCAATTGTATTGGCTACGCCATCTAAGATTTCAAAATATCTATCTTCGCAATAATTTTTTTGATACCATTCTAAAAACCATCCGAAACCTGCACTGAAAATAGCAACGACAAATCCAAGCAACAAGACATTCTTATAACTCATAGTCCATTGTCCACTTCTTACAAGACCCCTCAGTATCAGCCACGTCAGAACGGCATAAAAGAGAGTATGCACCAATTTATCCACAGAAAGCAAATCCATGATGTCAGGGATTTTAGGAAAATCTTTCCCTGGCAGAGTGGATAGGATAAAAATGAAAATGCCCCAACCAATGGCAGGGGCGTAATATTTTAATTTCAACATTTATAAGTTATTGATTATCAATAAATTATGCTACTAAATCTTCGTACGCTTGAGCATCCATGAGTTTAGCAACATCAGCCAGATTTTGAATTTTGACTTTTACAATCCAACCATCGCCGTAAGGATCGGAGTTCACGAGCGCAGGATCGTCATCGCCATCGGATGTAATTTTAGGGTTCACTTCCAATACTTCCGCATCGATAGGCATATATAAATCGGACGTTGTTTTAACGGCTTCAATCGTACCGAATATTTCATCTGCTTTTACAACATCGCCTATGGTTTCTACCTCGACATAAACAATATCGCCTAATTCGCCTTGAGCAAAATCAGTGATACCCACATAAGCCACATCGCCTTCTATACGAATCCACTCATGTTCTTTGGTGTATTTCAAATCGTTTGGAAATTTCATAATTGAGTTTTATTTAAAAAATGGATAATTCTAATTTTAACTTTCAACATAAATCGGCTCAAAATTAGTTTTTATCAAACAATTAGGGATAAAATGAGAGAAAATTTTGAACATTTTTTTAGAACATCCCTCATGACATATATCGTGATAAAAATGTGAATAAAACCTTTATATCTTTGTTGAAATTTATAGGGCAATTTTCTTTAAATTTAATTTATAAAAATTTGTAAATCAATCATTTATAAATAATTACTCGCCATATTAAAAAAACAAAAGTCTGAAAACGCCAATTTTACAACCCATTATAGATGTCATCATCCCAGCCTTCAATGAGGAAAAATCAGTTCCCTCAGTATTGAACGACATTCCGAAACATCTTATTCGCGACATCATCGTTTGCAATAATGGCTCTTCTGACCAAACGGCTCAAGTGGCAGCCGCAGCCAGTGCAACAGTAGTCAATCAGCCTAAAAAAGGCTACGGTAATGCCTGTTTGAAAGGCATGGAATATATTGCTCAAAAAGCCATTAAACCTGATATAGTCGTTTTCCTTGATGCCGATTATTCCGACCATCCTGAAGAAATATCACTCATAATTGCTCCGATTACTGAGGGGGTAGCCGACCTCGTGATAGGCTCACGGGCATTGGGTGCAAGGGAATCAGGCTCAATGACGCCCCAACAAGTGTTCGGCAATTGGTTAGCCACGCGTCTAATTCGCCTTTTTTTTGACACGTCTTTTACAGATTTGGGTCCTTTCAGAGCTATCCGTTATGACAAATTATTGGACATTAATATGATAGATAAAAACTTTGGATGGACGGTAGAGATGCAAGTTAAAGCGGCTAAACGAAAACTGCGATGTATTGAAATACCCGTTACCTACCGCCGCCGCATAGGTGTATCAAAAGTGAGTGGCACAGTAAAAGGTACGGTGCTGGCGGGTTACAAAATTATTCTTACAATATTCAGGTACTTATAAAATTTAATTTTGTTTAAAAAGGTATATTCTAAACATTCCAAATAAAGTATGTGACGTATAAAAACAAAAACCGTCTCCACGACTGATTTAGAAAATAATCTTTTTTAAGGCACAATTAAATTTCCCTTTAATAATGATAGCACTTGGATATTCACTTCTCGTCATCTACTGCATTTGCGTACTTTGCATCACAACTTATTGTGTGCTTCAAGCAGATTTATTGGCTTATTATCGCAAAAAAAAGCCCAATGCAGTTTTCTTATTGCCCAATCCTACACCGCTTGTAACGATTCAGTTACCACTTTATAATGAAAAATATGTCGTTGATCGCTTGATAGATAATATCATGAAAATGGATTATCCGAAGGAGAGTTTTCAAGTTCAAGTGATTGACGATTCTGATGATGAAACTGTTGACATCATTGCTAATAAAGTGGTACATTATAAAAGTCTCGGTTTCAACATTGACCATGTTCGCCGCGAGGTACGCAAGGGTTTCAAGGCTGGTGCATTAAAAGATGCTACGCCATTTGCTACAGGTGATTTTTTAGCCATTTTTGACGCTGATTTTGTTCCGAAAACAGACTTTTTACAGAAAACAATTCCACATTTTTTCAAAGATTCTAAAATTGGGGTTGTTCAAACTCGTTGGGAACATTTGAATGAAAATTACTCAACTATTACTGCTTTGCAAGCTATGCAATTAAATGTGCATTTTACAGTAGAGCAAGCAGGTAGAGCAAGAGGTGGTTTATTTTTGCAATTCAATGGCACAGCAGGTGTTTGGCGTAAGGAAACGATTGCTGACGCAGGCGGATGGCACGATGATACTTTGACGGAAGATTTGGATTTGAGCTATCGGGCTCAATCAAGAGGTTGGAAAATCGAATATCTTGAGGAAGTCGGCTCTCCAGCTGAGTTGCCCGCTGATATGAATGGCTTGAAAGGTCAACAATTCCGTTGGATGAAAGGCGGTGCTGAAAATGCTCGTAAACTTTTGAAACTTGTTTGGCACACACCTTTGACACTCAAACAACGCATTCATGCCACGCAGCATCTTTTGGCAAGCGGTGTATTTATGCTCTTGTTTATTGCTGCCGTCGTGAGTGTTCCATTGGCATATTTTATTCCGAGATTGGATATGAATACCCACCTTTTCAATGTTTCGTTGATAGGTATGTTTAGTATATTTGCCCTTACTTTTGAAGCAAATTTGGAGAGATCAGTGCGTAAACGCGACTATTGGAAGTCATTTTGGCGTGTATCTCGTTTGATTCCAGTATTTATTCCTTTGGCAATGGGTATGAGTTTGCACAATTCAGTAGCAGTATTAGAGGGTTATTCAGGTAGAAAATCTGATTTTGTACGGACGCCTAAGTTCGGTTTAGCAGGCAGTAACGGTACTTTTGCCCATAAAAAATATTTGACGCGCAGCTTGCCAACGTCCACTATTTTTGAAGGCATTTTAGCATTTTACTTCGTGGCGGGGGCTTATTGGGGCTTCACGCATGAGGTGTACGAATTTGTCGTTTTCCATATCCTTTTAGCGATTGGTTTCGGCACCATTTCGTTTGTTTCAATCAAGCATCTTAACAAGTAGTAGCGTAGCGCGGAACTCCAGTTTCGCTTTGATATTACGAATATGAAAAAAAATAGAATAGCCGCTATCGTCCTGCTTCTTTTGATGCTCGATAGCGGCTATTTTGTTGAAAGAAAAGACTTTATACATCTCATTTTAGTTTATACAACTGCTTTTGCTGTTTATTTTTATGTTTTAAAAACAGTTAAAGAAAAAAAAGACATCGATTTTTGGATAAAAATGGCTTTTATACTGAGGGGGGTGTTGCTCTTTAGTCTGCCCCATTTTTCAGAAGATATTTATCGTTTTATTTGGGATGGGCGGCTCACAAATATGGGCATCAATCCTTTCAATTTCAAACCTTCCTATTTTGTTGAAAATCAACTTTATGCAAATATTTTAACGCCTGACTTATTTTCAAAACTCAACTCAAAAGAATACTTCACCGTTTACCCCTCAGTATGTCAAGGCATTTTTGCTTTTGCAGTTTGGCTATTTCCTAAGAGTATTTATGGTTCGGCTATCGTCATCAAATCCTTTCTATTAGCGTCCGAAATTGGGACTATTTTTTTATTGAAAAAAATGCTGCCCGATTCAAAAAGGATATTGATTTATGCGCTCAATCCGTTGATAATCATTGAGTTATGTGCCAATGCCCATTTTGAAGCGGCTATGATTTTCTTTTTTTTATTGAGCATTTTTATGTTAAAAAAAGCATTTTATCAAGATGAAAAGGTTCTTATAAATTCAACAGAAAAAACAACACACCCCCTCAGTAAATCACTCATTTTAAGCGGTATAGCTTTCGCCTTATCAGTTGCTTCAAAGATGTTGCCCTTGATGCTTCTCACTTTTTTTATTAAAAGAATGGGCATCAAACGCAGCTTTGTTTTTTTTACAATTATCGGCGTGTCGCTGCTTTTAATTTTTATTCCATTATTTAACCCTTTGTTTATCAATAATTTACAAAGTAGTTTAAAATTATATTTTCAAAAATTTGAATTTAATGCCAGCTTGTATTACCTCATACGCGAGGTCGGCACGTACCTACGAGGCTACAATCCCATCAACGAAATTTCACCCATTCTAACCAATACTGTTTTGATTAGCTTTATTCTAATTATGATTTTTGAAAAAGTTAAAAAAAATGAGGAGGTGTTTAACTTTAACATTGAAGGCGGCATCTTCACCACTTTCCTTTACGCATTTTCCATATATTTCCTTTGTGCGACAACGGTTCATCCCTGGTACGCCGCCCTGCCTTTAGTCATTTCCATTTTTACACGATTCAAATATATCATGGTTTGGACAGCCCTTTTGCCCTTCACCTACATCCATTATTCCTACCCGCAGCCGACTGAAAATTATTGGGTCATTGGGTTTGAGTATGCTGTTGTGATATGCTTTTTTATGTATGAAAAGTTTTATAAAAAGGCATTTTACTGAGGGGTCTAAAAAGAAAGCCACCATGTACTAAAACATGGTGGCTTTACTTCAGAATATCGTATAAAACATTGATTTACAATTCTTTACGCAAACGGGCAACTGAAATATTGAGTTGCTCACGATACTTCGCTACTGTGCGACGAGCAATATTATAGCCCTTTATCTGAAGCATACTTTTCAATTTCTCATCAGAATGAGGCTTGCGTTTGCTTTCAGCTTGAATAATATCAGTCAAAATCTTCTTTACTTCCAAAGTTGATACTTCATCTCCATCACTCGTTTGGAGCGATTCTGAGAAAAAGTCTTTCAAACGCTTGGTGCCGAACTCCGTTTGTACATATTTTGAATTGGCTACGCGCGAAACAGTTGAAATATCCAATGACGTCACATCTGCAATATCTTTCAAAATCATGGGTCTAAGTCGCTTGGCATCGCCTGAAAGAAAAAACTCATATTGATATTGCAAAATAGCGTACATCGTTTTGAACATCGTCTGCTCACGCTGGCGAATAGCATCAATAAACCATTTAGCAGAATCAATCTTTTGTTTGATAAACATCACGGCTTCCTTCTGCATCCGATCACTACGCTTGTCGATATGCGCGTTTTTATAAGCTTTCAACATTTCACGATAATGCTCGCTGATGCGAAGATCAGGCACATTGCGGCTATCAACCGTCAATTCCAAACGACCTTCTCTATTTTCAACAACAAAATCAGGTAAAATATACTGCATATTGCGCTCTTGCTCACTCGCATGACCACTGGCTGGCTTAGGGTTCAATTTGAGGATTTCATCCATCGCTGCTTTGAGCTGCTCTTCTGAAATATTCAACTGACGCTGCATTTTTTGATAATGCTTTTTCGTGAATTCATCGAAGTTGTCGTGGATAATGCGGGCAGCAACGCGCATATTTTTAATGCCTTCATCATCAAGGTCGCCGAATTCTAATTTTTGACGGATTTGAAGCAAAAGGCACTCTTGAAGATTCCTTGCACCGATTCCAGGAGGGTCGAAGCGTTGAATTTTTTCCAACAAACGCTCTACTTCGTGCTGAGTAGCTTCTACATTTTGAGCGAAAAGTAAATCATCTGTAATAGACATCGTATCGCGGCGTAAATAACCATCGTCGTCAATAGAGCCGATAATTTGCATAGCGATGATTTTTTCACGCTCATCTTTGAGGATAATCATGCCCAATTGTTGCTCCAAATACTCATGAAAACTATTTTCAACAGCAATAGGAATCGTTTTTTCCTCTTCATCTGGCGATTGATTTTCGCCTTTGAGCTTATATACTGAGGGGTCATCCTCGATATATTTTTCCAAATAATCATCCAGCTCAAATTCATCTTCGCGCACTATTGTTTCATCTTCGTCGCGGAAATCATCAGGGGCTTCGTCAGCGTACTTTTCTTCATTATCCGCTTCGCTTTCACTCTCTGTAGAAGTGAACGGCTCCTCGAAATCTTCCCCCGTTTCGAGTACCGGATTCGCTTCCAATTCTTCTTGAATGCGCTGCTCAATTGCCGTTGTCGGCAGTTGGAGGAGCTTCATCAATTGAATCTGCTGTGGCGAAAGTTTCTGTTGTTGCTTAAGGTATTGTCCTTGTCTTAGCATGGGATTTTAGTTTTGATTTAAGGAAATTACGTGTAGTTTCATAGCGATTGTTCCTTTTTTACCTAATCCCTTGCGATTTTTTTTTAAATCGGTCAGTAAAAATAAAAATTAGTTAAGTTTGTTTTTTTTTAATCTATTTAAAGTATTTTAAAACTGAAAAATATTTTACAAGTTTACAGGAATTTATAGGACATTTCCAAATTCTCGGGGGGAGAAAAAATAAAAATTGTGACTTGTAAAAAGTAAAGTTTATATAAAAAATTGATTTTCAATGTTTTATAAAAATATTTTAAATAAATCTAATCTCATAATTCCTTTCATCAAAAGACATGCCAAATGGATTTAATTTAATGATTTATATATAAATAAAAGACAATTGTTAATTAATTTCTCTATTTGAAACATTTTAAAAAACACCCATTTTTAGGTTTTATACTGAGGGGGGTAATAAATTTCAATAAATTAAAAATAAAATTATAGCAAAATGACTATCAATCAACGCCTTAATGCGCTTCGTGAACAATTAACCAGTCATAATTTAGATGCTTATATTGTTCCTTCGGGCGATCCACACCAATCTGAATATGTTGCTCAATATTGGCAAAACCGAGTCTGGCTTTCTGGCTTTACTGGCTCTATGGGTTATGCTGTTGTCACCCACGCTTATGCGGGTGTCTGGACAGATAGCCGTTATTTTTTGCAGTGCGAACAAGAGCTAAAAGGTACTGATTTTCAACTCCAAAAACAAATTGTACAAGGTGCTCCTGAACATTTGACTTGGCTCACCGAACAACTCCCAAAAGGCAGCCGCATTGGCTGCGATGGCGCGATGTTTTCTGTTGATCAAATCAGAAATATGCAAAAGGTATTCGGTAAAGCTGGCATAGACCTCGTTACCGATGCTGACCTCATCACGCCTATCTGGAAAGACCGCCCTGCACTCTTGGGCAATCCGATTTTTGAGCACGATGCCCTATTTTCAGGGCGTAAGCGCAAGCAAAAACTGAAAGATATTCGCAGCAAACTGAAAGAAAAAGGCGGCGATTTGCACCTTGTTTCTACACTCGATGATATTGGTTGGACGCTCAATCTGCGTGGTTCAGATGTGGAATGCAACCCTGTTTTCATCGCTTATCTCGTTGTTGCTAAAGATAAATGCTACCTATTTATCGACCCTTCGCAAGTGCCTGAGGATTTGAAAACGGTTTTGAATGATGACAATATTTTTATCAAAAATTACAATACCATCAGCGATTTTCTTTCACAACTCACTGATAAACAACACATTGTAGTTGATACGGGCAATTTGAATTTTAAACTTTTCAATGCTATTAAAAAAGCAGATGTCATAGAAGCCGAAACATTTTCAAGCGCGATGAAGGCGATGAAAAACAAAACGGAAATGAAATATATCCGTGAAGTGATGGTGAAAGATGGCGTGGCTCTTGTGAAGTCTTTCCGTTGGTTAGAAAAAACGCTGGATGAACGCCCTGTGAGTGAATTTGAAATGGCATCCATGACTGCTCAATACCGCAGCGACCAGCCCAATTATTTTGGGGAAAGCTTTTCAGCCATCATTGGTTACCAAAGCAATGGTGCACTTAATCATTACCACCCGACGCACGACAACTGCTCGATGATTCAAAAAGAAGGGATTTTGCTCATGGATTCGGGCGGTCAATACCTCGATGGCACAACAGATATTACCCGCACGATTGCCCTCAGCGAACCGACTGCCGAGCAAAAGCGAGCTTATACCCTCGTTTTGAAAGGACATATCTCTATTGCCACTTTAAAATTTCCTGCTGGTACGAAGGGCGTGCAGATGGACATACTCGCCAGGATGCATCTTTGGCAATATGGTTTAAATTATGGTCATGGCACAGGGCATGGCGTCGGCTTTTTTATGAATGTGCATGAGCCTCCTCAAGGCATTGTGGCAGGCTTGAACTCACGCGGTACAACGCCGCATGAACTCGGGATGCTCACATCCAATGAGCCAGGGTTTTATAAAGAAGGCGAATATGGGATTCGGATAGAAAATTTAGTGCTTTGTGTAAAAGCTGAAAAAACGGATTTTGCGCAGTTTTATAAGTTTGAAACGGTGACGCTATTCCCAATTGATACAACTTTGATAGATAATACCCTCATGACGCGCTCTGAAAAGGCTTGGTTCAATGCATATCACAAGCGAGTGAATCAAAAACTATCGCCTTATTTGAATGAAGAGGAGAAGGCGTGGCTATCAGAAAAATGTAAAAGAATTTAATATTTTTATATTGTGGAAAAAGTCTTTGTTGAATTTAAATTAAGACTTACTTTTGCGAGCATTTTTAAAAAACCGGCTTTTAAAAAATAAATAAAAAGATTAAATATGAGCGATCAAGGCGCAACAAATTACGGCAGCAAAGGCAAATGCTTTGGCTATTTTATTATTTTTATCGTCCTATTCATCCTTCTTTGGGTCTTTATGATTAATGGTAATTATAATTCTCTCGAACCTGTCAAATAAGAAGATATTAGACCGTTAGATATTAGATTTTTAGACAGATAAAATATTGATATTCTTATAATAGTAAGAAACCGTTTTAGCTGTTTTAAAATCTAATGTCTAACATCTAAATATCTATTCATCTAAAAAGTAGCACCCCCACCAATAGCCAGATATTCTGCGCTGATGCGGTGTGATTTCAAGTAAACTCCTGTATAAAACTGCGTGGCAGGTCGCCCGATAGGTGGAAAGTACCAACGTAAGCCTAATTTATCGTACCAAAAATCAGGAATAAAAATCGATTTTTTAGCAGCTACATAAAACCCTATTTGTAGCAAAATGCTCACTCTTCCATACATCAATTCATCCGCTACATACACGCTGTACCGCGAAGCTTGTCTAAAAGCCTCATCTCGCGTCATCGCATGAGTGCTTTGCAAAGCGAAGGCATAAATGTTCTTATTTTGCTCATATTCAAGCCCAATCATCAAGCGATTGACTGTATTGATGTGATAAACTCCTGCCATCGAAGCAATATAAACAGGATAACTGGGTCCGCCAGGTATTGAAGTTTCAGTGAAAGCCAATTCTGAATGCAGACTTATACCAAATCTTTTATTCGGTTTTGAAGACAAATGATGCCGAATATAATCGGTAGAATCTACTGGATGGGGGCAATAAATAAAGCCTAAATTGGCTGCTGGAATATTAATGCCGTAGTTAGGTGTTTGCGAGCTGCCGTTTGAAAAATGGGTAAAACTCAAGCCACCTTGAACTTTCCAGTTCGGATTGAAGTTTTTTTCAATCTCTATTTTAATATGCGTGATGTCATTGATTTTTGATCCGACGGCATTATTGGTAGGATTGGTGAGGAAGTCGTAATGCTTGGTTAGATAGGCTATGCCTGAACCGATTTGGAAGTACCCCCTCAGTATTTTTGAGTTCAAAAACTTTAAATTCAGTGTCGGGCAAATGCCCACTGCTGTGCCGAACACATCTTTATTACCCAAATTAAAATAGAAAAAAGACGCCCCTACTGAGGGGTATCGTTGCCATTCTTGCCATTCTTTTTGACCATAAAGTTGCTTATTGACATGAATTTCGATGCCCGTACTGAGGGGGGGCGGTGTGAATAATAGCTTCGGCGTGTGCTTGATTATTTTACCAAAATGACTATTTATTTCAAGTGAAACGCCTTCGTTATTTTGAGCTATTATATTGAAAATGAATAAGTTAGATATGGCTATAAAGAGAATTTTTCTATAAATCATACAATTTGTTTTAATTAAAAATTTGCTACCGATATTTAGCTCCTCTGGAGCAAATTGAAAGGGGTGAAAACAGGGCTAAAGGTAAAGAGATTATAAGCCCCCTCAGTATGAGTATTAAAAAAATGTGAAAAAAGGTTTAAGAAATGGTCTTTTAAGAAAAGTTCATACTGTACCTTTGCACCCAATTTGAATATACCGTATTAATTATCAAGTTGAACTATGCCAAGAGATACCTCTATTAAGTCTGTCCTCATCATCGGAAGTGGACCGATTGTCATCGGACAAGCCTGCGAATTCGATTATTCAGGCACTCAAGCGTCCCGCTCACTTCGCGAAGAAGGCATCGAAGTCATCCTCATTAATTCCAATCCAGCGACGATTATGACCGACCCCGTTACGGCAGAC
>JAYTUY010000039.1:0-31297 GCA_043744275.1 Saprospiraceae bacterium
ATATTGAAAGTTGGGTTTAAATAAATCTTATACGTCAAACATCTATGTTTTATTGAGATTAAGATGATATTTAATTCCCTTTTGACGGGTAGGGGTTATTTTTTCATAAAATTCATCAGCAGAATTTATGCGTTTTACGGCAAAATGGATGTAATTTGAATGGCATATTTATTACTTACACATAGGGCATATAAGACACATAGAAAAACTATGTGTCTTATGTGCCTATTGTGTTTTAAAAAAAATATTTCACAAACTCATTTCGTACAAAATACCCGCTTTCATGGAGTTAGCGGAAGCAATGAGTGAATGAGCGTTCATTTTTTTCATCACCCAATCCATCAAAATCAAACTCACCGCCAGCATTTCAACCTTATCATTGGGAATTTCAGGTATCTCCGCAAGGGCATTTTCAGAAAGGGATACCCATTTTTTATAAAAATCAGAGAATGCTTTTTCGTCAATTTCAAGATATGGCTTAGAATAGCCACCCCTCAGTCCCGACGGGTTCGGGATTTCGTCAGCACTCAATATTTTGACCATAAAATCCAATGTTCCACAAGAGAAAATAGGCTTTTTAGGTTGAAATTCTTTGATTTTTTCTATAAGTTCTAAAGCATTTTCATTTAAAAAATTTTCAACAGCGGCTATTTCATGCTCAATAATCGGGTCATTTTGATGGAAATTTTGCTTCAAAATAGCCACGCCCACATTAAAGCTTTTCGCCCACAGCACCCCCTCAGTATTACAGATAATAAACTCCACACTGCCGCCGCCCACGTCAATCATCACATCGGGTTGAGCATTTAAAGGCACGCCGAGTTTCATGCCTTTATAGATCAATTCGGCTTCGCGGTCGCCTGTAATGAGGTCTATTTCAATGTCCGTTTCTTTTTTTACAATGTCTATAAATTTCTGCCCATTATCAGCCATGCGAAGGGCAGCCGTACCGAAGGCTCGCGCATTTTGAACGCCATGCTCTTTCAAAACAGTAGCAAAATGCCGCATAGCCGCTAAGCCGCGTTCAAAAGGCACTTCGCCGATGTGGTGAATACCCTCAGCAGCCAATTTGAGTTCGTCATTTTCTTTATAAATGATGTTGAATTGCCCAGACGGTGCATTATTAGAGGTGGGCACTTCAGCAATTTGAAGGCGGAAACCATTGGTTCCTAAATCGATGACAGCTATTTTTTTCATGGTGATAAAATTAAAAAAAGCCCAAGTTTTTTCAAACTTGAGCTTTGGTACCGAAGGCGGAAACAAAACCACAAGCTAAAAAGATTATTTTTTGCATTTAAATAATTTTAATAAATTTGATAATCAATTCATTATACAATTATTTAAAGGTAATATAAATGTAATTAAAAGCTAATTCCGTTCCCCGATACGTTCCCCGATTTTTAAAAATTTAAAATATGCCAAAAGTAAGATTTAATTTGAAAGAGCCTAACAAGAGCGGTTTATGTGCTATTAACTTAGTTTTAGAGTACAATAACCAAAAACTAAAATACGGTACAGGATTAACTATAAACCCTAAATATTGGGATGCTATGAGCCAACGAGCCAAACGAAATAATGTAATGCCTTATTCAGAGTTTAACCAACGCTTGCAATATTTGGAAACAGAAACCGAGCGTATTTTTTACCGTCTTCAAAATGACTGTAAAACCACCCCCTCAGTACAAAACCTTAAAGTTGAATTGGATATATTGACCCAACGCAACCAAGTAAAACCCGTTACCCTGTTTGAATATTTTGAAAGCAGAATAAAGGAACTAAAAACGGAACGTCCGAATAGTAGCACCTCAAAACATTACGGTACTACCTTTAATACTTTGAAAGATTATAAGAGCCACAAAGCCAAAAAAACGTTGGATTTTCAAGATATAACGGATGCTTTTTTTAAAGATTTTGAAGCCTTTGCCTATCAAATTAAAAAGTATAACCCAAATACTTTTTGGAAATACATAACCATTCTCAAAACAGCCATGCGAGAGGCACAGGATAAAAGCTATCATAATAATGAGCATTACAAACGCTTTTCAAGTAAGAAAGTACCTACCCATGAAATTTATTTAGATGAAATCGAATTAGAAAAAATATACCGTTTGGATTTGACAGAAAAAAAAGGGCATGACATAACAAGGGATTTATTTATAATCGGATGCTTTACAGGCGGTTTACGGTTTTCAGATTGGGCGAAGATTAGACCTAACCAAATTAAGGAAGAAAACAGAAAAATGATTTGTACCGTCACGACTGAAAAAACAGGTCAAATAGTGTCTTTTCCTTTAACACATTCCTATGTTAAAGAGATTTTAATCAAATACGATAACAACCTACCTAAGCCCCTCAGTAACCAAAAATCGAATGAATATTTAAAAGATATTGGCAAATGGGCAACCATTGACATACCCACCATTAAAACGGAATATCCGAGCGGAATAAGAACCGAGACAACGGTATTTAAATACGAACTCATTACCACACACACGGCAAGGCGTTCTTTTGCTACAAACTTAGCTAATAGGAAATATCCTTTACATCAAATACGATTAATGACAGGTCACGCAACCGAGAAACAACTTCACCAATATTTAAAAACAAGCAGTTTAGAAAATGCCGTTTCCGTTGCTGATACGGACTTTTTTAAAAGCTGAATGAAAGCGTACAAAATTTCTAAAACAGAATAAAATTTTGTACCCCTCATTAAATAAGCGGCTTATTACGCTCCATCAGAGCCGGCGCATGACAGAGCCGACACTAATTTACTCTTAAAACGTACTTCATTTTTAACTTACTCAAAATAATATTCTGTTCAATGGAAAATTTAGATTATTTAAAAGCCAATAAAATTCGTAAGGAATTGTCAAAGGCTATTGACGCAAATATTTCAATAGCTAAAATTATTTACTTGCTTCAAACGCTGATTATGGTAGAACATTCTTTTTGGCTTAAATACTTGAACAATAAAACAGGTAGGCAAAGTTTTTCATTTTTTAATGAGTTGAGTAAAGAAGAGTGTTTTGTTTCAATCGCTGATAGAGATTTATTTATTAAGGATTTAAGTAGTTTTTTTCAGAAAGAATATGCAGATATAAGAAATAAAGAAGTTGATTTAAAACTTCAATTATTTGATATAGAAGATAAGAATTTAAAAATCAAATACTTAAAAAAAAAGCAATATGAAATAGAATTAAAATTTGATATTGGTAAATGCGTATTCTGTAAAACAGAATATGTACTAATTTATGAAACCGTAAAAAATAATACTCACGTCGCATTTAGATTAACTGAAAGTTTTATTTTAAATGAAATAAATATAAAAGGTGAAGGTGAAAACCTATTTTATTCTATTTTAATAGATGTCAATGCTTATCGCATAATAGAACATGAATTAGGAATGCTTGAAAAGTTGACACCCTCAGTATCACAGCCAGAGCCGAAAGAACCTTTTGCAAGGCATTGGGCATTATTCTTTGCTTATTGGTATCATAGCAATAAAGACGACTTAACACCAATAACAACGGCAATAAGTGAATTTTATGAAATATTTAAGCCTAATTTCAAAGTGGAAAGCATTAGAGCCAAATTCAACAGTTACGGATATGCAACCGACACACAACGGAAAAAACATAAAGAAGATATAAAATTTGTAATTGAGTATTTTTTAAACAATGACCTCAAAGCACAAAAAACAGCTAAAAATGACCTTTTTTAAAGCCATTTGAATTTTGTAACACTTTTTGTAACGGTACAAAAAGTGTTACAATGTATTTAAGTACACATATTTGCACTATGATTTTAAAATAGTCAAAAAAAATAATCATGGTCATATCAAACCCGTTTGAAGTTCTCAATTCAGAATTGAGCGAAATTAAAAGTTTGTTGCTTGAGTTGAAAGCAGAACATAAAGCAAAAGAAGATTTTGCAGAATACCCCGACCTTTTAAGCCGTTCACAGGCTGCCCAGATGGTAGGCGTTGCTTTGACCACATTAGACAGGTATTCTAATGAGGGATTACTAAAAAAGCACCGTAGCGGTAAATTAGTAAGGTTTAAAAAACATGAAGTCTTAGAGACGTTCAAAACCTTCCAAAAGTATCAGAGAGTTTAACCATTCCAGTCTAAATATTAAGTTTTCATTACTTGTTTTTATTGGCTTTATCTACATGGGTACGGTGCATCTTGCATCGTTGCACCCCTCAGTATTTGTGTGTCTATTTCAGTATTTCAATTTTTATTTGATACTCTTTATTCTCTTTATCTATGAAGTCATAACGAAATAAGTTTAGATTTTGCCCCCCCTCAGTATGAGACTTAATGAGACGGTAAATTTTGAAATAGGAAAGGATATTTGAGCCATTGTTAAATTCATTTATCAATGC
Organism: Saprospiraceae bacterium; assembly: GCA_043744275.1. Classification (GTDB taxonomy): domain Bacteria; phylum Bacteroidota; class Bacteroidia; order Chitinophagales; family Saprospiraceae; genus JAAFJT01. The sequence continues at coordinate 4,388 of JAYTUY010000039.1, forward strand.
TGCAAGGTTTGACCAGATGCCAACAATTTCACATTCCGATATTAATGTATATAATTTTCTACCTTTTGTTTCAGCCATTTTATGCAATTTTTTATTGATTGCAAAGGTACTATTTTGCAATATAAAGTACAAATATTTCTTAAAGTCTAATTGTTTGCAAATAAAAGTATTTTATTTTGCAAATGTCAAATAAAGAACTTTAATTTGCATTTTAATTATCCACATCTATTAATCAATAAAATTAAAGTAAATGGAAAAGGAACAAGAAAACCCAAGCAAGACAGCCCCCTCAGTAAAAGAACTGATAAAAGACATTTATTCACGAATTGGGCATGATGGAATAATAGACCACATCGAACAATTATATGAATGCTTTTTAGCTGATGCCGATAGAGGTGAACAAGTGTATTCAAACCATTGGACGAATTACAGATTTATAACTGAATTGAAAGCAGTATTTAACCAAGCCAGAGACGAATTTGATTTAAAACACTGATTTTTTAACAAAAAAAATACGGCTTAACACCCTAAAAGGTAAAGCCGTATTTTAAAAATAAAATTTTAAATATGACTACAAAATTAAAACAAAATTCTGATAATAGCAATAAAAACAATGCTATACCTAAAGAAAATTTTGCAAGCCTTGAATTAGTTGAAAATCACATAAAAGACATAACAAAAGGTTTTACTAATCCAAGCGTTGGTTTATTGAAAATTCAAACTGCCAATGAATGGATGACACAAGCCAGAAATAAAGCACCTCAAAAAATGCTTTTATCTACCCTTTGGTTTGAAAATGAGTTATGTATTTTATTTGCTGATACCAACTTAGGTAAATCTATTTTGGCAGTTCAAGCAGGAGATTCGATTTCAAAAGGTGAAGATGTGGACGGTTATAAAAATGAGTGTGACCCTCAGATAGTTTTATATCTTGATTTTGAATTAACAGAACGTCAATTTAGAAAACGTTATACCTCAGAAAGTGAACCAATGACAGAATATCAATTTTCTGAAAATTTTATTCGTGCAGAAATTGACCCAGATATGGAAATCCCTACCGAATATGAAGATAAATTTGAAATATATTTAAGCCATTCCATAGAGTTAGCCATTGTTCAATACAATGCAAAGGTTTTAATAATAGATAACCTCACATGGATTAAAACAGGTACTGAAAAATCGGGCGATGCTCTACCCCTTATGAAACATTTGAAGCGATTGAAAAGCAAATATGATTTGTCTATTTTAGCTTTAGCGCATACCCCTAAGCGTGAATTATCAAAGCCTATTACACGCAATGATTTACAAGGTAGTAAAATGCTTATTAATTTTTGTGATTGTTCCTTCGCCATTGGTGAAAGTTCACAGGATTCAAGTTTGAGGTATATTAAGCAAATTAAAGTCAGAAATGCAGAGAATTTTTATGATTCCGATAATGTAGCGGTTTGTGAGATAGTAAAGAATGATAACTTTTTAGGCTTTAAGTTTATAGATTTTGGTAAAGAAAGTGACCATTTAAAAGAAATGAGCAGCGAAGATAGAGATGAATTAGATAACAGTATTTTAGAATTAAAGAGAAGCAAGCCAGAAATTTCTAACTATGAAATTTCAAAACAATTAAATATTAATAAAATGCGAGTTGGTCGTGTATTAAAAAGAAATTCCATTTAGTAACAGATAGTAACAGTAGTAACACCTGTTACTACTGTTACTATCTGTTACTAAATAAAAAATGCCTTGCAAAGTTAGCAGCGATGCAAGGCGGTGTTTAAAACCATATTTCCGTAAAATTCTAAACAGGACAAAGTTATGAAAACTTTTAAATCCATGCCTACCCAAACGGCATTTTTTGACCGTTACGCCAATTTAATACACACCCTTACAAAATTTGGTGTTATTGCTCAAATCATTACAGGCGTTGCAGAAATAGGAATCATTTTTAGTTTAATCTATCCAAGTTTAAACGATTTGTTCCCCTCAGTAGCGCACCCCCTCAGTATCACAGGCAGTTTATTAGCTGCAAGTATTTTGCAAGTAGGTTTAAAATTAGTCTTTCCTTATTCAGTGAGAGCCATATTATTTAAGCGGTTCACAGGTTTAGACCTACCCCTCAGTATTGCCATTTTTTTATTGACCGCTGCCTTATTAAGTGTTTCCGTTTTACTCAGTTATAAAGGCAGTCAAGACATTATAGACATAGCCATTGCACAGCCAACGGAAAAAAACGCCACCGTCACCGATAGCATAAGAGCCGCCACCGAACGACAAGCAAACGGAATTTTTACAACAGATTCAGCCACGATAGAAATAAAATACAAAGGCAAATTAGAAGCCATAGAGAGCGAGTTAACAACACAAATTAACTCGATTGAAAGATACAGTAAGGGCAAAAGAGCCACATCTTTAAGAGCCGAGTTAAAAACGAAATTGGCGAAGCTGCAAAGCAATAAAGCCGATGAAATAGAAGCCAAAGCCAAAGAGCGTAAAGCATGGATTAACAGGGCGATGGATAGGAACGACAGCGAGTTACAGGATATTAAAGCCGATAACAGCGAAGCCAAAGCCAAAGCAGAAACGAAAAAAGGCAAGTATAAAAACTATGTTGGTTACTTTACTTTATTTTGTTATATCTTCTTTCTAATCGCTTTTGTACTTGATGAAATTTATAAAAAAGGTGCAGGGATAACAGAAACACCAATACCACATCAAAGGCACTTTGCACCGTCATTGATAGCAGAATTGAGCGAAGCAATAAAGGCAAGGTTAGACACATTTTTAAGAGCCTTAATTTATGCCTTTGCGGATAAAACAAAGGCAAGTCCATTGCCCAATGCCTTAGATAGTTTGTACGATTTTAAAGTCAACACATTAAAGAATGTACACATTATTGAGACAGAGCCAACGGAAACGAAAATTATAAAATTACCCTCAAAACCGTTAAAAGTAGCTGCCAAAACGAAAGAAGAAACGGATACAACGAAAATCGTAGGGGGTACGGAAAAGAAAGAAAAACGCTACACAATAGGCTTTAATAAAGAAGTCAATAACGATTCCAACGATATAGAAAATACAGGTACTACGAAAATCGTAGGGGGTACGGATTCAATCGGATATTGTCCAAACTGTTTAAAATCATTTATCAAAAATCATAAAAAACATACCTATTGCACTAATGAATGTAGAGTACAATTTTGGGAGAAATCCAAGGGTAAAAAGGTGCATAAAAACAAAGTAGGAAAAAATTAAATCTTGTTTAGATTTAGTAGGCTTTAAGTTTTGAGGGGGAATTTTTAAAGTACCCCTCAGTTTTTTACATTAAAAATTTTACTAAAATGATAGATAAAGAATTGATTGAACGGATAAAAGGTAAAACCGATATTTTAACCCTCATTAGTGCTTATGTAAAACTCAAAAGGGTAGGCAATATTTACAAAGGTGTATGTCCATTCCACAATGAAAAAACACCTTCTTTTAGTGTTAGCCCCTCAAAGAGAGGTTATAAATGTTTTGGGTGTGGCAAAGGTGGGGACGTTATAGAATTTGTAATGGAATATCATAAAATCGACTTTAAACAAGCCCTTGACTTTTTGGCAAAAGAAAACGGATTGAACATTGATACATACAACACAACCTCAGAGCCTTACAAAATACCTACCCCCTCAGTATTGAGAGCCAAAGAGCCACAACCAACAGGCGTATTTATTGACCAGGCGTTACTTCAAAAATCATTGAGCCATTACGACAATAACAATTTTGTAAAATACTTGAATAGTAGATTTTCATAGAGTAGGGTAAAAGAACTTATTGAACGGTTTAAAATTGGTACTTCTAAGCGGTGGAGCGGTGCAAACGTCTTTTGGTACATAGATGAAAATAATAAAATACCTTATGGTAAAATAATGCTTTATGATTCAATTACAGGCAAAAGAGAAAAGCAATATAATAATTCAGTACACAACCTTTTAAACTTGCTTAAACCGTCTCATTGTCTTTTTGGATTGCACCAAATAACCACAGAGCCAAAAGGAAAAACGATTGCCATAGTTGAAAGCGAAAAGACAGCTATTATAATGACTGCCTTTTTTCCGTCATTTGTTTGGATGGCGACCAATAGTTTAACCCTTAGTAAGATAGAGCCATTGACAGGGCGTAACGTGGTTTTATTTCCCGATACAGGCAAATATAATGATTGGGCAAAGGTAAGCAGCGAAGCCAGAGCCAAAGGTTTTAACATCGTTGTTAGTGACTACTTAGAGCGGTTAAACCTTGAAAAGAATAATGATTTAGAAGATATTGCAAAAATGGGTAATTGGTTTGAACAATACAATAAACCCATAGAGCCGAAAGAAAAACCCCTCAGTATAGAGGAAAAAATTTTAAAAGATATGGTTTTAAAACAGCCATTAATTACTGATATGATACAACGATTAGGTTTAGTAAGTGCAAGGACGTTAAAGCAAATTTGTATTTAAAACAATTGTTTTAAATATCATTAAAATTGTTTTATTCATATATCCTTTTCTATCAAAAACAATTGTTTAGATGCATAGGGTATGTAAGGGTAAAACCTCACCGTATGAAAAAAAATAGTTAATCGAAACAATTAACTAATTGATAGTCAATTAGTTAATTCAGTTAGAGGTTAAACAATTTTTATAATGAAATCCTATTTTCATGTCCCTATTTATACCTAAAAAAGGATGTATTTTTGTTTTATATTTTTTAAGTCTAAAATCGTATTTATTAATAAATCTAAATTATTAAAATGACTAAACTAAGTATTTTAATTCTAAGTGATTCAGAAAACTATGCAAATAGTAGAATCAAACATGAAGCCGAAGCCCTCGGACATAAGGCAGTTATTATGTCTCCCGATTCATTAATCGTTAATTTTGACGATAATGGAAAAATGAATCTTTATCTAAATAATAATAGCTTAAACGGTGTGAAATTCAATGCTGTTATTCCACGATTAGGAACTAATCGAGCATACGGAACATTTATTTTAAATTGCCTTATTGACCATTTTGGTATAGTTTCAACCGCCACCGCATCGGGTATAAATTTGGCAGCAAATAAACTGTTTTCAGCGTATCAATTATCTAAATTTGGAATAAAACAACCTGCCACCACTACGGTAAGGAATCCAAATGACTTCGATTTTTTAATTAATTCAGTTGGTGGATTACCTGCCATTTTAAAGACTTTCAATGGTTCTAAAGGGAATGGTGTATATCTTCTTTATGATAAAATACAAAGTAGTATTACATTGAAAAACCTCAGAAATGCAGACTTTCAATTATTACTACAAAAATTTATCAAGACTGCAAAAAAAGATGAAACCCCCTCCGATATTCGTTGCTGGGTTGTAGGTAATAAAGTTGTTGCAGCGTTCAAACGATTTGCCAGTAAAGACGATGTAAGGTCAAATTATAGTATTTCTAAAATAGGTGAAAAAATTACACTTACACAAAAAGAAATTGATTTGGCAATTAAAGCAGCAAAAGTATCAGGTTTAGATTGCTGCGGAGTTGATATTGCACGAAATGTTGATGAGAATAACGAGCCGTTAGTTTATGAAATTAATTCAAATGCAGATTTAAAAGGCATTGAAGCCGTTACAGGTTTTAATGTTGCTAAAAGCATTATTCAACACGTAGAAAATAAAATTAAAGAGCAACTACTATCTAATAAGCAAGGCGAAGCCGTTAAACAATGTAATGAGGTACAGCAAGGCGAAATAATGAAAAGCGTTTCTTTTGAATATATAGGAGAATTTGCATCACAACTTTTAGGTAGTAAAATTAATCAAGTAGGATTTAGGTTTTAAAATTGATGAAATGAAAAAATTTAAATCATTTGGAGACTATTTAGAATGGGTGTTAACTAATGCCAAAGGTGACGAATCTAAAAGAATCAAGTTAGAAATTCAAGCCATTAAAGATTTCAAAGCAAGTATAAGCATTATAAAAACTCATTACAGTATTTACAGTTCTTTACATCTACTTGAATCAATTAACATTAAGATAAAAATAGATATGTACAGATTTAATAATACTTCGCTCAATACAGGAATAAACGTATCTAATGTAAGCCATGCAAATCGCAATTGTAATTTTATAGATAAAACGGAACGCCTTGACGGATTGAGAGTTGAGCAAATTATAGCACAGGATGGATTTAATTTTTAATATTTAACAATTTTCAAAACATCAAATAATGAATGATTTTTCAGACTATTTAGATTGGGTTTTAACTAATGCCAAAGGTGACGAATCTAAAGGAATCAAATTAGAAATTCAAGCCATTAAAGAGTTTAAAGCAAATTTAAAGGTGATTCAGAAACACCATAAAGTTTACAACGCTTTAAAAATGCTTGAAAAAAACGGAATTAATTTAGATTATTATTCAATATGAATGCTTTTGCATAGACTTGAAACTAAAGCCGTTGCCGTTGGTGACGGCTTATTTTATGCCTAAAATGTACAAAAACGTTCCCCGATACGTTCCCCGATAAAAAAAGAAAGCGTGTAAACTATTGATAATCAATGAGTTACACGCTTTGTATGTACCGAAGGCGGGAATCGAACCCGCACGAGGTTGCCCTCACTGGATTTTGAATCCAGCGCGTCTACCAATTCCACCACTTCGGCATCTCTCTGGTGACGCAATATTTGCTTCTCAATAACTGCTTATTTAAAAAGCGACGCAAACTTAGACAAGTTTTCTCGAATACGCAAGAGATAACGCTTTTTTAAATAAAAATTTTTTATTTCCTCTAATTGATACTGAGGGGTTGTCGCCTCATCGTAATTTTCAATAATTTGTTTTACATCGCTAAGTAATTGATTTTCAATGCTTTGCACATCAGTTTTAGCTTTCATGTAAACATTTTTATCAACATCCATCTCTAATTCCATGATGGCTTCATTGATGTCCATCATGTCCATTAAAAAATCTTGCGGCAATTTATTTTCCCCTTCTGCACCCATCGTGCCCTTCAAATCTAAGACATATTTCATCCGTTTATCAAAATCCAACAGCGTCTTGTAAGCTTGATTATTGAGGGTCGAAAGCTCTAATATTTCATCCTGTTTTTCTGTACTTTCAAGGGTGTGAAAATCTGGATGGTACTTTTTAGAATTGGCATAAAACGTTTTTTTTAAAGCGGCTTCATCTACTTTAAAAGAAATGGGGATATTATAAAACTCAAAATAATTCATCTAAATCATTTTAGCAAAAATAACTTTACGAGGGTTATGAAACCCTCGTAAAGTTATAATTAATTGAAAATCAATATTTTATCGAATAAAATCCCAGAAATTAATGATAACAATTAAACCCATTAAAAGGAAAAATCCAACGGTTACTGCCTTTTCCATAAAGGCATCACTCACGCGTTTGCCTGTAAAAACTTCCCATAAAAGGAAAACGACATAGCCGCCATCGAGAGCAGGAATCGGCAACAAATTCATGAACGCCAAGATGATAGAAAGGCTTGCTGTCATGAGCCAGAAGCGTTCCCAATCCCATGTTTCGCCAAACATTTTGGCGATGGATTTGAATCCGCCTACGCTTTCACTTGCTTTTATTTCGCCTTTAAACATTTTACCAAAGGCTTTTATTTGATTCACGAGGAAATCATAGCCTTTCGTCACGCCCATCGGGAGAGCTTGAGCGAGGGAATAGGTTTGTTTTTTAGTGGTATAAAATTTACGCATATCAGTTCCCGCAGAGAAACCGAACAGCCCTTTTTCGTCGGACTGGACATTCAAAACCAAGGTATCAGACCCCCTCAGTACTTTCCATGTAGAAGGCTGATTTTTAAATCTTTTAGCCAAAAGTTCAAAATCGTTGTAAAAAGGCGTTGGAATATCATTAAATGCTATGATTAAATCGCCTTTCATCAATTGAGCCTTAGCCGCAGGTCTATCTTTCACAACCGAATCAATGGTGAATGGTCGAGGCAATGAAAAGACATCTTTATCTTTATTTTCAAAAGCCGTGAGCATTTTAACCGCATCATTAGGTATATTGATGACCATCGTTTCACCGCCGCGTTCGATTTGGATATTCTTCACGCCATTGAAAACGATTTCTCTCAAAATGATTCTATCTTCAAATTTTTCAAACGGTTTATCCCCTACTTTCAATATCTTATCGCCGGTTTTAAGCCCTAATTGTTGACCCAATGAGTCGGCATAAATACCATATTTGGCACTTTCAACGGGTACATATTCTTCGCCATAATACCAAATCATCAAACCAAAAATGAGGAAACCTAATATAAAATTCACCGTCACGCCGCCCAACATAATAATAAGGCGTTGCCATGCTTTTTTGGAGCGAAACTCCCAGGGTTGTGCGGGCTGTTTCATTTGCTCGGTGTCCATGCTTTCATCCACCATGCCACTGATTTTGACATAGCCGCCCAGGGGCAACCAGCCGATACCGTATTCAGTTTCGCCAATTTTCTTCTTATACAAAGAGAAATAGGGATCAAAAAAGAGGTAAAATTTTTCAACACGCGTTTTGAACCATCTGGCAGGAAAAAAGTGACCGCATTCGTGTAAAACTATCAATAAAGACAAGCTCAAAAAGAACTGCCCAAGCATTGCAATACTCATTTATTTAATTTAATTTTTTAAAAGTACAGCGAAACTCCAGTTTCGCATTCTAAACACTGCTTATCAAAGTGCAGAACTGGAGTTCTGCGCTACGTTTAAGGGTGCAAATGTAACAAATTTTAAAACTATCTGTTTTCATTTAGCTTTAAAATGGACAAATGTTTAATTTTGTTCGATTAACATACCCCCTCAGTATCTGAACCGTTTTTGACGGTATTTTTAAATTTATAAGACAAAATGCAATTATTCTATACGACCAATATTCAAAACGGTTTAGCAATTCTCGATGAGGATGAGGCGCGGCATACGGTGCAGGTGTTGCGGCGCAAAGTAGGCGATGTGATGCAACTGACTGATGGCATAGGCAATCTTTATGAAGGAGAAATCGTAGAATTGGGTAAAAAAACGGGTGTGGTGGGTATCAAAAAGACGATTGAGGCGTACAACAAACGACCCTTTCATCTGCATATCGCTATTGCACCGACGAAAAATATTGACCGCTTCGAGTGGTTTTTAGAAAAAGCAACAGAAATAGGTATTGATGAAATAACACCCTTGATTTGTAAACGAAGCGAACGAACGGTTGTTAAACATGAAAGACTGAATGGTATTTTGATTTCAGCGATGAAACAATCATTAAAAACTTATTTGCCCAAACTGAACGAAGCCATTGATTTTCAACGGTTTATGAAAAATGATTTTTCTCAAGTGACAAATAAAATGATTGCTTATTGCAATGACGACACCATAAGACCCCTCAGTATAGCGTACCAAAAACAAGGAAATAGCGTTATTCTGATAGGTCCCGAAGGTGATTTTACTGAGGGGGAAGTCGGTACGGCTTTTGAACATCATTTCATCGGCATTTCATTAGGGAAAAGCCGATTGAGAACAGAAACGGCGGGTTTAGTGGCTTGTCATACAGTGAATTTATTGAATGAATAAAAAATAATATTAGGAATGATAAAAAAAATCGGTCTATTCAGTAGTTTAATTTTATTGGCATGTGTAATTGTTTCATTTTCAATACCTAAGCCCACTTTGAGATTGGCTTTATTGAAATACAATGGCGGCGGCGATTGGTACAATGATGTCAATTCGTTGAAAAATTTGGCTGCATTTTGTAATAAAAACTTAGGCACTAATTTCAATTTGGAATATGCCACAGTGGAAGTAGGCAGCGCAGAGATTTACAATTATCCCTTCGTATATATGACAGGGCATGGCAATGTGGTTTTCAGCAATCAAGAAGCTGAGAACTTGCGCGCCTATCTGATGGGTGGTGGCTTTTTGTTCATCAACGATGATTATGGCATGGATCCTTACATCCGCCCGTCTATCAAAAAGGTTTTTCCTGAAACTGAATTGGTTGAACTCCCATATTCACACCCAATTTTTCATCAAAAATATGAATTTCCCAACGGCATTCCGAAGATACACGAACACGATGGCAAACCGGCGAAAGGCTATGGCATCATGTGGCAAGGTCGTTTAGTGGCGTTTTATAATTTTGAATCAGACTTAGGCGATGGCTGGGATGATGTGCACAAAGACCCTGAGGAATTGCGTCAAAAAGCGTTGGAAATGGGGGCGAATATTATCCGATATGTTTTTCAGCAGCAATAAGAGAACTTCTTAATTCTGATTCTGATTCTGATTTATTTTTAAAAATGCTCAATAGACCGATGGGGTTTATTGAGCATTTTTTATAAAAATCAAATTTGAATTATACCACCACCGCTTCTCTCAAAATCAATTTCTCCCTCTCAGGTCCTGTTGAAATCATGGTGACAGGAACTTCCAAATATTCTTCTAAAAAAAGAGTGAATTCTTTTAGAACTGTTGGCAAGGAGTCATAATCCAAATCGTCCAAATTTTTCATCCAACCTTTGAAAGATTTCCAAATGGGTTCAACTTTCACCTCGTTGATGTCGAAAGGCAAATCAGTGCTTAGTTCACCATCATATTTATAATGCGTTGCCGCTTTTATTTCTTCAAAAATATTCAATACATCTATCTTAGTGATGCATAATTGCGTCACGCCATTGAGCATAATAGTGTAGCGCAACTGAGGCAAATCAATCCAACCACAACGGCGCGGACGACCTGTTGTGCTACCGAATTCAGCCCCCTCAGTACGGAGCAAATCACCAATAGAATCGTGTAATTCTGATGGAAATGGACCGCCACCGACGCGTGTACAATACGCTTTCGTTACGCCAATGACTTCTCCAATTTTGCTCGGTGCGACGCCTAAGCCTACACATACGCCCGCCGTAACGGTATTGGATGAAGTGACAAATGGATAGGTGCCAAAGTCAATATCAAGCATAGAGCCTTGTGCACCTTCTGCTAATATTTTTTTACCATTATTTAAATTTTCATTGATATAGTATTCAGAATCAATGAGTTGCATCGATTTTAATGTTTCCAAACTGGCGAACCAACGCGCTTCTTCGGCTTCCAAATCGAAAGATACTGAGGGGTACACTTTCAAAAGTTCCATGTGCTTTTCTTTTAAAGCCTCATATCTTTTTTGAAAACTTGGCAATAAAATATCACCTACGCGCAAGCCATTGCGTCCAGTTTTATCCATATAAGTGGGCCCGATGCCTTTGAGCGTAGAGCCGATTTTTGCTGAGCCTTTTGCTGCTTCACTCGCCGCGTCGAGCAGGCGATGAGTGGGCAAAATAAGGTGTGCTTTTTTAGCAACTAAAAGACGTGTTTGATATTCAACATTCACCGCTTTGAGGTTATTAATTTCTCTTTCAAAGGTAATCGGGTCAATCACGACGCCATTTCCAATGACATTGATAAGATTTTCTCTGAAAATACCAGAAGGAATAGTGTGAAGAACGAATTTTTTACCGCCAAATTTAAGAGTGTGTCCAGCATTGGGTCCGCCTTGAAAACGCGCAACAATATCGTATTTTTCCGCAAGGAAATCCACGATTTTACCCTTGCCTTCATCGCCCCATTGCAAACCGAGTATAACGTCTATTTTCATAGTGAGTGATTTTTATTTTTTATAAAATATTGATAATCAATTGTTTAAATAATAAAATGTAAAGCGGTTTTTAAACCGCACTACTCTTAATTTTCAAAATCGCGCAAATATACAAAAACCCATCGAAGCCATAAAGCATCGATGGGTTTTTAATTTGTCCGAAAAGTTACCTATTGCTCATCAACCATCACTAATTACCTGTTGCTCATTACCTCATAACTCATTTAAAGCGTCCCGAGCACATACATTTTATCTAATGTCGGAGATTTACTACCACCTTCGGGTTCGAGTGTGACAGCGAAGGCTTGCGCTTCTTCAAAAATTTTCATGGTTTGAAGAGCCGTGAGGTTGTATTCAAATACACCAGCATCTACAGGCTTAGTATTGACAATAGCCCAAAGTTGATATTGCTTATTAGCAGGCGGTTCGGGCAGATTTTGAATAGTTAAAAAAGTCGCGTTTTTGTTAGCATTCCAATAAACAGTTGCAAGTAAATCTTTATCCGTTTTGATGACGCTTTTCATCACCACCGTTTTAGTTCCTGGGCTTTTGAGAACATCCAATTTAAGATTTAAATCAGCAACCGCTTTTTTGTTTTTCAATTCAGCTAAGTTCTGCGATTGCTCGCAATCCTCCTTCGCTTTAAGGGTTTTTTGATGATTTTGATAGAAATAAAAAGAAGAAGACGCTAACCCGACAACTGCCAACCACGGCAAAATGCGGGTAAAAGAAAAACCAGAAGCACCGCCTGTTGCAGTAGGCAGTTCAGGTCTAAAGTTATTGTTAGGCACTGAGCCATTTTTTAAGTCGGCTTGTATTTTGTCTAAAATCTGATCTTTAAGTTCAGGGCGTGGTGTTTGAGCATATGTTTGCGCATACAGTTGCATAACTGATTGGACTTCTTCAATTTCAGCCAAAATCTCGGGATTCTGAAGAGCTAAAGCTTCTACTTCAGCAGCTTCTGATTCCGAAAGAGCATTCATCACATACAGTTCGATAGCTCCTGATTCTATATATTCCCGAATATTCATTTTTAAATAATTATTTGTCGTTATTTTGAAATTATCGTTCAAAAGGTTTTATAGGAGACAATACTTTTTTTATGTTTTAGTCAAATAGTATATTAAATTTCATTTAAAACATACCCTTTAGCTTAACCATAGCCGATCGAAGGCGTGTTTTAACAGTCCCCAAAGGGATATCAAGTTCTTCGGCTGCCTCTACTTGTGTGTAGCCTTGGAAATAAATAAGGTCAATCAAATTCTGATACTCAGGGGGCAGACTTTGAGTTAATCGTCGCACATCAAGGGTTTCCGGATTGAGCGTAGTGGAATGTTGCTCATCGATTTTATTTACGACATTTTCAAGCTCATGGTTTTTTTGATTAAAACCTTTTCTGCGCGTGGCATCTATTGCCGAATTGCGAGCGATATTGATAAGCCAAGTGAACAGTCGCCCCTTAGTGCCATCGTAGCTATCAAAATTACGCCAAATCTTGGTAAACGTATCTTGAAGCACTTCTTCTGCTATTTCTTTATTATTGACTACACGCAATATTACGCCGTAAAGGGCTGCTGAATATTTATCGTACATCAACGAAATACCATTCATTTCTTGTTGGCGCAGAAGCTCAATTATACTTTCGTCAGCGGTGATAGGCGTCATTCTATAAATTACTTTTTGCTATTTATTATTTAAAATTAGGTATTTATTGTTAAAATAAGGGTGAAAATAAAATTTTTTTATGACAAAATGTTCATGAAAATTGTTTGGCTGCTTAAAATAAAATACTTTATCTTTAAAAATATTTATAAATAATTGACAGTCAAGTTATTACTTTTTATCAGAAATAATAATTATCGTAGAATGTGCCTTTTTTTTAACAAATGAGTCTTAATTTTGTCCTCGATTTATAGCAATTATTTTCTTTTTTAAATGAAATTACTCAAGAATGAATGTAAAAATAACATTATTTATCTTAATGGTTTTTTTGTCTGTCAAACCTGTTTTTAGTCAAAACAAATTATACAAAAAAAACTACCAAGAGTCTTCCCACGATTTGTCCAATGACGCTGAATATGCACCTCAAAGTGTAGCCCCCCCCTCAGTAAAAAGCTCCAAAACTGCTGCTATAGAGAGCTCTTCAAGTCCATATAAACAGACGACTAAAGGTGTGCTATCCAATTTGAAACGAGAAAGCCCAATCAATGAACTTCGTGGCGTATGGGTCAGCACAGTTCAGCGTGTGGATTACCCATCTAAAGCTACCACCAACCCAGCCGTTTTGAAAAAAGAATGGTTGACGCTTTTACAATTTTATAAATCATTGAATCTCAACGCTGTTATCGTACAAATACGCCCGACAGGTGATGCCATTTATCCCTCTAAAATTGTTCCTTACACAAAATGGTTGACGGGTAAATCAGGCAAACCGTTGGATAATAATTTCGATTTGCTCCAATTTATGATTGAATCGGCTCATACTGAGGGGATAGAATTTCATGCTTGGGTCAATCCTTACCGCATTATTATTGATGGCGACACAACGGATTTGGACGCGCGGCATCCATTTCGCACCCATCGCGATTGGGTCATGCCTTACGGGCGCGAATATTTGCTCGACCCTGGCATCCCTGGCGTGTGGAAATATATGACTTCAATAATTGAAGAAGTGGTGAAAAAATATGATGTTGATGCCATTCATTTCGATGATTATTTTTACCCCTATCGCCTCGCTGGTGCAGAATTGAGCGATAGCAAAACCTTTGAACGCTACGGTTTTAAATTTGAAAACATTGACGATTGGCGGCGGGCAAATGTTGATTCATTAATTTTTAATGTGAAACGCATAATTAAAAAAAATAAACCCAATGTGCAATTAGGCGTGAGTCCATTCGCCGTTTGGCGCAATCAAGCCATTGATACTGAGGGGTCAGACACCAAAGCTTTTCAAAGTTGCTACGACGATTTGTATGCCGATGTCCGCTATTGGATGCAAAATAAATGGTTGGATTATGTAGCCCCTGAGATTTATTTCCATATCGGGCATCCGCTGGTTAATTATGAAACTGCTTTGAATTGGTGGCAAGATAATTCCTTTGGCACTAAACTCTATATTTCTCACGCTATATATAAGGTAAACAATCAAGAGAAATATCCCGACTGGAGAGACCCCAATCAAATACCACAACAATTGGATATTGCAAGGTCTAAACCAGCAGTGAAAGGTTTGGTATTTTTCAGTTCTAAATGGTTGATTATGAATGAGTTAGGCGTGACAGATGCTTTGAGAAATTACTTTTTTTATGAAAAAACTCCTATCGGAAATTAGGAATTAGGAATTAGGAATTAGGAGCTTTTTCTAATTCCTAATTCCTAATTCCTAATTTAAACTATCTTTTCCAATTAAAATTCAATATTTTCAAAATCAGCATACCCAATTTGCCTTGCACCAAACGGCTATTGGCTAAAATGACGACGCCAGTTTTCGTTTCAGGTACAAAGGCGAAGAAGGCAGATTGCCCATTCGTAGAGCCTGATTGAATGCAGATGAGCGGGCGATTTTTATATTTCAAAACATGCCAAGCCTTGCCTACCGAAGTATTTTTATCAATGCCCGTCTTGAAAATCGGCTCTTGCGTACCCCTCAGTATGGCGTACAAACTGGTGTCTTTTACCCCTAAATTCGACTTCATAAAATCCAATAATTCTTCCATATTCGCTTGAATACCCACTGAAAATTTGAACGTTTCGTTGAATTGCCAATTGGGTACGGCTACTTGCGCAGGGTTGTAGCCTTGTGCATAGGTGGTGGTGGAATCATCTGTTCGCCTTTCAAAGTTCTTCAAAGCCGATGCACCGCCTTTATTTTCTATTATTTTTTCTAAAATAGCATGGTTGAGGTGCGAATACAGGTATTTCCCTTTTTTTCTCAAATCAAAAGAGTCCACCGTTTTCAAATATTCAAAAAGCATCCCCTCAGTATAATCCACATACGGTTGATTTTTATCGCTGTCGTTGCTTCCAAAACCGTCGGGGAACTTCGGCAAACCGCTTGTATGCGTCATCAATTGAAGCAGTGTAATGCGGTTGCCCATTAGAAACCTTTGCTCAGGTTTGAGATAAATATTGAGAGTAGAATCCAAATGAAGAATACCTCGAGATGCCATGATTTGAGCCACCATAGCGGTATAGGATTTAGAAACGCCGCCGATTTCAAAAATGGTCTGCCCATTCGGTTTAGTTTTCGACGCTTTTGAAGTACGCCCATAGCCGAACGTCCAAGTAGAATCATGGTCAACACAACCAATGACCCAGCCCGTTATTTTTGAGGTATCCATATCCACTTCATAAGCTATCGCTTTGTCAATTTCACTTTTCAACTCTACACCATTTTGAGCATAAAGTGCTGAAAATGAAAGCATTATGAAGTTTAAAAATAATAATAAAGGTTTCATGAGACTTTTTTAATTGAGAGTTATGAGTTGAAAGTTGAAAGTTATGAGTTCTTTCAACTCTCAACTCTCAACTCATTCGGCTTCGCCTATTTTAATATAATTTTTATACTCGCCGATGCGCCAACCTGTTATATTTTCAATGAAACGAGATAGTTTTTCTTTGAATTTGAGCGGGCGTTGAGTCGGGTCGAAAGAGAATTTCCAGTTCATTTTGTTGATTCTGGCTTGCATCACTGAGGGGTGTGCACCCGTGAACAATTCTACAGCATCTGTATTGGAATAATTAAAGGTATCTACGTTCCGTATTTTCTCTTTAATCTCAGCGTCTGAATGCCATAAACGATTGAAATTCAATTGTTTAAGTTGTTGTTTATCAGGCGGGCGTACCCAACCGTAATGATGAATATAGGCATCTACAAGCCGTACTTTGAGTTTTTTATTATTTTTTCTAAACCCCTGAGCATCTTTAAATGATCGAATGGATTTATCATTTTTTATAATACGAATTTCATGCCGATACCATCCCCTCGCTGTGCCAATATAATCGTAAGAGCCATAAAAGTGTCGATATTTAAAAAGCAACCCCTCAGTATTGTGGTCATTTTTCCACTTTTCAAGCGCATTTTTAACGGTCGGATAATACATTTCAGGCAGCACTTCATCGCCTTGAATATAAAAACACCAATCGGCATCCGCACTCACAGCGTCAAATGCTTTATTGGTTTCGATAGCCAAAACCTGCCCGCCTTCGCGCAAAGAATCGTCCCAAACAGTTTCAACAATCCTAATTTTAGTCGGATGAATACTTTTCACCAAAGCCAAAGTATCGTCTTCAGAATTGCCAACTGCCACCACCACATAATCGCACAAAGGCAAAATGGAGGAAATCGCTTCCACAATTGGGTAGTCATATTTGATGGCGTTTCGGATAAATGTAAAACCGACTACAGTCATAAAAAGATATAATTAAAGTAATAAAAGTTATTTTTGCACCTAATTTTTTGCAAATATCACTAAATGGTGGCATCTTTTTTTAAATTTTTAAATAATATTTCGCGCATCAGATGGCTTTTAATCGTCTTGGTTTTGGCATATATAGTCAGGGTTTTGCTGATAGGCGCAGGCGATTTTGCTGTTTATTACGGTGCATCTAATGCCTTGTTGGATAGTAAAATGATTTACCATTTGCCCTATCCTGTAGGCGATAGCACTTGCGAATACAGCTACTCGCCGTTTTTTGCATTTATCCTCATTCCGTTGTCAATATTTCCTCTTTGGTTGGCTGATATGCTCTGGTTGTTCCTCAATCTGCTGGCACTTTTCAGAATATTTGACTTGATTATTTTATTTCTGGGCATTAAAAAAACGCTCAACCAAAAAGAATATAAATGGTGGATTTTTCTCACCTTGCTTTTCTCAGTTCGTTTTATTCTCTACAATTTTGATTTAAGCCAAGTGACTTTGATATTGCTTTGTGGCTCGCTGGAATCTCTTCGATTGGCTATCAAAAGGCAATGGATGATGGGTGGATTGGTGTTGTCAGTGGTGATTAGCATCAAATTAATGCCGTTGGTGATGTTGCCCTATTTATTTTATCGACGCTTTTGGCAAGCTGGCTTAGCGACTTTAGGCTTTATGATTCTCCTCAATTTGACCCCCTCAGTATTATACACTTGGAGCAACTTTCAGAACTTATTAAAAGAATGGTTCAGCGTTTTGAATCCCATGAGCGATGATTTTACTATCAATCAAAATGTGGTGGCGGAGAGCATTCATAGCCTATCAGGTTTCATTCCTGCTTTTTTCACCGACGATATTACTCGTTATGACTTGCGCAGGCATATCATTAATTTACCGACCGAAACCATGATTTTAGTCATGAACATAGCTCGTCTACTTTTCATTTTATTCACCTTCATTTTTTTAAAAACCAAGCCATTTCAAGCAATAAATGATAAAAAACGCTTGTTTTGGGAGTTTAGCTACTTGATGATAGCCATCGCGCTCATATTTCCACATCAACAAAAATACGCGTTTATACTCATTTTGCCCGCTGCTGCATATCTGATGTATTTTATTTTAATGATGAAAAAAATTAAATTTTATTTAGAAAACCCCTTGCTTTACAGAGGGCTTATCAGTTTACTCATCATCGTTTGGCTATTGACAACGGCTTCTACTGATGGCATCATTGGGCGCACGCTCTACGAATATGGTCAATATTTTAAACTCATCACTTGGGGAACTATGCTCTTGATTATACCTTTGTTTTTAGCGAAACCGCAATTTTTAAAAAGAAAGCCAACCCTGTATGCAGATTCAGAATTTTAAAATAAGTGAAAAATCATTCTATTTCATAACGCTTGCCCTCATCATTTGGTTAGGATTGCGCATGGCAAATGCGCCTATGGAGCGCGATGAGGGCGAATATGCTTACGCAGGATGGCAAATACTGAGGGGGGGCTTGCCTTACGTAGATTTTTACAATATGAAATTTCCGGGCGTCTATTTTTTTTACGCGCTCATATTCAAATGTTTTGGTGTCTCGATATGGGCAGTTCGGGTGGTCTGTTTGTTTTTAAATATTGTAGCATCTTATTTTATTATGCAGTTGGCTCAAAAACTAATGGGCAGTGGGGTCAAATATATAGCTGGCGGCGTGTTTTTACTCCTCTGTATGAGTTTTAATGCGCAAGGTTTTATAGCCAATACCGAACATTTTGTCATTTTCTTTTCCATGTTGGGCTTATGGCTCATTTTTGAAAAAATGCCTTTTGCGGGTGGTATCAATTTAGCGATGGCGTGTATGATGAAGCAGCATGGGTTTTTTTATATAGGGTTTGCCCTATTTTTTATAGGATTTCTCCATTTTGAATCTAAAAATTTTAAAAAAGCCATTCACCATTTTATCACCTTTGGCATAGGCTATTGCATCCCTTTTATCTTGTTTTATTTTTATCTCAAAATCAATGACATCATTTCCTCTTTCAATTTTTTCGCTATCGAATATGCTCAAGCCTACTCGACCATTTCTAAACCGACCTTGAAGTATATTTCTACTTATAAATATATTTTTGTGGATAATATCCTCTTTTGGGTGCTTTTTTGGGGGGCATTATGGAAAATTATCAGGCATCAACTCGCCTTCAAAAAATGGTTTTTAGATAATACGGGCATTCATTTATTTCTCTTTTGGCTTGTCTCCTTTTTCGCTATTTGCCCAGGTTGGTATTTTCGCCCGCATTATTTTCAGCTAATTTTCCCTGCAAGTGCCCTCATTATAGCTTATTGGTTTAAAATAAGCCAGTTTAGTGTTAAAAATTTAGGGAAAAACCATGTTCTGGCTATGGCTCTTACGGTGTCAATTTGTAGTCAAATCGGTTATTTTTTCTTGAAAACGCCTGAAACCATCGTCGATGAACTCTATGATGGGGAATATTTTTCCAGTTTTAAAGAAGTTGGTTTATTTCTCCGCAACAATACTAAAGAGACTGACACAATAGGCATGTATGGTTCCGACCCTCAATTGTTTTTTTATGCGCAAAGGGTCAGCGCGTCGGGCTATATGTATGCCTATCCGATGGTAGAAAAACAACCTTTAGCCGAAAAAATGATGCATCATTATATTGCTGAAATAGAAACTAAAAAACCCGAATATTTGATTTATTTAACGGCTTCTAAAGGAGAAGATAATATCAAAAATCTTCAACATTTAGATAATTGGTTTGCGACATACTCCCAAAATAATTACCAATTAAAGGGTGTATTTTATGAGCAAAAGTTGAAAAAATGTGAACTTTTTTGGTCAGAATCACTCTTAGATGACACGCACCACCCTGTGGTATATATTTATCAAAAACATAATTAGTTGTGAGTTGTGAGTTGAGAGTTATGAGTTAACTCAACTCACAACTCAAACTCTCAACTCAAACTGTCAACTCATAACTCTCAACTCTCAACTAAAATGACCGCTCTTTCTCAAATATTTCAATATGCAAAAAACTACAAAGGCTATGTGGCACTCAATATATTGTGCAACGTACTGATGGTTTTTTTCAATATTGTGAGCATTCCGATGCTCATTCCGTTCCTTCAAATTCTATTGGGGCAAACCATTCCGCCTACACAAAAGCCTGATTTTCAATGGAATATAAAATCTGCGACTGATTCATTTTATTATCAATTGGGTCATATTGTCGAAATGTTTGGTAAAGAACGGGCTTTGATTTATGTCTGTGGCGCGCTCGTTTTTTTGTTTTTTTTGAAAAATTTATTCCGCTATCTCGCCCTGTTTTTCATGACGCCTTTGCGTACAGGCGTAGTGCGCGACCTTCGGCAATCGCTTTTTGAAAAGACCCTCCGACTACCCCTCAGTTATTTCAGCGAACAGCGAAAAGGCGACCTCATTAGCCGCATTTCCAATGATGTGTTGGAGGTAGAATGGAGCATTTTGAACGTTTTGGAAACCATTGTGCGAGAGCCTTTGCTCATTATCGGAGCTATATTTATGATGCTCTATATTTCCCCAGCTTTGACGCTTTTTGTTGTACTATTAATCCTCGTCACAGCCGTTATCATCGGCGGCATCGGGCGTTCGCTCAAGCGTGAATCGGCGATGACGCAGAAAAAAATGGGCGATATGATGTCCGTTTTAGACGAAACCTTAGGCAGTGTGAGGGTGATTAAGGGTTTTAATGCTGAAAACTATCAAAACAACAAATTTCAAACAGAGAATAATATGTTCCGCACAGCCATGACTCAAGCCCTTCGCCGACGGGATTTGTCGTCGCCGTTGACGGAGTTTTTGGGCATTGCCATCGTCTGTTTCCTCGTGTGGTTTGGCTTCAAACAGGTGCAAAGCAATGGCTTGACGCCAGAGAAATTTATCGCTTTTCTCTACGCTTTTTTTACCATCATTGACCCTGCCAAATCGTTTTCAAATGCCTATTCCCACCTTCAACGGGGCAGGGCGGCGATTGACCGCATCAATGGCATTTTAGGGGCGGAGGATACCATCGTTGACCCTCCGAATCCGACCCCCCTCAGTCATTTTACTCAAAATATAGTCTATAAAAACGTCTCATTTTATTACAGAAATGATGATAAACAAATTTTGAAAAATATTAATTTGACGATTAAAAAAGGTCAAATTATTGCCCTCGTAGGCGCGTCAGGTGCTGGGAAATCGACTATTGCAGATTTATTGCCCCGATTTTATGATGTGACTGAGGGATCTATTTTAATAGATGGTATTGATGTTAAACAATTGAAAATCAAAGACTTACGCTCGCTCATGGGCATCGTCACGCAAGAAGCCATACTATTCAATGACACTATTTTCAACAATCTTGTTTTCGGTTTAGAGGGTGTCAATGAAGCGGCTGTCATAGCGGCTGCAAAAGCGGCGAATGCACATAATTTTATCGTCAATACTGAGGGGGGGTATCTAACTAATATTGGTGATAGAGGTACAAAATTGAGCGGTGGACAACGCCAACGCCTCACCATCGCGCGTGCCCTTTTGCGCAACCCTGAAATTTTAATTTTAGATGAAGCGACTTCTGCATTAGATTCTGAAAGTGAAAAATTGGTTCAAGATGCTTTGGTGGAATTGATGAAAAACCGCACGGCAATCGTCATCGCGCACCGCCTTTCTACTGTCCAACATGCAGACGAAATCATAGTGATGAAAGAGGGTGAAATCATCGAGCGTGGTACACATTTAGAGTTGTTTGATAAAGGTGGGGAGTATCGAAAATTGGTAGAACTACAAGGATTAAAATAAAAGAATAGAAGATACAGTGTAAAAATAACGTCATAAAAATTTTAATTTAGTGACTTTTAAATATGTCGTATCATAGATTCAGCATCTAAGATAAAATTCAAAATATTCTTATTTTATAGCCTCTTATTAGCTGAATCTGTAATAAAACGCATTAAATTCTTAACATTTGTTAATTTATTCTTATTTTTTGTTACTTTTTTTTGTCTTCTGTTCGGTTTTTAATTAGATTTGTGACATACTATTAATCATATATCCAACACCATGTCACTTGAAAAGTTAAAACAACATATCCGCCAAATTATAGATATTGAAAATCATGAACTGGATCAGATAACATCAGCCTTCAAATTGATAAAATATCCGCCCAAAAAAATCATTTTAAAAAAAGGTCAGGCGTGCGATTTTATTGCCTTCATTAATAAAGGATGTTTGGTTTACTACAGCAAATTTGATGAGAAGGAACGAGTGATTAATTTTCCAAGAGAGAATTGGTGGATTGGGGATTTAGATAGTTTTTTGAGTCATTCGCCTTCCACTATTTATTTGAAAACGCTTGAAGAAGTTGAATTATTGACCTTAGATTATAAAGGTTTTATGAATCTCATTCAAAATTATCCAAATTATCTTCGTTTTCACCTCATCAACACACACCGTTCTTATATGCAGATAGATGAAAGATTTGCGAAAATCACATCACTTTCCGCAGAAGACAAATACAATTTGATACTAAAAGATTCACCAGGGATTATCAATCGTGTACCAAGTAAATATTTAGCGTCTTTTCTCGGCATAGAGCCGCCTTCCTTATCTCGAATTAGGCGAAATATGTCAAAAAGAACCAATGAATAATTAGGAATTAGGAATTTGACACCTCAGTATTTCCTATTTCCTAATTCCTAATTCCTAATTCCTAATTATTCCCGCGACTTACTTTGTTTTTAAATAATATTTGTGTTTATATTTAGATGAGCTGTTAGTGTTGATTCACCAACAGCTTTTTTTTGTCCACCACTCAATCATTACCTATTGCCCATTGCCAATCACCCATGTTTTTACTGAGGGGATAAAAATTTGATAAATAATGCTTGATTTCTTAAAATTATAGCAATATTTACAACCTAAAATGTATAAAAACTATGGCAAACTGGAAAATCAAACTTTCGCTCTTTCTCAACTATTTCGTATTCGCTATCCTGCTCAATAGTGTGGGGACTGTGATTCTTCAAGTACAAGGCAATTATGGCATTTCACAATCATCGGCAAGTGTTTTGGAGGCTTTCAAAGACCTCAGCATTGCCATCGTCTCATTTTTAGTGGCGTCTTATATTGTTAGAATTGGCTATAAAAAATCCATGTTGGCGGCGTTGGCTATAGTCATTTTAGCTTGCCTGATGATGGCAACTTTCCCTGGATTTGGCACGACTAAATTGCTTTTTGCTGCTGTTGGAGCAAGTTTCGCCTTGATAAAAGTATCCGTTTATGCCACCATCGGCTTGATTACCGATAATAAAAAAGACCATGCAAGTTTCATGAATTTCATCGAATCTTTTTTCATGGTCGGCATCTTGACGGGCTATTTTATTTTCAGCGGTTTTGTGGATGATGCCAATCCTCAATCTACTTCTTGGCTTCAAGTTTACTACATTTTAGCAGGCATTTCAGCCGCAGCTTTTCTACTCCTTTTGAGTGCACCACTCGACGAATCGTCTGTGAAAATAGAAAAATCGAAGCCTTTATTGGAGGATTTTGAGGATATGTTCAAATTAGCCGTTTTGCCCATCGTGATGGTGTTCATTGCCAGTGCATTTCTCTATGTTTTGATAGAGCAAAGCATCATGAGTTGGCTGCCCACTTTCAATAAGCAAGTGCTGAATTTGCCCACTACTCTGAGTATCCAAATGGCGAGTATTTTAGCAGCCTCAACGGCAGTTGGGCGATTTTTAGCAGGTATCGTACTGCGTAAATTGCATTGGTTTTTGGTACTGACGGGTTGCCTTGTAGGTGCGGGTATATTGGTTTTAGTCGCTATTCCTTTGGCTCAAAATTTAGGCACAGCGGAGATTACTGGTTGGTCAAATGCGCCGTTGGCAGCATTCATTTTTCCGATGATTGGGTTACTCATTGCGCCCGTCTATCCAGCTATTAACTCATTGATTCTCAGTAGTTTACCTGCGAATAAACATGCGACGATGTCGGGTTTGATAGTCGTTTTTTCTGCTTTGGGCGGCACGACAGGCTCAATTATTACAGGCAATATTTTTGAAAAATTTGGTGGGCAATCAGCTTTTTATTTTTCACTGATACCCCTCAGTATGCTCATCATTTGCTTGTTCTTTTTTAATAAATTTCAGAAAAAAACGGAGAATGTCAATACATGAATCAGCGGCTCTTTTTGATGCCGTACAAATGAATAATATTTTTCCTGATGGTAAAACATTCCCCGATTGTTTGCCTAAATATGCGATGCAAGACATCGAAAACGCTTATTTTCAAGAGAGAAATAAGGCAAATTTTGATTTAAAACAATTTGTTGAATTGAATTTTAACTTGCCTAAAACATACACTACGGATATTGCAGAAGGCATTATTTCAGAAGAAAATAATCATAAAAAAACGGCTGAACAACACATAAATCAACTGTGGGCAGTGCTAACTCGGCAACCTGACGATGAAAAAAGCTCGCTCATTCCATTGCCTTTTCCGTACATCGTGCCAGGTGGTCGGTTTCGAGAAATATACTATTGGGACAGTTATTTTACCATGCTCGGTTTGCAAATTTCTAAGCGTGTGGATATGATTCAAAATATGGTGGATAACTTCACCTATTTATTGAATCAAGTCGGGCATATTCCAAATGGCAATCGCGCATATTACGTGGGGCGTTCGCAGCCGCCTTTTTTTGCACTCATGGTGCGCCTTTTAAGCGAGGAAAAAGGCTCTGAAATTTTGATAAAATACTTGCCCGAATTGGAAAAAGAGTATGCCTTTTGGATGCAAGGCGTTGAGACATTGAATGAAAATAATCATGCAACGCAGCGTGTTGTGCGCTTACCCGATGGCTCAATTTTGAATCGTTATTGGGATGAAAACGATACGCCGCGCCCTGAATCCTATAAAGAAGATGTAGAAATAGCGCATCAATCTGCTCAAAAACCTGAGGACACTTATCGTCACCTCCGTGCGGCGGCTGAGTCGGGATGGGATTTTAGCAGTCGATGGCTCGCTACCCCTCAGTCATTGGCGAGTATTCACACCACTGATTTTATTCCTGTCGATTTGAATTGTTTATTAGCTAATTTAGAACAAACTTTGGCAGAAGCATATATGTTAACAGAAAATTCAGGAAAAGCTAATTTTTATCAAAATTTGCTTGAAAAACGTCAAAATTCTCTTGAAAAATACTGTTGGAATGAACATAAAGGGTTTTATTTTGATTATGATTTTATGCAAAATAAATCAACGGATAGCTATACTTTAGCCGCTGTTTTTCCATTATTTTTCAAAATGGCGACTGATTTTCAAGCCAATAAAGTAGCTGAAATGCTCGAATCTCAATTCCTGAAAGCAGGCGGATTGACCACTACAACGGTTTTTTCAGGTCAACAATGGGATGCGCCAAACGGTTGGGCACCTTTGCAATGGATGGCTTTTAAGGGTTTGATGAATTATGGTTTAAAAGATTTAGCCGATAAAATTAAAACTCATTGGCTGAGTGCCAACTTAGGCGTGTATGAAAAGACAGGCAAAATGACTGAAAAATATGACGTTTATAATGAAGATCTTGAAGCAGGCGGCGGCGAATATCCAAATCAAGATGGCTTCGGCTGGACGAATGGGGTGTTTTTAGCATTGATTCATTAAAAAAAAATACATACTCATGGCAAAACAAAGACCTAAAACGAGGCAAGATTTTTCAAAAAAAAATTTAGATGGTTTGACTTGGAAAGACATATCGTCTGTTGTAAATAAAAAATATATTCCTGACTATGAGTATGAAGATACTGATTTGGAAACTCCTTTTGGCATCATAAAAATGCGCAGTTGTGGATTAAACCATACAATTTATGCAGAAAACACACCCATTCTATTTGACCATGACGGTTTAGTAGATGCCGTTAAAGCTGAAGATTATATTGAAATGGTCGTTATACTTGAAAAAGCGATTGAAAAATATCCGCGAGTGTCATTGTTTTACATTGAATTAGAGATGGCTTATGAACAACTCAAAAAGTATGATAAATCTGATGAGATTGTTGAGAGAGACTATAAATTTAATAAAGGCTTACCACTTGTCGATATTAATTATCTGAGAATGATTAGAGATGATGAATCAGAAGCTGGGAATCTTTTTTATTATGGACAGACTTATAATATACAAGATGCTTATCCCAAACAAAAATATTTTCACCCTTTAGAAATTACAGAATTTTATGTTTATTTAGGGAATTATGCCTTGTGGGAGAAAAAAGATATTCCATTAGCAGAAAAATGTTTATCTACTTCAATAATGGCTAATAATTTAGACAAAAATAATATCCAATTGATGACGGATATTCAACGTCATAAATTCCCTATTAGAATGAGGTTATACAGATGGGGCTTAATTATTTTAATCATTGGAATTGTTGTGCTTATTCTTTGGGGTATTTATAAGCTTCTTGCTTGGATTTTTTAAAAAATACTGAGGGGGTGCTGGCATTTATAAAACCAACAGCTCTTTTCTGAAAATTAGTGTATTTCACCATTCAACACCATTATTTTATATGAAAACCGACCTTCTTGTTATCGGCGGCGGCATCGCAGGATTGAGTTTTGCGATTAAAACAGCGCGGCAACGCCCTGATTTACGCATTGATGTATTGACCAAAACCGTTGAAAATGAATCGAATACGCGCTATGCACAAGGCGGTGTAGCAGCAGTGTGGGATTTTGACAAAGACTCTTTTGACAAACACGTTGAAGATACACTCGATGCCGGTGACGGCTTGTGCAACCGCAAGGTTGTTGAAATTGTCGTCAATGAAGGTCCCATGA
>JAYTUY010000040.1:0-8063 GCA_043744275.1 Saprospiraceae bacterium
CCATTGTTCTAAATTTTACAGTTATTTCAATGAACTAAGTTAAGGCGGTTTCAACTTTATGTCCGTATAGTAGTACATAACTTTATGTCGCACCACAGAGTTTTAAACTCTTGGAAAGTTTTAGCTTGAAAATCCGAATAAAATTTTGTGGTAAAAACATTTAAAACCTTTTTACATAACCCCACTACTTTTTTAATTGGACAACATAACAGGCATCACGAGCATCAAAATATCTTGACCATCGGTTTCTTCCATTGGTTTCAAGATACCTGCGCGAGTAGGCGTAGAGAGTTCCATCCGAATTTCATCGCCTTCCATGACGCCAAGCATTTCTACAAGGAATTTGGCGTTGAAGCCGATTGTCAAAGGTTCGCCATCAAAATTGCAAGTCAATTGCTCGGTGGCTTCGTTTGAAAAATCAAGGTCTTGGGCTGAAATGGTGAGGCTTTTATCTGTAATGTTCAAAATAACCTGATTGGTTGTTTTGTTGGCATAAATAGCAATCCGCTTCATCGAATTTTGGAAATCATTCCGATTCACCACAAATCTATTCGGATTATCAATCGGAATGACGGCATTATAATCAGGATAACGCGCATCTATCAAACGGCAAACCATATTCACATTGCCAAAACTGAAAAATGCATTGGCTTTATTATAAGCAATTTTCACTTCATCGTTTTGTGGCAAGGCATTTTTCAACAAATTCAATGCTTTTTTAGGCACTATAAAAGTAGTTGCTGTATCGCTTTTGACATCTGTAAAAGAATAGCGAACCAATTTATGAGCATCCGTTGCGACGAAAGTGAGTTTGTTTTCATCAATTTGAAAATAAACACCTGTCATGGCAGGACGCAACTCGTCGTTGCTGGTGGCGAAAATTGTTTTATTGATGCCTTGCGAAAGCAAATTGGCTGGCAGCACGATAGTTGCCTCGCCATCAGCTGACGAAATCGAAGGAAAGTCAGCACCATTTTCTCCTGCTAATTTATATTTACCATAAGCAGAAGTAATTTCGATACCAAAATTTTCCTCATTCACGCTGAAAGTAATGGGCTGCTGCGGCAATGCTTTGAGTGTATCCAAAAGGATTTTAGCAGGAACGGCTATCGAACCATCGGAATCAGACATCACATCCATTTCTGTTGTGATTGACGTTTCGAGATCAGTAGCAGCGATTGTAAGGGTATTATTTTTTATTGTAAAAAGAAAATCTTCGAGAATAGGCAAAACAGGGTTGGAGCCGATAGCACCCCCTGCTATTTGAAGTTGCTTCAATAAATCTGTAGAAGAAACGCTGAATTTCATAAGCTATATTAATTTTAATAGATTGAATACGTTGAATTAAAGAAGGGTGTTTTTTGAAAGTGACAAATTTAGCAGAAAATTACCAAATTGTTTTATAAATCTACTAACATGTTGTGGATAAAAATTCTATTAATCCTCCTTGAAATTCCAAGTATTTAAAAACCCTGTGTTGTAATTTCCATTTCTAAAATCTTCATTGCGCATCAATTTTTGATGAAATGGAACTGTTGTTTTAACGCCTTCTATGATAAACTCATCAAGAGCACGTTCCATTTTAGTCACGCATTCTGCTCGAGTCTGCGCTCTGACAATCAACTTCGCAATCATTGAATCATAGTAGGGCGGTATTGAATAGCCCGAATAAACATGAGTATCCACGCGGACGCCATGACCTTTAGGCGAGTGAAAAGACAATATTTTACCCGGACTCGGTCTAAAATCATTGAATGGATCTTCGGCATTGATGCGGCATTCCATCGCGTGCATCTTAGGAAAATAATTTTTTCCTGAAATGGGTATGCCAGCCGCTATATTGATTTGTTCTTTTATCAAATCAAAATCAATCACTTCTTCTGTAACAGGATGCTCTACTTGGATGCGCGTATTCATTTCCATAAAATAGAAATTGCGATGCTTATCCACAAGGAATTCAACCGTTCCCATGCCTTCATAATTGATACATTGGGCAGCTTTTACAGCTGCCTCGCCCATGCGTTGACGCAATTCATCATCCATAAAAGGCGAAGGTGATTCTTCAACCAATTTCTGATGCCGCCGCTGAATAGAACAATCACGCTCTGAGAGGTGGCAGACTGTACCATATTGATCGCCTGCTACTTGAAATTCAATATGGCGTGGTTCTTCTACATATTTTTCTACATAAATACCATCATTGCTAAACGATGCTTTGGCTTCCATGCGGGCATTATTCCATTGAGTCTCAAACTCTTCTTCTTTCCAAACTATCCTCATGCCTTTACCACCACCGCCTGCAGTTGCCTTCAAAATAACGGGGTAACCGATTGATTTAGCAATTTTTTTACCCATTGGCACGTCCGTCAACAAGCCATCACTGCCTGGTACGACTGGAACACCAGCTTTAATCATGGTATCTTTTGCCGTTATTTTATCGCCCATTTTGCGAATATGCTCAGGCATTGGACCAATGAATTTCACACCATATTCTGTACAAATTTCAGCGAAATCAGCATTTTCAGATAAAAAACCATAACCAGGATGGATAGCATCGGCATTGGTAATTTCTACCGCTGCCATGAGGCGTGGAACATTGAGATAAGACTCTTTGGATGAAGGAGGTCCGATACACACGGCTTCGTCTGCAAAACGCACATGAAGCGAATCACGGTCTGCAGTAGAATAGACCGCAACGGTTTTGATGCCCATTTCTTTACAGGTGCGTATGACACGTAAGGCAATTTCACCTCTATTGGCTATAAGTACTTTTTTAAACATGAATTTTCTATTATTGAGTTATAGGTTATTATGTTATTAAAATGGAAAATTATTGATTGAAATCACCAATAATTGAATAACTAATAACTAAAACTATCCCTTAGGATCTACTAAGAAAAGAACTTGGTCATACTCAACTGGAGAAGCATCTTCTGCTACAACTTTCACGATTTTACCTTTCACTTCGGATTCTATCTCGTTAAAAAGCTTCATCGCTTCTACGATACAGACCACCGTTCCTTTATCAACGGTATCGC
The DNA here is from genome assembly GCA_043744275.1 of Saprospiraceae bacterium. Taxonomy (GTDB): domain Bacteria; phylum Bacteroidota; class Bacteroidia; order Chitinophagales; family Saprospiraceae; genus JAAFJT01. The sequence continues at coordinate 3,039 of JAYTUY010000040.1, forward strand.
CTACTTTTATATAAGCGGGTTTATCTGCTCCAGCCGAACGATAAAAAGTACCAACTATCGGTGATTTGATTTCAAGCAAACCGACCCCCTCAGTATTGACGGCTGCGGCGGCAGTTTTGGGTGCTTCATCCTCTACTTTTGGAGCAGCTACAGGTGCTATAGCTTGGACTGGAGGAGATGAATAAGACATCGCCGAAAGTGGTGCGGGCGAATGGATAATTTGTTGTTTGCCATTATTGTACTTAGACGTACGAATGACGACTTTCTGTTCGCCATCTTCAAATCTAAATTCGGCAAGGTCGCTCTTATTGACGAGTTGAATCAAGGCTTTAATTTCTTCAAATGTCATCTTTGGTTGATTTTCAATATTTTAGCTAAATATTTTGTCTATAAAAACAGAAAGGCAGTTTTCAGTTGGCAATGATAAGGAAAAAAAATTATTCCAAATAAAATTTGCTCAATGAAAACTGCCTTTTTTAAAATAACATTATTCTTTCACTCTATCCATATACTCACGTGTCTCAGAGTTGATACGGACTTTATCTCCAGTATTGATAAAAAGCGGCACTTTTACCGTAGCACCTGATTCTACTGTAGCGGCTTTAAGAGAGTTAGTAGCGGTATCGCCTTTGATGCCCGGCTCTGTGTAAGTTACTATCAAGCTAATGGCAGCAGGCAATTCTGCTAAAAGTGGCTTATCATCGCGATCATCGAATATAATTTCTACCATCATACCTTCAAGCATGAGGTCAGCATTGTCAATCATTGCTGCTGGCAATGCTAATTGCTCATAATTTTCAGTATTCATAAAATTCAAGCCCATGTCATCAGTGTATAAATATTGACATTGGCGACGTTCTACACGCACCAACGTAATGTTATGACCGCTTGGGAAGTTATTTTCTAACACGTTGCCGCGCGTAACGCTTTTCATTTTCACATACACAAAAGCCGCCCCTTTGCCCGGTTTGACGTGTTGAAAATCGACGACTTTAAATATATCGTTGTTGTATTCGAAGCAAATACCTTTTTTGATGTCCGACGTTGAAGCCATATTTTTATTGATTAATTTTTTTATTAAAAAAGCCCTTTTATACTGAGGGGTGTTGATTAAACTAAAATTGGACAATTTTTATCAAATTGCCCAATTCTAAAAAGCCGCGCAAAGATAGAGCTTTTTATTAAAAAATATGTCTTTACTGAAATTTAAACGTCCATTAAACGCCAAATTCTAATCCATCATACCCCCATTTCAGTAAAACAGCCCCCCATGTGAAACCACCGCCAAAAGCTGTGAGCATCAGGTTGTCGCCTTTTTTGAGCTGATTTTCATAGTCCCAAAGGCAGAGCGGCAATGTACCCGCAGTTGTGTTACCATATTTTTGAATGTTCACCATTACTTTTTCAGTAGGCATATTCACAGTTTCTCCTACCACTTGAATGATTCGCTTATTAGCTTGGTGCGGTACCAACCAATCAATATCGTCAATAGTCATATGATTGCGTTTCAATACTTCTTCAATGGCTGAACTCATACCTTTTACAGCCGCTTTGAAGACAGGTTGACCGTTTTGATACACATAATGCATCCGATTATCTACCGTCTCATGCGAAGGGCGCATCATTGAACCGCCTGCTTTCATGTGCAAAAATTGCCGCCCTGAACCATCACCCCTCAGTACACTATCGATAACCCCAACGCCTTCATGAGTTGGTTCCAACATCACCGCCCCACCGCCATCTCCGAAGATTACGCAGGTGGTTCTGTCGGTATAATCAACAATACTTGACATCATATCCACACCCACGACTATCACTTTTTTATATGCGCCTGATTCTACAAATTTGGCTGCTGTTACTAATGCATATAAAAAACCCGAGCAAGCAGCATTCAAATCAAACGCAAAAGCATTGTGAATGCCTGATTTATCGCAAATTGTATTCGCCGTATCTGGAAAAGACATATCGGGAGTGACCGTAGCGCATATTAAAAGCTCTACTTCGTCGGGCTTAGTATCCGTTTTTTGAAGCAAACCTTTTACCATTTCTACACCCATATCAGAAGTAGCCCATCCTGGAGTTTTCAGAATATGGCGTTGTTTGATACCTGTGCGAGATGTAATCCAATCATCATTTGTATCCACTAATTTCTCTAACTCCGCATTGGTGAGTATATAATCTGGCACGTAGCCATGAACGCCTGTGATGGTTGCATATTTTTTTGACATAATAATTCAGGTGTGAATTCTCACTTTTTACCCCCTCAGTAAATTGATGCCTTCCGACGACTTCAAGGCATTTTTGATACTTTAGGTATGTTATTTTATATGAATTTGATAAAAAATAATTAGGGAGACAAAGTTAAAACGGATTTTTAAGAATCCATACCCATTAAAGCGTGAGTTTTACGACGCCCAAACATGGTATTCTTTTTGTAATTGATAAAAGGTATAATGTGTACATCATTTTAGAGTGTGCAGACGAGACTCTTCAACCAAATTTAATTTCAACAGACTATCATCCGAAATGAATATGAGAAAACTAACGCTTCTATTTATCCTCAATTTTTGTTGGGTATCCATCTCTTTTGCAGATGTTGTTTTCATCAATGGCGATATAAAAGCCGCCAAAGCCAGAGCGGCTCGCGAAGGTAAACTTATTTTCCTCGACTTTTGGGCAAGCTACTGCACGCCCTGCCGAATGATGGAAGAATATACTTTTTCAGACCCCTCAGTATCAGACTTCGTTCGCGACAATTATATCCCTGTGAAAGTTGATATTCAGAGCTTTGATGGTTATGATTTAAAAAATCAGTATAAAATATCGCTTTTGCCGACCATTATTGTCTTAAATTCTAAAGGCGTTCAAATCGGGCGACATGAGGAAACGTTTACAGCTTCGCGTTTTATCGCCGTCATGAAAACTTACAATAATGCGAATAATAGAATTAAAATAGAAAAAGCAGGCGATAGCGGTTACAATACTGTAACGGGTTATAGCAATGTCTCTTCTTCTCGCAATGAAAACAAGCCCGCATTTGCTGCTCCTGCTACCAATAATTTGACAGCCAATAGAACGCCTAAAAAAGAAATAAGTAAACCGAACCCCTCAGTATTACCTAAAAATAAAGAGGCATCAAGCATAAAAAAAGCTGTTATTAAAAATGAGCAGCCCATTACGTCTTCTGCTGCCATTTTCACTGTGCAAGTCGGTGCTTATTCTACAAAAAATGATTTGAATAGAGCTATTGAAGATGTGAAAAGGCAATTTGAAGGTGCTCAAAGGATGTTCGTTTCGGAACGGCAAGAAAAAGGTAAGTGGATATATCGAATCTTAGTCGGTCATTTCGCTTCCCGACAGCAAGCCTCCACTTTTTTACAATCAACTGGGGTGACGGGTTTTGTGAGAGATTTGAATTCTTTGAAGCAATAAATAATACAAATTGTTTTGAAAAATACACTTTTAGCTTTTTATACTGAGAGAGTATTTTCAAAAAATATACTTTATTTTGACACTTTTGAAATTCTATAGATGATAATTAAAATAACGAACAATGATAATGTTATTTTAGCAAAATTGGGAATTTCATTGCGGGTAATAAGACTTAGTGTACAAACTATAGCTACAATACTTTCTATTATAATTTTATTCATTTTATATTCAATAATTCGTTAAAAATTTTAAAAGCTAATACTTTTATCGTCAAAAGATGAAATATTATTTTATGTTTAATACATTTTTATAAAAATTTACAAGAATTTAAATAGTAAAAAAGGTGTAACCATGATTTGCAGAAAAAGTCAAGGAAATGTTAAAGCGAATCAATCACTACATATTTTAAGGTACTTTTTAAACCTAAATGCAATTTATGAAGTGCTTTAAAGCCAATAATCATCAAATATTTTGATATTTCACCATTTCCTACAAATCTTGGTTACCCCTAGTTAAAAATAATCTTTGATCATTTTTTAAAAAACATGGATTGTACTATTACTATTTAACCCATACAACCAAGAGCACCGACACCAACGATTACTCCTGCTGCTATTCCACAAGGTCCACAACCCGCACCTCCTGCAACCCCAAGAGTGTTAATTAAGACACCTGTAAATTCATCATCAAATATTCCTTTCATACACTTAAACCATTTTTTCCCCCAACTCAATTCTTGTACATCCCCCACATCGCCGACTCCTACACTACCATTAGAATATGATGTCATTGATAAGGTTGCTGAAATTACTTCTTGTTGATACTCTGCTACTGTAATATAATTGTTAGTACCGTCGATTGCTATAACATAAGTATTTAAGTCAGATGCTGTTCTTAATCCCAATCCAGATTGATTTGGAACAATCTTAACAATTATAGTATTGTCAAAATCAACTGTAAGGTTTTTATTATTAATTTTAACAAAATCAATTATGTTTTTTGGTGGCAGACCAACCTTAACCTCCTTTACTGTTGCATTGAATTTTTTACCCACAGAACTTGCATGATTTTCATATAAATTTTGAAATTCGGTAACCGTAAATTTAGTATAATTACTTTTGTTATCTAAAGTTAAATCAGCATGATTACATGATGTGGATATATTTAAGTTAATTAACAAAAAGATAGATACAGTAAGATTAAAAAATACTTTTTTCATTTTTCGTACGTTTTTAAATTTCTTAAATGTGGTTTAAGGTCTCTTTTTCGGTAACGACGGAAGGTGACCGGCTCTCCAAAGCCAAACCGCCGACTCCCATGCCTGCCTCGCAGGTGTGGGAATTTTTTATTACAGCATCTTCTTTATATGATTTTTATAGGTTATTTAATTAAAAACAAATAAAATACAAACTCAACAGAGTATATGTCTATTGCAGTAATATTGTTGAATATTAAAAAACTTCTAATTAGCAAGCACAAACGAATACCCTATCTCAATCCTGCGGATTGCGGATTGCGGATTGCGGATTGCGGATTGCGGATTGCGGATTGCGGATTGCGGATTGCGGATTGCGGATTGCGGATTGCGGATTG
>JAYTUY010000041.1:0-2453 GCA_043744275.1 Saprospiraceae bacterium
TTACACTTAGACCCCAATAGTTTTGTCCTGTTTCATTCTTTATTCAACAATTTTTAAACCATAGTAGCTTTTTTCCTAATTTAACAATGTCAAGGTAAATATTTTAACCATGAAAATGATAACATCCCGATCTATGCTCTTTTCAGGGCTTTGTTTATTTTTTTTCCTTGTCATTCAAGCGGATATTTCTGCTCAAGAAGAGGCTGAACCTAATGTCATGACGATGAATAAAACCTCTGTAAATCAAAAAATAGTTTCAGATGTCACCGTTAGTCCCAACCCTTCACGAGATAAATTGGGTATTAAGATTAATCCAGCGAAAGATTTTGAATGGACTGTACAAGTGATGAATGACTTAGGTCAAAAAGTTTTTACTCAAAAAGGGCAATCCTATCAACGATTGGATATTGATGTCACTAACTTTTTCAACGGCTTATATTTTGTGGAATATCTATCGAATGGCGAGCGCAAAGTGGAAAAAGTGCTTGTCCAACATTGACGAATGCAATAATTTAATTTTATACAACACCCTGATTGAAGCCATTCATGAGGGGTGTTTTTTTTGGGGAAATACTGAGGGGTGTATCTTAATTAGGAATTAGGAATTAGGAATTAGGAATTAGGAATTAGGAATTAAGAATTTGACATGATGAGTTTATAATGTGTTGTTAATCAATAGCTTAACAAGTGAAATATAGTAGTATATAGATTTTCATTTCTCATTTTATCTTCTCAGAGATAAATTTATCCTCTCAGAGATAAATTTATCCTCTCAGAGATAAATTTATCTTCCCAGCGATAAATTTATCCTCTCAGCGATAAATTTATCTTCCCAGCGATAAATTTATCTTCTCAGCGATAAATTTATCCTCCCAGCGATAAATTTATCCTCTCAGAGATAAATTTATCGCTAAGAGGATAAAAAGAGAAATGAAAATCTATACACTACTATATTTTACTTGTTAAGCTATTGATTATCAACACATTATAAACTCATCATGCCTAATTCCTAATTCCTAATTCCTAATTTCCTTATTTAGCTTGAATATTTTGTATGAGTTATTCAGTTTTCAATTCAATATCCCCTTACTTTACGCCCTCAAATACCACCTTATTATGCTCGATGCGCTCACCAACAACTATCATCTCACCACTTTTCAATGGGCGTTAGCCATTCTCTCAGCCTTGATTGTCGGGATTGCGAAAGCAGGATTGAACTCTCTTTCGATTATGAATGTCGCCATTTTAGCAGCGGTTTTTGGAAGTAAAGTATCGACGGGTATTTTATTGCCGATGCTGATAGTGGGTGATATTTTAGCTGTTTTTTATTACAAAAGAGATGTGGATTGGCAGTCATTGCTGCGATTGTCGCCTTATGTGGTGGTGGGTATTTTATTAGGTGTTTGGATTGGAAAAGATTTAAATGAAGCGGTTTTTAAAAAAATGATGGCTTCTATTGTCCTTATTATAGTTGTTGGTCTGTTTTATTTGGAGAAAAGACCTTTGAAAAATGTCTCTGCATCGCCTTGGTTTTCAGGCATAATGGGCGTGGCGACGGGATTTACATCTATGGTAGGCAATCAAGCGGGTGGATTTGCAACAGTCTATTTGATGAGTATGCGGCTCTCAAAATTGCATTTTATTGGCACCAATGCGTGGCTTTTTCTTTTTGTCAATTTATTCAAATTGCCCTTCCATATTTTCAGTTGGCATACCATTAATGCTCACTCGATAGTCATCAATGTGGCACTTTTACCTTTTCAAATCATCGGTTTTTATACGGGTATTTTCATCGTAAAAAAAATAGATGAGGTACACTATCGACAAATCATTTTATGGTTGACTGCTATTGCTGCCGTGATTGTGTTTTTTTAAATAAAATGCCCTTTATACTGAGGGGGTATCCGAAATATACTTCTGAAAAATTTTATACACTTTTTCTGGAATAGACTTGTCATCAAACTTTAAGGTGACATATTTCGGTCCCTTTTTCATTTTTATTTCATAAGAAAAAGCATCACGCATAGGCATACCTCTGTCTGGGCTGACTGATTCAGATTCGTTTTTGGCTTTAGGCGGATTAGCAATAATTTCGCTAAATATATCGCGTTCAGCATCGGATAATTTATCCAAATCCAAATCTGCATTGGACGATAAACCCATAAATCCGCCTTCTTTTTTTAGTTTAATTTTCATTACAGTACGTTTTTAAAAAATAGATAAAATATTTTGTTTGCCCCCTCACCCCCAATTCTTAATTTTAACAAGATATGCGAATAATGGGTTAATGATGCCGTTAGGCATGGTATATCGGTAGAAAACAAATCAAAAGCATCTTAAAGTGGCGTAGCCACAATATATTCATCATTAAATATATCGTCCCTCTGGGACTTACAACAGATTTTTCGACACTTTCTACCGATATTATATGCCTAAAGGCATTTTCAACCCAT
>JAYTUY010000042.1:0-31191 GCA_043744275.1 Saprospiraceae bacterium
GAAGTACCCCCTCAGTATTTTGAAGCATTTGGTGTTGTTTTTCCTTAAAAGTCGTCAAAATTTTCCAGCTTATAAACCTCAGTTATTTACCCAAAATGGCATATAGTTTTGGAAATGCCTTATCTATAGTTGTCTCATCCATTTTGTAATCTTTATTATAATCACCATATTCAAGTCCAGCCCTTATCAAGGCAACTAACATTGTTTTATTGTCTGTCGATAATTTATTGGTCATAATTGCAAATTCATCTTCACCAATTTTAGAAATTATTTGAGTTATCACAAATCCTAAGTCATAGCAACCTGCACCGCCTCCACACCAAAAATTTATAAGTTTAGCAAGGCTTTTTTCATCTTTTTTTAAAGATAGTTTTATCAGGTTTATCAATTCTTTATTTGTACTATACCCTTGTGTATCGTATAAATTATGACCAATTTCAATGCCTTCCACTTCAGTTTTTATACAACTGCTGAATGTTACAAAGGCTGTTATCAATAGTATTATTTTTATTGCTGCATACATTTGTTGTATAAGTATTTGATAATCAATTATTTATAAATTCTAAATTATGTTTAGGAAACTTACGCTTCAAAATACTGAGGGGGTGCTTCAACGAATCGAAGCACCCCCTCAGTGTTTTGATGACAATAAGGCATTTTTACACTCCAAATTCCCTTTGCCAAGCCAGAACGCCGCCTTCAAGATTGCGAACATTAGTAAATCCATTCTGCATCATAAACATTTTCGCTTGCCCTGAACGCGCACCACTGCGACAATGCACCACGATTTCGTCTGCTTTATGTTCTTCAAGTTCAGCGATGGCACTGGGTATATTGCCCAATGAAATGAGTTTCGCTCCGAGGTTAAACTCTTGATATTCATAAGGCTCTCGCACGTCTATAAATACGAAAGAATTATCGCCCGCATCGAGCCGCTTTTTAAGTTCTTGAACTGTAATATCTGACATAGGTTAATTATTTTTTAATTTATAATTCATTTTAAATCAAATAGTTAATCGACAAACCAATAACCAATAACTATTTATTAATCACAAATTTATGATTAAAAATTTGATTGTTTTTCAAATTTCTAATTTTTAAAAAATAAACTCCTGAATCAAAATGATTGAGCAACATTTCACTGCCTCTTAATACTTCGCGCTTTTGAAGTTGTCCTGTGAGATTGAAAACACTGATTTCATAATCTTCACTCAAACCTTTTTTGACATCAAAATACAAGCGATCGCTCGCTGGATTGGGTGAAATAGTCATCACTTCTGAAAGCGGTATTTCGTTCACTTTCAAAGTGCTGCTGTTGCGGACGGGCTGATTGCCAAATATCGGACGCACCATCACTGCCCCAATTTTACGCACCGCGCTCACTTGCTCCCAAGCACCGCTGAGGTATTGATATAAATATTGCGTTTTATCTTGATTGTTTCTATCCAAACCAATCGGGATTTTCACATCGCCTACATTTTGCCAGCCGATATAAAAATCACCTGCAGGAATCGGAATGGGTCTGCCAAGTGTATCCAACATTTTATAGCTTGAAAACCCTTGCAGGGTATCTGCCAAAGTGGTCAAATAAAATGGTTTGACATTTTTCATTTGAAATATAGGGTTCAATTTCAAGGAGTCTTTCCATATTTTGATATTGAAAGTCGCATCTTTTGGCGCATCGCCGTTGATATGCGGAAAGAAAAACATGACCCCCCTCAGTGAATCGGCAACATTGGCGCGGTAACGAACGGCGATTTGCATACCATCGCCCGTAGCAGAAAATTGCATTTCAGCGGTGCCATCATCGTAGGCGAAATAGTTGTCGAAAACGGTGGTCGAAGTCGTCACGTCGTTGCGAGAAGCTGCTTTTTTCAAATCTTTTCCTTCTTGCCCTTCAATAGTGAGGCTATATTCTGAGGTAACTTGCAGTTTTTCAGTCGTGGCTGGGATAGTTGCCAATTGTTGCTTGAGCGAAGCAGGATAATTTTTAGCAACAGAAGTAAAAAATACGCTCGGCGGAATATTGACCCCATCTAAAAGTGTAAAATTAGAAACAGCCACCGTGCCATTTGAAGCAGTGACTTTCAAATTTGTATTCGTCGGATTGCGTTGAGTCGTAAAATGGTTATAAAATTTAGCACTGAAAGTATCTCTAATTTCGGTAGCTAATTGTGGTTGTGCATGTTTCCACGGCATAGAATTATAGCGTTTCAAAATGGGTTTTGGCGGTTCAACAAATGCCAAATCATCTAAATTTTTATTCGCTACAAGCCGATTTGCTGCAATTTTGATATAATCCAAGTGAAAATGCTCATATGCACCCCCGACATTAACGACATTGAAAAAGCGGAATTGAAATTTGCCATATAAATATTTCGCTTCATTGATGGGCACTGTGTAGTATATAAAAGGAGGCACTGTATCCAATGGGTTTTTATTCAATTGTGCATTCGGGATGCCTTTATAGGCTTTGATAAAATTCCAATTGCCCGATGCATCTCTAAATTGCAAAACCAATGAATCAACCTCAGTGGGTGCATAAGCCAAGCCTTTTGGTTGAATAAAAAAGCTCATTAAAATATTGTCAGCAATGGTCATATCGCGTTTTGAACCGTCGGGATTGATAAAATCCTTGAGGTTAATATAGTTCGACGTCAAAAAATCTGCCGTGTCTATTTCGCCAACGCCGCCATACGGACGCCCTTTTGAGTCAATACCATCGAAAGACGCCACGCCTACTGAGGGGGCATTGAATCCCATTGTATTATTGATAAAAACGTTATTATCTAACCATAAATCTGGGTCGGGATAAGGTCCTGCATAAGAAAAATCTTCGACAAAAGGCAGATTGATAAAATCAGGTGCACCACGCAAAGAGAGCTTGGATTTATAATTTTGTAAAATATAATTGCTGGAGAGCGGCGTTATTTCGAACCCGTCAGTCTGAGCGTAAGAGATTGAAAATGAAAGCGTTATGAGTAAGACAGTAGATAAAAATCTCATGAAAATAGATGAATTGAAAAATGGATGATTAAGTTTTTATTTGAATTTTAAAAACGGTTTTTCTTAAATTATGTTGCTTTTAATAATTTAAGGCGACGAAGTTAGTCTTTTTTAAATAATACAAAAAAAGAATGACGACGCTATTTTGAAGCAACGTCGTCATTCTGTGGATTCTACACGTTCGGGAAATTTTCAAAGATTTTCCAAACGTGTGATTATTACCTATTACCCATTACTTATTGCCCATTATTCATCTGGTTTCAAATTCAATTTCACCGCCAAATCTTTCACTAAAGGATTCACCTCCATCATCATTTTCAATTTTTCACGCGGCGTTAAGTATCTTTTTACAGCATTAGTGGCTTTCAAATCTTCGGGCGTGAGGGATTCATCGAGTTTAGCTTCTAAAGTTAAACGGGCTTCATTGAGGTCAAATCGTAGAAATTCAGACAAACCGCCTTCGGATTGTATAAAACCGATGGCTAATTCTGTACCTACACGAGCGGTCACTTTGGTATCTTCTAAATCCAATTGAGCATTCAAAAGTGCTAATTTTGTGGATGGTGACTCGCGGGTTTCAGCATATTTTTTCCAACTATCCAATAGATTTTCATAACTCAATTTAGAAACCGTTTGCGCTAAAATGGCTTCTTCTTCTTCAATCAATTTACCGATGGAGTCAATTGAGCCAATTTTAGGCATCGAAACCATGCTGGCTGGCAGTCTTTTTACGGTTGAAACGGCGGGTCCAGGTTGACTTTCACCTTCTCGACTCGGTGCAGGAGGCTCATCGGCAGTAGGCGGCGGCGTTTCATCTGTTTTGTATTGAGAGCTTGGCTCGATTTCACGCGAAGGTGTACTGGCTCGCGAGGGCGTCGAAGCTACTGGCGGCGGCGGTTCTGAATGAGAAATAGTATCGTTGGAAATAGTGGAGTTGCTTACGACATTAGTTTTTTTTTCAATAGCAACTGGCGTGCCTTGAGCCATTGTTGCGCCGTCAATTGCCCGAGTGATATAGGCAATTTTGATTAAAGCCAATTCAATATGCAAGCGTTTGTTGCGCGCTTGTTTGAAATTGACATCGCATTCGTTGAGGAGATTTAAAGCTGTTAAAATAAAAGAGGTAGATGAAATGGTGGCTTGTTGTTGATACCTTTTTTTCAAATTTTCGCCCACTTCAAGGAGTTGTAACATTTGTAAATCCTTGCAAATCAATATGTTGCGACAATGTTCTGCTAATCCGTTGATGAATGTATCGCCTTCAAAACCTTTACGCATGACATCATCAAACGTCATCATCACTTGACCCACATCTTCTGCCAAAAGGGCATCTGTCATTCTAAAATAATAGTCGTAATCCAATACATTTAAATTATCAATAACATCAGAATAACGCAACATTTTATCAGTGCTACCGCTCACAATCCTATCAAAAATGGATAAGGCATCTCGCAACGCACCATCCGCTTTTTGAGCAATAATATGAAGTGCATCAGGCTCGGCTGTCAACCCCTCAGTATTGCAGATCATTTGGAGGTGAGAGACGATGTCAGGAATCTGAATTCTTCTGAAATCAAAAATTTGACATCTTGAAAGAATGGTTGGGATAATTTTATGCTTTTCAGTTGTCGCCAATATAAATATGGCGTATGGTGGCGGCTCTTCAAGGGTTTTCAAAAAAGCATTGAACGCCGATGAAGAGAGCATATGCACCTCATCAATGATAAAAACCTTGTATTTTCCTTGTTGAGGAGCAAAACGCACTTGCGTAACGAGTTCGCGAATATGCTCAACGGAGTTATTCGATGCGGCATCCAACTCAATAATATTGAACGAAGCGTTTTGGTCGAAAGCTCTGCAAGAGTCGCAGGTACCACAGGCTTCAAAATCAGGCGTCCGCTGAGTGCAGTTGAGAATCTTCGCCAATATGCGAGCGTTGGTGGTTTTGCCGACGCCGCGCGGACCGCAAAATAGGAAAGCGTGCGCGACATGCTCGGTTTTCAAAGCATTCTTCAAGGTTTGCGAAACATGCGCTTGCCCAACCACATCCGCAAAGCGTTGCGGGCGATATTTACGTGCCGATACGACGAATTGACTCATGTATGCAAAGGTAGAAATTTTCTATTGCCTGTTTCGACAATTTTTTCCACATTCCTTTGTTGAAAAGTACATATTAAAATTCAGAATGTTTAGTTAATTGAAAATCAATATTTTATCTAAAATTGGCATCTCAATTTTAAATACATTTTGTTGAAAATTTTTTATTAAAATGTTTAAAATAAAATTTTCACCTTAAAATATGTAATAGGAATTATTTCTCAGCAGGAATAAAATCCAGCGAAACGGAATTGACACAATGCCGAGCATTTTTAGGCGTAAAACGCTCACCTTTAAATATATGACCCAAATGACCACCGCAATTGGCGCATACGATTTCCACACGATGTCCATCAGCATCAGGCACATGTTTGATGGCTCCTGCTATTTCGTCGTCGAACGAGGGCCAGCCGCAGCCACTATCAAATTTGGATTCGGAGCGATACAAGGGTGCATCGCAGCGTTTGCAGACATACATGCCTGATTCGTAATGCTTATTGAATTTGCCTGTGCCAGGATATTCTGTTCCTTTGTAAACAATCACGCGCTCTTCTTCAGAAGTGAGGGCATTATATTTTTTTACTTCTTCCATTTTATTAGACATTAGACTGATATATGTTAGAAATTAGACTATTAACATGTTGATTATCAATGTTTTAATAAAAATTAAAAACTTATTTTTATCAATTTTTAAATCGATTAATAGTCAAATTATTCTAACAAAAAATGACACCTATTTGTTGAAAAATGCCTAATATACTGAGGGGGTGTTTTAGTGAAAAGTTAATAGTGAAAAGTGAAAAGTTGTTCGCGTACTTGCATTTTTCATTTTTCACTATTCACTTTTCACTATTCACTATCAACTTATTCCACGTTGGCAACTTTTGTTGGGTAGGTATTTATTTTTTCCCAAACCTTGCCTGTTACGTAAGGCTCTGATTTAAGGTAATCTTGAAGGGCTGCTTCATTTTCAAATCGGACAATCATATTTGAACCTATCATTTTACCGTTGGGGTCAAGTATAGCTGCACCGATGATAAATTTGCCAGATTTTTTCAATTCAGTGACTTTATCAAAATGAGTGGGACGCACTGCCAAGCGGCGATTAATAGCATCCTCATCTGTATGGTCGAAGGCGATTATGATGAATTCTTGCATCTTAAACTCTTGTTTAATTTTTTAGAAAATATTTATTTAAAACAATTTGGATTTTTCCAATATCAAATCCAAATTGATATTGTTCTCAATCATTTCAATAGCCCGTTTCACTTTCCACGGCGTTTGTTGATTGATTTTCACTTCTATTCGGGCAATTTTAACCACTGCACCATACGTTTCAAGCATAGTATGTATGAGTGGAATGCGATATTTTTGGACAAAATCAATCGTACCTTGACTCAATGCCCCATAGCCTGTAGCGATAATTCCTGAAAATGGTGGCTTTTCCCATTTCAAATCTTCCATCACTTTTCGAGTATCGTCGATGGCTAAATCCAAGCGCGTGACGCCAACAACGAGTAGCAGATTTTCATTTTTACCAGCCATTTCATCAGCAGAAATCAGCGAGCCAGCAATGAATCCTTCCACCATATTGTACAGCCTATCGGCATTATATACTGCGTTGCCGTTCACGCTTTCCATAATCGTATAGAGGAGCGGAAAACCCATCATTTTGTCAAAAGGCATGGTGCCCAGCAATGGAATATCCAATTTATCGAGCCATTTGGCAACATAATGCTCTACTTTTTCCCGTTTTTCTTCCAAAACTTTATTCAAAATAACGCCTATTATGGGTACATCGCGGGCATAAAATTTTTCCATACACATACTCAATTGGTCGATAGTACTGCCTATACCTCCTTCGGCAACCATAATAACGCCTGATTGAGTCAATTGAGCCACGTCACCATTCGACATTTCTACGACCGCACCTACACCTGGATGTCCCGTTCCTTCAAAAATAACCAATTCATGTTGACCCCTCAGTATATGAGTTGCGTGTTGAATATTTTCCGAATAATGATAGTTTTCAGGATGATCGAGGTAATCTGTAGTAGCTCCTGCTCCGAGTATCACTGGGCTATGAATAGTAGGATTGGGTTCAAAATCAAGTAAATCTGCGAAGAGCACAACATCTTTATCCACCTGAAGACCGTTGTGTAAAACATATTTTTGACCCACTGGTTTGCAATAGCCGACATTAATGCCTATATTGCGGAAAGCTGAAACTAAGCCCAGCGTGGAAGTGGTTTTTCCAACATGTTGAGAGGTGGCGGCAACGTAAATATTTTTGTATGACATATTAAAGATTTTGACTTATAGTTTGATTTTAAAGCAATATAAAAAGGCTTTTGTCAATAGCCAAAATTTAATTAAAAATTATCATAAGCTGTTCAAACATTCATTTTATATCAAGTCACATAATTTGATTTACAGGGTAAATAACAAATAGTAGTTAAATTGATGTGATGCATTTTTAATTGAAAATCAATTAGTTATAAATAAAAATATTTCAAATAAATAAAAATTTAATTATTATAAATTTAATTTTTATTTAAAAAGTTGCATTTTAAAAAAAATGTAAATAACTTTGAACTGTTTTTTAGAACGAAGTTATCCCTCACAATAATTTGGTTTTGAAAGTTCATGTGATTATAATTTGTTGTTTTGGAACCGTCTCATGTCCGAGACGGTTTTTTTTTGCTCAAAATCGTTATTCGTTATTCGTTAATCGTTATTAGTTAATCGTTATTAGTTAATCGTTATTCGTTATTCGTTATTTATAGATAACGAATAACTAATAACGATTAACTAATAACGATTAACAGACAATGAGAACATTTTTTTCCAATTGAAATATCCTCTGATCGAAAATGCGAAGTAAATGAGGGATAGAATAGCGAGTAAATATTTGTCGCGCTCGAAGTAGATGAGCATGTAAGAAAGGTCGATGACCATCCAATAAATCCAACTTTCCAATATTTTGCGGGCTGTTAGAAAAGTAGTCAGAATACTGAATGCTGTGAGCGTGGCATCGGCATATCTAAAGGCTGCCATATGCCAATAAAACCCTAATGGAATGGCTAAAGCAATGCCCAAAAGCCCTATTTTGACGTGCGTACTGAGGGGGAGTGAGGAGACAGGTAAAACGATACTGTCTTTTTTCTGCCAGCTGACCCAACCATAAATCGCTGAAAAAGAATAGTATATTTGTAGTGCGGCATCTGATTTTAAATCTGCATCGAGGCAAACGATGAATTGAAATATCGTTCCGAAAAAGCCCCAAACCCAACACCAAACATTGCCACGCGATGCCAAAATCACGTACACAATGTTGAACCCGAAGGCTAACCATTGCATTGTATCCGCCATGAAAGCGAAGGGAATAATTTTGTCAAATATTTCCATCATCTCTTAGAGACGCATTTTTAGCGTTTTCATTACGTTTTTAAGTTTATTTAAATTTTTTATAACTTAAAATCATTGTCCCACAACCCATTTTTTATGAGCTGTAAAATCGCCGTTGACAACGCGCACGATGTACAAACCATCAGGTATTTGTAGCAATTCAATATCTATTTCTTTATCATCTTGCACATTTTCTACTGTTTTAGTGAAAAGATGTTGCCCTCTTTCATTGAAAATATCAATTTGCACTTTGCCCGTTAGGTTAACAAGACCCACTTCAGTACGCGGCTCGGACGTCGGATTGGGATAGACCAACGCTTGTTTATCGCCATATTCCTTACCATAAATACAAATCCGAACGCGCGGTTTTATCAAATTAGATACTGCCATTTTCTCTACTACACACCGATTAGAGGATTGCGCAATGGCTTGAATAATATCGTCAATGCGGAGCGAATCAGTGGCATATCGGATGCCATCCCAATTTAAATATTTGCCGTTGCGATACCATTTATACTGAGGGGTGCTGCCGAGGCTATTTCCAATGGCTTCAAAAACAACCCGCTCGCCTTTACAAAGCGTTGATTTTGAAACAGTTACGCTGACTGTCGGCATCACGTTTTCATTCACGATTATTTTAATCGAATCAGATTCAACAGTCTTTTTTGAAGGACAAGCTTCTGAGGAAATGAAAACGGCTTTCACCTTATCCCCATTTTTTAGATTATTGGTTTTAAAAATATTGGATGACTCCGCCAATTTTTGATTGTTCAAAAACCACTGATACTGAGGGGTCGAACCGCCGCCCGTTCCGAGTGCTGAAAACGTGACTGAGTCGCTTGAGCATATTTCTGTTTTATTAGCAGCCATCGCAATGCTCACAGGCACAAGGTCTTTGATAAAAACGGTCTCTTCATTAGATGCCACATTGTTTTTAACTGAGCATTTTTTTGATGATTTTAAAAGGCATTTTATTTTATCAAAATCATTCAAAGTATTAATTTGTAAAATATTTAAACGATTGCCTATCAAATTGTTATTCACAAACCATTGATACTGAGGGGTGTCGCCACCATTTTTAATAGTGGTGCTAAAAGTGATATTTTCGCCCTTGCAAGTTGCATTGGTAGAGGCTGCCAAGATGATAGATGGGGTATCAATCACTTCAACAGGCACAGCAATTTCATTGGAAATCAAGGCACTCGGCAAAGCGCATTGCTCCGAAGAGGTGATTTTAGCTGAGTAGCGATGAAAGCTGCTCACTATCGGCGTGGTGTAACTATCGGTGCCTGAGTTGATAACAGTGCCGTTCATCCGCCATTCTATTTTCGGGTTTGTACCGCCGTTTTTATACTCGGCTACAAACACGGCTGTATCGCCTTCGCATGTAGGCGAGCGTTGCAAAATGATGTTGATACTGAGGGGTAGGTTAGGTTTAATTGTCAAAATAGCATCGTCTGAATTGGCTGTTTTATTCAAATCATTTCTGACAATACATTTATAAATGCCTGAATCTGAAAGACTTACGCTTTCAAATTTTATTGAATCTGTGGTTGCGCCACTGATAGCTACACCATTTTTATACCATTGAAAATACAAGGGTTGAGAGCCTGTAACATTGGTTTTCAAAACTGTTTTAGCTCCAGCACAAATCGTTCTGCTCTCCGCTGAAAGGAGAATTCGCGGCGGATATTGCGCCGAAGGATTGAATTCCCATGCGCCAATATCTACCGTATTGCTGACGATTCGCGGCAAGCTATCTAAATCATAATTGACATTTTGAGAAGTAATGACGCTATTATTGCCTGCATTAATAGCTGGCGAACCAGGCAGCAAGTGAAAATCGCCATTATCAGGGTCGTTGAACAACGGATTTTGATTATAAATCATACCACTATTGCACGTCACGCCTGCACCCACGCCGCTGTGTATCGCCGAGCAATTATTGGCATCTACAATAGAATGACTGATGGTCGGCAAGCCATTTATATTGCGCAAAAGGCGGGCTGTAGTGGCAATATTACCCCAAATAATGCAGTTGGTAAGGGTCGGTTTGGCTGTTCCTGTGGCAGTGCCAGACGACTCATCTTCGCCTGCATTGGCATAGACGCTGCCGCCTGTATTGGCTACATTTTTATAGAAAATACTGTTTGTGATGCGTGGGCTGCTGTTCCCTCTTTCCGAGCCGAGGCAGTAAACGCCCGCTGCTGAAAAGGCTTTATTCGCCCAAAACAAGCAACCTGTAATGGTGGGTGTACAATTGCCTGTTTTGCCCAAATTATATAGACCGCCGCCGTACAAAATTGCTTCATTGCGAATAAATTGAGAATTGATAAAAGATACTTCGCAAGTACCGACTTGTCCATCGCTCAATATAGCACCACCAGAATCATTGGTTTTATTATCTATAAATTTACAAAATTCAAATACTGCCGTGCATGTGCCGCCAAAAACGCCCCAATTGCATATAGCACCGCCACCGGCTTTTGAAAAATTATTATTGAAAAGGCAATTTTTAAATCGGGCTTCGCAAAAACCATTAAAGCCCGCATTATTAAAAATTGCTCCGCCAAATCCAACGGCATAATTTTGAGTGAAAATACAGTTTTGTACTGAGGGGTTCACGTAGCCGCCTGAGCGTCCGTCGTTATAGATAGCCGCGCCACTGGTGTAGGGTTCGCCGACAGAAGTAGGGTTATCAGCATTGCCACCTGTGATGGTAAAACCATCAATAACAGTTAAAATACTGACATTTTTCAAGTAAATGATATTGTAAGTGTTGTTTGTGGCTTGACCGTTATTGTCAATATCGCCGCTGAGAATGGTTTTATTGCTCTCCCAGTTGCGCTGCGAAAGGCTGGTTTCAGTGCCTTTAAATCCGCCATAGACGGCTACGCCATCGGGTATTTCAAACGACAATTGACGGTCAGCAGTGGAGCAATTCGAGCAAGTAGCGGTGAAATAAGTGCCTTGTGCAACCCATATTTGAGTGCCAAAACCAGCAGTTTGCAGGGCTTGACGAAGGTCGCCGCGAGCATTTGCCCACGATGAGCCGTTGCCGGTTGCGTTGGGTTTGATGTAAATTGTTTGGCTTTGCACCGACACGCTGAGGCAAAGCAGGGTGATGTTCACGAGATGTTTTAAGTTCATGATGGATTCGTTTCTTAGGATTGAGTGTAGAATTTTAATACCGGTTTTTATTTTTTTAAAATGATTAAAAAATAAATATTTCACAAAACTAAGATAAAATATTATGGTAGGTACTTTTTTAACATAAAATATAGATGCACATACAAGTAAAATGTTTAAAAAAATAGTATAGAAACCATCCAAACACATTTACCACGTTGCTTCTCTAACAAAATCAGGAAAAAATAAAACACGATTGACGTCTCGTGGATTGAAAAGAAAAGGCTCTACATCTTGCGCCATTTCATTAAAATTCAGGGTGTTGCAATGAGCTAATAATCGTTCTGTAAGGCTTTCAGCTCCTGTAATATCAAATTTAGCTTTTAAAAATGCATAGTCAGGTTTAGTTTTAGGTTGTAAAAAGGTCACATCAAAAAAGTCGCGCCCTTTATTGCGTGGGCGTTGTAAGATAGCCGTAATTTTATGTGATAAAAGCAAAGACAATGATGGCACCATGACGTTTGTGAAAACATCAAATTGTCTCAGGAGCCGTCTTTCGGGTGTAAAATCGAAACCTTGAGCTTCTGCATCTACTTGAATCAATATTTTCTCTTCGCGGTGACCACTCAGCCCTGTTTGAAACAATAAATCGGGAAATTTTAGATAGCAATGCCATGCCCCTTTTTGAATTTGACGTAATTCAACTTTAAAGCCTTGCAATTCAAGTTCATGCCCAAGTCGTTCAACAATATCATCAAAAGCCGTTTCCGTCATACCAAAATGGTCAAAATCTAAGTCTTCTGAAAAACGTTGATTGCCATGCATAAGCCGCAGACAAGTGCCGCCGATAAAACAAAGACGATTCGCATATTCACTCGAAAAAATGATTTCAAGGATTTTACATTGCAAATATTCGCGCAATAAAAAGCGACTTGCATAGCGAACAGCAGGCGGATAGAATGATTCAATATCAGTTAATGATAGCATCTTTTAAAAATTGAAGGCGTTGAAGCAAAGCTTTATTTTGAAATAAGTTTGCATAAAAATTGATTTTATCCCAACTTAAATCTTTGATTATCAAAGGGTTAAGTCTCAAACCATTAATTGATTCAATAGAATCGTAATGAACATGTAAGTGGAAAAAATCTACCAACGCTTTTTCAGGGTCAGCTATTTTGAAACGCCAGCCATTTGATTCTTTAAGTTGAAAACCTGTCAAAACTGAGGGGTGTAGATTTTGATATGAAAATTTCCCAAGCACTGTTTCAAACGATTGGGTTTTGCGGCTACAGACAGAAGTGGTCGTAAATACACCTTCTGGAATCAAACCATGCCATGACAAAGCTGATTCTAATGACACATACGACGGTGTGTAAATTTGATTGGCAATAGCAAAAAGAAGGCTCTCATTTGTTTTTCTATCGGTTAGTACATACCATCCATTGCGTATTTTTTGAATATAACCTTTGGTTTGCCAATTGGTCAAATTGCGTGGATTAAAAGAAGAATCCAATTTCTCCATTTCTCGAATAGAGATTGCTGGAAATTCTGAAAATTGTTTTTGAAATTGCAAATAATTCACTTTATTTCTTTTTTAGGCAAATTTAATCCTTTTTTAGAAATAAAATATTGAAATACAGTAAAATTTATATAATTTTTAAACAAAAAAAAGCTATCCCGAAATTTGAGATAGCTTTTTTTAACTTTAAATAAAATTTATCGACCATAAAACTGTTCATAAAACTTGCGATATTCATCCAAGCTTTTCAAGCGCAATATTTCTCGATAATTATCTTGCGTCACAGCGAATACTTCATATTTCATGCCTTTGATAAAATCAGTAGCATTTCTTTTGACCCCCTCAGTATAGACGAAAGAATTCGCCTTATCTTTCATTCTTCTGACCACCAATATCGGAATTTCGGAATCAGTGCTCAAGACGATGCTCGATATTTTCAGGTCTTCTAAGCGATGGTATTTGGCATTGTAATCAGACACTGCAATTTTAGCATCCTCAACTGCCGCATCTTTTGGCAATACAATGATGATGTAATGAAATTTGTCATCTTCAGGTTTGAAAGCAGCAGCATCAGGATTTTGCTGTACATTATTTTTAGGTGATTCGGTAACAGGCGCACCAAATTCAAGAATGCGGAGTATTTCCTTAGCGCGTTTTTCTTCTGGTGTCTCTGCAAATTTAGCGATGACATCTTTCAATGCTGTTATATAACCCTCACGCCCTTTCAAATGACCGATACACAGGGCATTGAGTAAAGCAAATTTAGCTTTCAATGGATTATTAATGCCAAAAGTGGTTTCAGATTCGGCAATGCGGTCGGTGGCTTTTTGATAATCGCCGTCTTTAAATAAAGCATAGGTCGTGGCATAAAATGCTTCCACTGATTGACCATCTTTATTTTTAAACGCTTCAGGATTTTTCAAAATCTGAGCATAAGTAGAGGTCGGATATTTTGCTTGCAACTTGTCGTAATACTCAGTGGCTTTGGGCTTATTGCCTAAGTCAGTATAAACTAAATAGAGATAATACCAATCATCCATTTCATGTTTTGTATTAGGAAAACGGCTGAGGTCTTGCTCCAATGCTTCAACTGATTTTTTATCATTTTTTAGTTTATCATGATATAAAGTGCCGAGTTGAAAGAGCGCATCGTCTATTTTTAATTTGGCAGCTTCAATATCAGCAGCCGATTTGGGTACATCTTTCAATATTTCAGCGACTTCACGGTCAGTGATGTCAGTAGAAATATTTTCAGTATTGGTAATATCTCCTGAGCTACTTTTTTTATTGCTTCGCCACCAGTTGTCCTCTAACTTGCGTTCAGTTCCCCATTTTTTCTCAAACTCTTTTTTACCTTTTTTAATAGCATCTAAATTATAGGCGAAGAAGCTACTTTTATTAAGGTTCGCTGGCACATCATTGCCTCCTCCGCTGCTTTTAATCACCGATGACTGAGGGGTCGATTTTGCGATGCGTTCTTTTTTGAGATTGGCAGCGAGTGCCCGTTTTTCTTTATCTGTTAGACCTGAAATGCGAATTAAGCTATCTTCAAGCGTCACGATTTGGATATTGCGAGCAATTTCTACAAGGTTTTTTGAGTAATTTTCTGCTTCTGTTTTGCGGTTGTCGGTGGTAGCCATCACTTGTAAAGTGCTGTCGTAATAGGCTTTCGCTTCTACATATTTTTCACCCTCATACTGCAATTTTGCCAACAAATAATAGGATTCAGCTTTTTGTTGATTGTTTCTGCCACCTGAACTAAGAGCTTCTTTTAGGTAAGCGATGGCTTCGGGGCGTTGGTTATTTTTCAAGGCTATTTGAGCCAATGCGAAGTAAATTTGGTCACCATACTCTCTATTTTTAAAGTCTTTCGACATTTTTTTGAGCATAGCAATGGTGTTTTCAGCCGCTGTGCTGCTATTCAATGCCATATTCAAGCGAGCGTTGAACTCCATTTCATAAACGGGATTGTAATCCAACACTTTATCAAACATCACATAAGCCTTTTCATTATTGTTTAAAGTCTGATAAACTTGCGCTAAAATGAAAGCCAAACGAGCTTTTTCCCGTTTTTTCTTAGTCAATTTCAAGGCATCTTCAAGAGCAGGGATGGCTGCTTCATAATTATTTTGCTTGAGTAATAAATGCGCTTTGGCAGTCGCCGCTTGAGCGCGAATGTCTTTAAATGATTTAGGATTTTTTTCAATATCATCTAAAAGAATACCGGCTTCATCAAAATTTTGACGCTCAATATGCGTCCGTGCCAACCAAACCACACCCTCTTGATAGCAAGGGCGGTGCTTGAGAAAATACTTATCAGGCTTCCCTCTTTTTTTAGTCACTTTGACATTGTCCTCCATTTTGATAACAGGCGTCGCATTCGCACCTGTTTTCACAGCACCTATTTTATTGGGTGTTGGTTCTTTGGTAGGCTGTGTTTTTTCTACAACGGCATCCCCCTCAGTATCTTTATCAGTAGTTTTATTTTTACCCTGTTTGAGAGCCTCTTTACGCTTGCGCTCATTTTCTATGCGGCGTTCGTCGTTGGCTTTGCGGCGGGCTTCGTTGCGGTCTGCGATGGATTCTTTTTTATTTTCACGCTCCTTTTTGGCGAGTTCGTCCGCTTTTTTACGCTCTTCTACTTTGTCTTTATTGCGTTTTTCAAGGTCTTCTTTTTCCTTTTTTATTAGTTCTTCTTTATCTTTTTTAGCTTGTTCGGCAGCACTTTTACGTGCTTTATCTTTTTCCTCTTTCGCTTCTTTTTTTAGTTTGGCAGCATCTTTACGCGCGTCTTCTCTCTCTTTACGGGATTCCTCTTGTGCTTTTTTTCTATCTTTTGAACTCATTTTTGATTTCAAAGATGGATTATAAACATCTACAAGGTATTGTAAAGACTCCTCAGCTGCTGTATAATCATGTTTCAAATGCTGCGCTTTTCCGAGCATGAGATAGCTATCGTCCGTCCAATGGCTTGGGCGATGGAAAGTGGCAGCAACGGCTACTTTTTCAATCGCTTTATCCAAATCAGGTGCTACGGATTGAAAATTATCAACCGCTACATATGGATAGACATCCAAAATTTTGTTGTAATTATCTTGATGCTGCAAGGCTAATTTTTCGGTAGCATCTTTCACCAACACATCAGCGTTGAAAAAGCCGTTGTACTTGGCAGTGAGGTTGTGCATAAAAAGTTTAAAGCCTTTGGCATCGTCCTTTTTGCGCTGCGTAACGCAAGCACTGATGACGGAAACGGCTAAAATCAATAGCAAGGTTTTATAAATATGTCTCAAGTTTTGTTCGTTTTATACGTTTACGAAAAGTTAAATCTTAATTTCAAAATCTATGATAGACTAAGTTGTTGTAAATTTGCTATTTCTAAATTGAAATTGAGTATTTATGTCAATTTTATACCCTAAAATGCAACATAAAGTTTCTCTCAAATTCATCATTCATCATTTATAATTAATCATTCACTTAGTCAACAACTTACTTTGACTTAAAAACAGGCAAAAATATTGTATTTATTAGAAAATTTAACATAAATGGCTATTGAAAATAAATCAAATCGCTTTTCTCAATTTTTCACTCGACTGAGGGGTATCTCAGCGCGGGAAATTGTGCATAGCATTGAGGGCGGATTTGAACGTTTTAAAAAATTTATAGAAAAATCAAGGCATACTTTTTATCGCCTCGTGGTGCTCAATCACGATACTTTTGAAGAGGTCGGTTCTTACAAACTGTCTTTGATGAACTTGTATGTAGCCATCAGTAGCTTGGTTGTGGGTTTCACCATTTTGATAACCTCTATTATTGTTTTTACGCCGATTAAAAGATTCATTCCTGGATATGGTGGCATCGGTTCGCAGCGCGATGTGTTCGATATGGTCGAGCGTGTGGACAGCCTTGAGCGCGCTCTCGCAGCGCATCAAACCTATGCGACGAATGTCCGCAAGTTGCTCATGGCAGATGTAGAAAAAGAATCGGATATGCCAAGAGAAAAAAATATAGTGTCCAAAGACAGTAATATCAACGTTGACCCAAGCGAAGCAGAAATGCAAGTCCGAGCAGGCGGCAATTCGCCTTTTGAAGGCGACGAAACTAAAAATGATAAGGAATCAGAGAATAAAGCCATAAAAGTCATCGGGCGCAACGACCGTTTGGAAAGCATGTATTTGATTGCCCCCCTCAGTGGTAGCATCAGTAAATCCTTTTCTTTTTCTGAAAAACATTATGGCACGGACTTGATTGCCCCTAAAAATACGCCTGTCAAAGCCGTTGCCGATGGCTTCGTCATCAGCAGCGATTGGACTTTAGAAACAGGCAACACCATCGCCATCCAACACGCTAATAACGTCGTTTCTTTTTATAAACACAATGCTAATTTGCTTAAAAAAGTAGGCGACAAAGTCAAATCAGGCGAAGCCATAGCCATCATCGGCAACACAGGCGAGCAAACCAGCGGTCCACATTTGCATTTTGAACTTTGGAAAGATGGGAAGTCTGTTAATTCGCAGGAGTATATTCGGTTTTGATATTTTTTGAAATTATGTGTTTTTTGAATGCAATATTTTCACATAATTAGTCAAGTAAATGTGTAATAAATCACATAATTACTACTAATTACTGGAAAAATTAAAAATATTAGATTATTTTTGTGTTTCTTTCATTTTCGTAAACACCATCTATCAATGTTTTTTGAACGCAATCTTTATACTGATCTTTTGGCATGGAAGCAAGGAAAATTCAGAAAACCTTTAATCGTGCAAGGCGCAAGACAAACGGGCAAAACGTCTTTGATTCGGCATTTTGGCAAAACCCAATTTGCAGATATGGCTTATTACAACTTTGATGAAAGACCTGAATTGAACGCCATTTTTAAACAAACCAAACAGGTAGAACGGCTGTTACACAATTTATCTATCATTCATGGCCGCAAGATTGACCCCACTAATACCCTTATTGTTTTTGATGAAATTCAGGAATGTGAAGAAGCCCTGAATGCGTTGAAATATTTTAGCGAAAATGCACCTGAATACCCCATTATTGCAGCAGGCTCTTTGTTGGGTATCAGCTTAGGAACGCATAAATCTTTTCCAGTTGGCAAGGTCGAATTTCTAAAACTCTATCCATTGACTTTCAGCGAGTTTTTAAAAGCTAAAAATCCCCAAATTCATAACTATTTAAACAACCTAAGCCCTTTTGAACCTTTATTAGATGTTTTCTTTAATGAGTGTTTAGATATTTTCAAAACCTATATGCTCTGTGGTGGTATGCCCGAACCTGCCCTACGCATGGTCGAAACAATGGATATGTTTGAAATTGAGAAAAGCCTTCATCAAATTCAAGCCGCTTACGCTTTAGATTTTTCAAAACACGCCGAAAAAAACGAAACCATCAGAATCAATTATGTATGGGAGACGATTCCCTCACAATTAGCCAAAGAAAATAAGAAATTTATTTATCAAACTATCCGACAAGGCGCGCGTGCCAGAGAATACGAAAACGCACTTATCTGGTTAGAACAGGCAGGACTTATTTACCGTGTGCCTTTATGCAAAAAGCCCGAATTTCCACTTTCGTTTTACAGCGATTTATCGGCTTTTAAAATTTATATGCTGGATATTGGCTTACTTAGGCATCAAACCAAACTCGACCCCTTGCTTTTTAAGGAAGGCAATCGCCTTTTCACGGAGTTTAAAGGGGCTTTGTCTGAAAATTATATTTTGCAAAGTCTGACAACACAATTCTATACTGGTTTTAGTTACTGGACATCTGAGTCAATTGCCGAAGTCGATTTTTTACTGCAATACCGCGATAAAATACTCCCGATTGAAGTCAAATCAGGTGAAAGCATCCGAAGCAAAAGTTTGGCTTATTATGCGAAACAATATAATCCAGTTTTAAAAATCCGCTATTCCTTAAAAAATCTGGATGTCAATGCTGGTTTGTTGAATATACCTATTTTTTTAGCTGACCAAACGAAGCGATTCGTTGATGACTTACTTGCTTAAATAACACCCCCTCAGTAAAAAAACAAAATGACACCCAAATAACCGTTCTTGCTAAATCTTCTCATAAACTACCTCAATTTTTTTAGAACTTAGAATTAAGTGGTGTTCATTAATAATTACGTACTTTCGTGTGCGCTGTTTCTTGCTACCTCTTCCAGGTGATTAAGAGGCAGTCAAAAAGAGTTTTAACTTATATTTTTAAATTCATTATGAAAAGATATTTCACACTCAAGGCAATTTTATTGTCACTTATTGGCTCACTGATGATGCCATTATTGAAGGCGCAAGACGCTAAACTCAACTTTAATTTAGACAAAAACGATGAAGTTGGTATTTTCAAATTTTCATCAAAAAATGGGCTATGGGTGTGGCGTGACCAAAAAAGCCCTGTTCTAAACGGTGATTATCAATTGGTGAAATATTCAGCCGATTTACAAAACTTAGAATGGAAAACTGAATTAAAAGGTGTTACCAATTATGCTGTAATAGATGCGGACAATACTGATTACTTTTACATGCGCGGCTATGTATCTGGCGCACTTGTGGGATTGACAAATGGTAAAAAAAACCTTACTCAGGTTAATTCTGCGGGGAAAATCAAAACAGCTGAGTATGTTAAAGAAGATGACACATTCGATGACCCACTCTATTATTTTTGTAAAAACAACCATTTTTACGAATTGTGGTCTAAGAAGAAAACCGATGATGACTTGATTTTGGTAAAATACGATGCGGTAACCTTGAAAACGACTAAGAAAACGATACAAATTCCTAAGCCCCATGACGAGTTTGACCCCTTTTTCTGGCAGTTGAATAGTGTGCATGATTCTATTATGTTTTTGACTCGGCACAATGCTAAAAAACAACAACAAGAAGAAATACAAGCCGTCGTGATTAATTTGAACACGGGTAAAGTTCTTAATAAGTTTTTTTTCAAGCCCAAACATACAACTATGAAATCTATGGCAATAGCAAATTACTCTTTCACTCAATCAGGGAGTTATAGTTGCGATATTCCTAATAAGTACATTAAAAAAATACAGGGTAGTGGTAATACGGCAATTCGCGCTACTATGTATGGTCAACTGTTTTTGTCTCGCGATGGGCAAAGTATTTATCATTACGGTTTTGCCAATAAGTCAGGTAAGGAATACCCCAATTTTGGCATTAAATCCGTTCTTGCAAAAATTGAGGGCTTTCATTTAGCCAAAATGGATTTAAACGGTAAGGTGATGTGGGAAAAAGAAACCCTATTCGGTGACGACTTTATGGAAGACCTCAAAAAATTTATGGGACCACCCAGTGAAGAATTGGTTAAAGAAGAAAAAGCAGATGGCTCGATACGTTTTGAATACACTTATGTTATAGCAGCAATGCTTGGTAAAGGTTCAGCTAAAGGCTTTGGTATATTGTACGATAAAGATGGGAAAGAAGTGGACAGATGCGCCAAAGGCTTTAAACTCAGTGGTGGCATTGTCAAATCAGCCAAAGCGACGGTTGGCTCTATTGAGGAACTGTATCCGTGTTTTAGTAAAAATACTGAAAAAATGACTAAATTCATTGGTAGTTCAAAGTCAGATGATCAATACCGTGTTTTGTATGATGAAGATAGCTATTTGTTAAAAGTTTTTCCAGCAAATGAGCGTTCGGTGGGTATGTATTTGTTTAAATAATAATCTAATTCTTTGTTGGGATGCACGAAGGCCGGAACTTTTAAAATTTCCCGAAAACTTTCTGAACAGGCAGTAAATGAGTCTTCACGCTTGCATGATATATGTTTACTTATTTATAAAACCTCATTTATAGCCCCCCTCAGTAAAAACACAAAATGACACCTATTTTCGATAATAAAATCATCAAAAAGACGCTCTAATGCCACTTAGACGCAGCACAAAAAGCATCGAAATAGCGATGGCTTGATACACTGATGCCGATTTGGCAAAGGCATTGCAAGCGGAGACCCACTGACGAGCAGCACATTCTTTAATTGAAAATTGTAGGCTTTTTTATTGGCATCCTAAGCCAGCGGATGTTGTACACCTCAGTCATGCTTTCAGCTTGATTATAAATATTTTTAGCTTTTTACTTAAATATTGAAACTATTGCCTAACTAATTATTTGATTAAGAAGTAGTTATGACTCTAAAGTCAAAGACTTCCTTGATACCCATAAGTGTTACAGATACATTTACCAGCAGCCCCCTCAGTATTTGGTCAAATTTCGTAATGAAATGACAGTTTGCAGTAAGTTTAAAATATTTGCCCCGACTTGGTCATGCACTCAAATAAATTAATTATGAATATATCATATTCCTTACCACTAATAGACAAAATTGTAGTCGATGAAGTATTAGATACTTTAACGAATACTGTATGGATTACGACTGGTCCCAAAGTAAAAGCATTTGAAGAAGAATTAGTACAATTCACAACTTCAGAAAAAGTAATGTGCGTTAACTCTTGGGTTTCAGGTACAATGTTAATGCTAAAATGGTTGGGTGTTGAAAAAGGTGATGAAGTAATAATACTAGCATATACTTACGCTGCAACAGCATTAGCAGTAATGAATTTAGGAGCGAAACCTGTGATAGTTGATGTAAATAATGACTTTAATATTTGCGTAAAAAATATTAAGAAAGCGATAACAAGTAAAACAAAAGTTATTATTCCAGTTGATGTAGGTGGTTATCCATGTGACTATAACGAAATTATGAAATTAGTGCAAACCCCCTCAGTATTAAAGAAATATAAGCCTAAAACGGAGCGACAAACTAAATTAGGACGAATCTTGGTCTTAGCAGACGCAGCACATTCCATAGGTGCAACTTATATGGGTAAGCAAGCAGCTAAGGTAGCTGATGTAGCTATTTTTTCTTTTCACTCAGTCAAAAATATTACAACTGGAGAAGGTGGTGCTATTTGTTTAAACTTACCTCAACCGTTCATTCTTGAAGAAGAATACGCATTTTTAAAATGTTTTGCTTCCAATGGTCAAACAAAAAGTGCTTTTGATAAGAACCAGATGGGTGGCTGGCGTTACGATATAATAGATCAAGGATTAAAAATTAATATGCCTGATATATGTGCTGCAATCGGGTTAGCTCAAATAAGGCGATACAAATCAGAATTACTGCCCGATAGAAAGAGAATATTTGAATACTATACTGAAAAATTTAAACAGTACCATTGGATTGAATTACCACCGCAAGACACACTTACAAAAACATCATCTTATCATTTATACTTACTAAGAATAAGAGATATTTCAGAGGAGCAACGAGATATAATTCTCCAAAAGATGAGTAAAAAAAGTATCGGTGTAAATGTACATTATATACCCATGCCAATGTTAACTCTTTTTAAAAAGCAGGGTTATAAAATTGATAATTATCCGATTGCTTATAATAATTATTCAAGGGAGATATCCTTACCATTGTATAATGGATTGACAGAAGACAAATTAGATTTTGTTATTAGTACATTAATAGAAGCATACAATCTTACCATAAAGTGAATACATAATTTAATTTAATAAATGAGTTTTCACCCTTAATTACTATTAGAACAAAAGTATTTTAGCCAATGATATTGAGAAGAATACCGCTTGCATGATATATGTTTACTCAATCACAAATCTCAAAACCATTTAGAGCAATAAGCTTCTGAAAAAAGTCATTTCCAATTTGAAATGAAAAATTTACTTCTGGAAAATCTCATCTCTAACTTGAAATGAAAAATTTATGTTTGAAAATTCTCATCTCTAACTTGAAATCAAAATTTTATTTACTGGTATTAAATAATTATTGCCAAATAAAATACCCCTCAGTATTTTGTGTAATACATGAAGGATTTTATCTAAATTCTAATCTTTTCAAGATAAAAAGTGTTTAAGAACCTATTGAAACATGTACTTTTGTATGCCCAATTTCAATATCGCTTTGCCCTCATATCCATTGAAAAAAGATAAATCCTTACGAAAAAAATAGAAATGTCTCAAAATAATTCAGGAAGCCAACAGAAAAAACGCTTCGACACCCAACTGCTCTTTCGCATTATCTCATTAGCCAAGCCCTATCAAGGCTTTTTTATATTTGCTGCCTTGTTGGCGGTTATCCTCGCGCCGCTATCGAGTGCCCGCCCTTATTTGATTCAACAAATGGTGGATGAGCATATTTTTAAGTACGATGTAGAGGGCATGACGCGCATGGTGATTATCCTTTTGGTGCTGCTTATTGCGGAAGCCCTTATACAGTATATTTTCAACTACACAACCTCATGGCTTGGGCAATCCGTCATCAGAGACCTTCGAGTGCGGGTTTTTAAGCATGTGACGAAGTTGAATTTATCTTATTTTGATAAAACACCCATCGGCACCTCTACCACTCGAACCATCAACGACATCGAAACCATCAACGCCGTTTTCTCGGAAGGCATTATTACCATTATTGCTGACCTTTTGACTTTGATAGTGGTGCTCGGCATTATGTTTTGGACGAGTTGGAAATTGACGCTGGTGTGTATGACTGTTCTACCGTTTTTGCTCGTCGGTGCTCGGTGGTTCAAAAATGAAGTGGCGAAGTCGTTTCAAGTTGTTCGGAACGAGGTCACTCGCATGAATGGTTTTCTGCAAGAGCATATTACAGGTATGCGTATCGTTCAAATTTTTAATGTTGAAAATCAAGAGCGGGAGAAATTTAAAGAAATTAATCGCTCCTACACGGGCGCGAACTTGAAAGCCATTTTCGCTTATGCCGTGTTTTTTCCATTGGTCGAAATTGTATCAGCGGCGGCTTTGGGTTTGATGGTTTGGTATGGCTCGCAGGGCGTGATTCAGAATCATATTACGCTGGGTGTTTTGGTGGCATTTCCAGTTTATCTGAATATGCTGTTTCGCCCGATTCGAATGCTGGCTGATAAATTTAATACCCTACAAATGGGCATGGTAGCAGCCGAACGTGTTTTTAATTTGATTGATGATGATAGAAATATAGAAAAATCAGGCACTAAAAAGATGGAGAAACTGAGGGGTGACGTCGAGTTTAAAAATGTCAACTTTGCCTACGATAATGAGAATTATGTCTTAAAAGATGTCAATTTCAAGCTAAAACATGGTCAAACCCTTGCGATAGTCGGTTCAACAGGCTCTGGCAAAACGACGATTACGAGCATTTTAAATCGGTTTTATGAAATTCAAAGCGGCTCAATTACCATTGACGACACTGATATTCGGGAGTTCGATTTGCAGAGTTTAAGAACGCATATTGCCGTTGTGTTGCAAGATGTTTTCCTTTTTTCGGGGTCTGTTTTTGAAAATATTACTCTGAGAGACCCCTCAGTACCGAGGCAAAAAGTGATAGATTGCGCTAAAATTATCGGTGCTGATGAGTTCATTATGCGCCTGCCGGGCGGCTACGATTATGAGGTTATGGAGCGTGGTGCGACCCTTTCGATGGGTCAACGGCAGCTTATTTCTTTCGTCCGCGCCTTGGTTTTTGATCCTGAAATCTTGATTTTGGACGAAGCCACTTCTTCTATCGACCCTGAGAGCGAGGGTATTATCCAATACGCCATTGAAAAACTCATTGCCAAACGGACGAGTATTATTATCGCTCATCGCCTTTCTACGATTCGCCACGCCAATAATGTTTTGGTGATGGATAAAGGTGAAGCTATTGAATTTGGTCCGCATGAAAAATTGCTACAAATTGAAAATGGTCGCTATCGGGAGTTGTATGAAATGCAGTTTGCTTCGATAGTGGGGGTGTGAACGCACCCCCTCAGTATTTATACATTTCTTCTTCTTTTCATACACATATTTTTTTCACATAGTACTCGGGCATCGATGCTGCCAACGTCAAGACAGATAACTTTTGTTAAACGCATCCACAACGATTTGCTCAACACAACGATTTAGTTATATAGGAGTTACTTTATCAGTGCTACATCGCCTTTAAAAACTTCTCTATCCCCATCTTCAAATTCTATTTCAGCGAACCATATATAAGTGTCGGTTGCCAATTGATTGCCATTGAAAAGCCCATCCCATGCTTTGGATTCATCATTGGGCAAAAAATTATGAGCTTGATATACCAAAGCACCCCATCGATTGTAAACATTAAAATTCAAGATTCGCCGAGTGCCACGACCTGCATATATTCTGAATTCATCATTTTGTCCATCCTCATTAGGAGAAAAAGCAGTGGGGACGAAAATTCGCCTCAATTTATCCACCCTCACCAATATTTCTTTAGTGGCAACACATCCGAAAGTATCTTTCACTGTCAATTTATATCTGGAGGTAACGCGAGGGCTTGACAAGGTCAAACGGCATTCGGTGCAACCAATTGAAAGCGAATCTCTCAAAGGTTTCCACGCCACACTGCTCAATACTGAGGGGGCTGCAACGCCTGCATGAAGCATAATATCATCGCCAAAATGTATTAAAGTATCGTTAGTAGAAACGATTTGAAGTTTTGGTGGCTCTATTAAATTGAGTTTTTTCTCTACAGAACAACCATTATTATCAGCCAATTCAAAGATATAATCACCACTTTTGAGGTTTTTATACTGTCTAATGCTATCAATAGTGTATTTTTTTTCATTAAAAATAAAAGAATAAGGTGCAACGCCGCCTTTGATAGAATCCAACATAACAGACCCATTTTTTTCACCAAAACAAGTAACATTTTTAATGGTAAAATCTGCATTTAATACAGGCGGTGCTTTTAACGAAATAGTCGTGGAATCCACACAACCATTTTTATCAAAAACATAGACTTTGTAGGTAGTATCAGCTTTCAAATTTGTTGCTGTTCGGCTCGTTTGCAAGGGTTCGGTTTTCCAAACAATTGAATAATTGCCTACTCCACCCGAAGGTTTTACGGTCGCTTGACCATCTTCAGACTTGGGGCAACGAACTGCATAACCATGATAAATAGTATCAGGTTGAGCTACTGCATCTACTTTTGAAGGCTGCCCAACAGAAGCAATTGTCGTAATTTTACAACCTTTCGAGTCTGTTACGGTCAAATTTATATCGCCTACGCAACGCGCGATGACGTTAGGTGTTGTCCGCCCACCCGACCATTTGTATGTAAATGGCGCACCAAATCCACCTCTTGCATTCGCAGCTACTTCACCATCGCATTTGCCATAACAGCTTGGTTTTCTGATAGAAATACCTGGCAAAATAGCCGCATTGGCTACCTCCACTTTCACGGTATCCGCCGACCGACACCCCTCAGTACTCAGCACAGTAACGGCATAAATGCCACTGTTCAAAACATTGAAGTTGCGATTAGAAGAGGCGTCTTGCCATCGATAAGTGCTGCCGAGGTTGCCTGCGTTAAGTGATAAGGATTGACCATTGCAAATAGCTGTATCTCCGCCCAGATTCACAACCGGCAAAGCATTTATTTTAACATCAATATTTTTTGTAACGTTCTGACAAGCATTGACGCGAGCAGTCATTGAATAAGTGCCACCGAACGAGCGTTCGGTTTTTGGAATGGCAGGATTTTGCTTCGCTGAACGAAACCCATTTGGTCCAGTCCACTCGTACGCGGTGGCACGGTTTGTCGTCGAAAGTTTGAGCGTATCGCCTTCGCAAGGGCTATTGGCAGCCAAATTTACTGAGGGGGTACAATCAACGGGCTTGCTCATGTTGCTACAACTTTGAAAATCTTCAAAATATACCGTTGATTTATCGTCATTATCGGTCAATCTAATCCAATCTATCGAACCTGAGCCTTTAAACCGAAAGTCCAAACCATCTAAATTGCAAATATTACCACTGTAAGGGGCTGTAAAAAAAGGCGTTCCATTATAAGAATAAGTGATAACATTATTTTGAAATTTCAATTGAATAATCGCCCAATTGCTCATATCCACTACTAAATATGGCTTATCAGTCACCAAAGCCTGCCCAGCCACTACAATATTTGTCCATCGCTGACCAATCGGATCGCCCATGAGCGTGCAGCCAGTAGAGCCGCTCAACGTCAACAAACCCATCGCCACATCATAGGCACTAAAACCATTGATGGCACTATTATTTTTAAATTTTACTTCGTAACTGAAATTATCGGACAAGCAAATCGGTGCTCTAAACTCAAAATTAGTCCAATATAAACTCTGATTGGTGGAAGTTTGAGGAATCCTAAGTTCCCCATTTTTGACAAAATTGCAAACGGGTAGATTGGCTTGTTTAGAATAATTATTTTGATTGTCAAAATAAGTCACGTAGCCCGTCCACGCAGTGCTCTGTGCAACAAGTGATTGTAGGCTTAGAAAATACAATAAAAGAAGTGGGGGAAATTTCAACATAGTGTTGGTTTTTGAAATAAGTTTGGTTTTCAAATTGTCTTATTTTATTAAGATAATGAAAATTGGTCAATAATTAAAGATGAATTCTCTTGAAAATCCTAAAAATTTCAACAATTCGAGGTGAGCCGGTAGTTATTTTCTCTGCTATCAGTAGTATTGTCTCTTGTATAAGTTAAGTAAATTTACAAGTTATTACTAAAACTTCCGCCAAATTTGACGTTTTTTTATCTTAAAATAACACTTTAATGTTAACGTTTACATTAGATTAACATTTCATGCCTTCCTATTTAACAATATAAAAAAATCCATGAGACGCCCCTATAGGACATGCTCATGGATTTTTTTATAATGAAAAACGAAAAGTGAAAAGTGAAAAGTGAAAAATACTGAGGGGTATCAACTTTTCACTTTTCACTATTCATTTTTCACTATCTAAGCGTATTTTTCAGCAAATTCTTTCATCAAATCTGCTAAAAATTTCACACTTTTAAGCGGCATCGCATTGTAAATAGAGGCTCTAAAACCACCCACTGAACGATGTCCTTCAATACCTGAAACGCCGTTATCTTTAGCAAATTGAGCGAAAACAGGTTCTAAATCGCGATTATACATAGTGAAACAAACATTCATCATCGAACGATCTCTTTTTTCAACATTACCTTTGAAAAGCGGATTCGAGTCAATTTCTTTATACAAAATATTGGCTTTTTTCTTATTGTGCTTTTCCATAGCAGCCAAACCACCCATCTTTTTTATCCAACGCAATGTGAGCATACAGACATATATAGCGAACACTGGCGGCGTATTGTACATGGATTTCTCCTTGATAAAAGTGCGATAATCCAACATAGCTGGTATCTGACGCTGCACCTTCCCCAACAAATCTTTTTTCACAATCACCACCGTCACGCCCGCAAGTCCAAGATTTTTTTGAGCACCCGCATATATCAACCCATAACGAGCTACATCAATCGGGCGGCTTAAAAAATCAGAAGACATATCACAAACGATAGGCACATCTGTCGTCGGCAACCAATGATATTGCGTGCCGTAGATGGTATTATTGCTGGTCAAATGCAAAAATTTAGCATCCGAAGGCACTTTGTATTTACGAGGAATATTGTCGTAAGTCGTTGATTTTGAAGACGCTAAGACGTCAATATTGCCAAATTGACGTGCCGCTTCGATGGCTTTTGATGCCCACGTACCTGTATCCACATATGCTGCTTTGTCGCCATCGTCCATGAGGTTCATGGCTGTAATAAAAAACTGAGAAGACGCGCCACCCGACATCCAAAGCACTTCATATTCATCTGTCAAGCCTACAAGGTCTTTGATAGATTGCGTCGCTTCATCCGCGATAGCACCAATGTCTTTACCTCTGTGGCTCATTTCAAGAACAGACAAGCCCGTTCCATTCAGATTCAAAACGCCTTGTGCCGCTTCTTTGATGACTTCGGCAGGCAAAATAGCAGGACCCGCGCTAAAATTATGCGTCTTTTTAACTGCCGCTTTTTTCATTCTTACTTCCATAATTAATTGGTAGTTTCCGAAATTAACACTTCGGATAAGTGAATTAATAATGATATTTTATTGTAAAATAAATAAATCGGCGCAAAGTTAGCCTTTACACTTAGAAAAACCAACGATTTGAATGAAAAACGGGTTTTGAATAAAATGAATAATATAATAACTCTATTCTTTTTTTCGGCTTTGGCTACCGTTGCATAAATATCAAGTCGTTTTTTACTGAGGGGGTACTTTAGATTTTAATAAATTTTACAGTATTAACCGCCTTGTTTTTTCTAAACCTTACAATATATAAACCAGCTGCCAAATCAGCAACGTCTATATAGTTTTGACTCTGTAAAATGGACTTTTGTTGAATCTTTGTACCCAATATATCAAATATTTCAATTTGGGTGTCACTTGACAAGTTTTTCAAATAGAGTATGTCTTCCGTCGGATTTGGCGCAATAATCATGCTTTGTAAATCCTCTAAATCTGTTTTAAAATTAGGACAAAAGGGTAAACGGTTAGGGTCTGAATCGTCAACCGTTTGGATTTCATTTTCAGTTATACGCCCTTTTATTTTGCCATTTTCGACTAATAAGTGTGAAATAGTGCAAAAATTCCACGTTTGATAATCTCCTTCTTTTTCTTCTATAGGAAATTGTGAAAATTTTTCAATTCGATAAAGAATCATAATAAAGGTTTGTCCTACATTGCCGATATTATCACGACAACTAAAACCATCACTGCCCCAAACTTGAATAAACAATTTGCTTTCATTGCCTTTGTATAAATTCAAAATACGTAATTTTCCTCTATTTTTATCGCGCTCTTCGACAATAACTCTTACAATAATACTCTTATCATTTACAGCTTCTACAGATTTACAAAAAGTATT
Organism: Saprospiraceae bacterium; assembly: GCA_043744275.1. Classification (GTDB taxonomy): domain Bacteria; phylum Bacteroidota; class Bacteroidia; order Chitinophagales; family Saprospiraceae; genus JAAFJT01. The sequence continues at coordinate 29,905 of JAYTUY010000042.1, forward strand.
TAATGACGAATTACAATCACAGGCTTTCGCATTTTTTCCAAATATTGTAATGATTGAAATGAGTAATAACAGTTTTTTCATAATTCAGTATTTTAAGCATTTTAGAATGTGAGTTAAGTTTTTTAAAAATAGACAGGCAATACTTACAAAAGGTTGGGTCACTACACTAAACTATCTTGATACCCCTCAGTATTTAGTGAGCCAATTCTAAAGTATTCACTAAAGCTGCTTTTGTTGGTACTTTGATATACTTAAAAAATCCTTTCAAACAAGTGTTGAAAGGATTTTGCTTTGATACTGAGAGGTGTTCGATTTCGGATATGAGATGTCGGATGTCGGTTTTTTCCCGACATCTGACATCTCATATCCGAAATATACTGAGGGGGTGTTATTTCGTTGGTTATGCCCCTTAAATATTGGGCTTATAAACCCGAAGCAATAAATTAGATGTATTTTCTCCATACGGCAGCAGTACTTTATGAATACATTCTCCGAAATTTGTAAAATCATCATTTTTAGTGCATACAATAATGCCAGCGTGAGTAGGATTTAGGCGATGTAAGCGAATAAAATCTTTACGATTGATAGTCAGAATGGCTCTGTTTTCTGAAATAGCAAAAGTCAAAACATCTTCATCAGGAATTCTTAAATTTGATTTTCCTAATTCATGTGTCGTTAATACATCATAGCCAAGATTGCGTAAAAATTGCACGGTTTCCAGTGGAAAATTTTCGTTTGCATATAATTTCAACATTTTCAATCGGCGTTGTTTTCTTCAATTTCAGTATCAATTTCAGCTTTATTAGCATCATAATATGCCCAAGCATTGGATAAATCTTGCGCTCTCAAAGTCGGGAAATTTTGTAATAATTTTTCTTTAGGTACCCCCATAAGCATATATTCTACTATAGACCAAACAGGAATTCGGGTGCGAATAATGCAGGCACTACCACCACAAACGGCTATATTTTTTTCAATTCCAGGGAAATCAACGGCAATCTTTTGAGAAGCTCTTTGCACTAATTGCGCTATTTCGCTATTTGACATTTGAGGTAAAAATGCAGTTGCTTTTTCTAAGGCAGTCATTTTTTAAGTGATTTTATGAAATACAAATATAAGCATTTTTGAGGAAAAAACTACTACTGTTGGCACTTCGATATACTTAAAAATCCTTTCAAGCAAGTGTTGAAGGGTGTAGTTCCCATTTGATGTAAAAATCATAACTTTGATAAAAAGTTAAGATATGGAAACGAAGTACAACAAAGAGCTTGATGGCAGTATTACGGT
>JAYTUY010000043.1:0-31097 GCA_043744275.1 Saprospiraceae bacterium
GCTCAACACAAAGATTTAGTTATATAGGAGTTCACAAAGGACACATAGAGTGGATACTATGTGTCCTTTGTGAACTATCTGTCGAAAAAAGAATTAGTGCTTAATGGTTACTTTTTTTCAATAAATTTCACCTAAAGAGGTCGATTTTCAATCAAAGTTTCTAAATTTGCGAAACTTTTTCACATATTTATTCGCTAAAAATCAATTATTCATCAAATTCAAATTTCTATCAACATGAGTCTTTCCAGATTTAATGCTCTTGACACCATCTTTAATCGTTCGGAATACGATTTTGAATACAGTGAAATGCCAGCTGAAAAAATTGCTGACTTTTACGGTGAAAATGTATTCAATGACACTGCCATGAAAGCATACATGGATGAGCAAACGTATTTGAGCGTCAAAGCAGCTATTCAAAATGGTTCAAAATTGAGCCGTGAAGTCGCTGAAGTGGTGGCTAAATCTATTCAAAAATGGTCGCAAGATAAAGGCGTCACGCATTTCACTCACTGGTTTCAACCGTGGACAGGCAAAACGGCTGAAAAGCATGACTCTTTCTTCAATTTAACACCAGATGGTAAAGTAATTGAAGAGTTCAATGTTGATGCTCTCGTTCAGCAAGAGCCTGATGGTTCATCTTTCCCTTCTGGTGGTATGCGCGCTACTTTTGAAGCTCGTGGTTATACTGCTTGGGATCCATCTTCTCCAGCATTTATTGTTGAGACAGGTGCGGGTAAAACGCTTTGTATTCCAACAGTTTTCATCACTTATACAGGTGATGCGATGGACTTTAAATTGCCTTTGTTGAAATCTCAAGCATATCTTGACAAATCAGCGACTCCAGTCGCTCAATATTTCGATAAAAACGTCACTAAAATCACTGCTACTCTCGGCTGGGAACAAGAGTATTTCGTCATCGATGAAGCCCTTTACAACCTCCGTCCTGATTTGATTTTAACAGGTCGGACTTTGGTGGGTAAATTACCTGCTAAACATCAAAACCTTGAAGACCATTATTTCGGTTCTATTCCTGAGCGTGTGTATGCATTCATGCGTGATGTAGAAACTGAGGCGCATAAATTAGGCATTCCTCTCCGCACTCGTCACAACGAAGTAGGTCCTGCACAATATGAGTTTGCTCCGATGTTTGAAGAAATTAACGTAGCTGTTGATCACAACAACTTGTTGATGGACTTGATGGATAGGGTAGCGCGTCGCCATAAACTTGTTTGTTTATTGCATGAAAAACCATTTGACGGTGTAAATGGTAGCGGTAAGCATAACAACTGGTCTATTGCTACAAATACAGGCAAAAACCTTTTGTCGCCAGGTAAAGAGCCAGGTAAAAACTTGATGTTTTTGACGTTCTTCGTGAATACCATCCGCGCCGTTTTTGAACACGCTGATTTGATTCGCGCATCTATCGCAACGGCTAATAATGATCACCGCTTAGGTGCTAACGAAGCTCCACCAGCTATTATTTCTGCATTCTTAGGTGGTACTTTGGATAAATTGCTCAACGATATTGAAAGAACAGGGGCATCTGATGCTTCTGGTGTTAAATCTCTATTGGATTTGGTTGAAAAAATTCCTTTGATTGAGAAAGATAATACTGACCGCAATCGGACATCTCCTTTCGCTTTCACGGGCAATAAATTTGAAATCCGTGCGGTGGGTTCTTCTCAAAACTGTGGTGGTCCGATGACTGTGATGAACACAATCGTGGCGAATCAGTTGGTCAAATTCAAAGAAGAAGTTGATAAATTGATTGCAGGTGGTAAAGAACAAGATGCTGCTATCTTAGCAATATTGGTGAAATACATCAGAGAATCTAAGAAAGTGCGTTTTGAAGGCAACGGCTACAGCGACGAATGGAAAGCAGAAGCGGCTAAACGTGGTTTGAACAATTTTACGACGACTCCAGAGGCTTTAAAAGCATTGGGCAATAAGAAAATTGTTGAATTGTATTATAAATCTGGCATTTATTCTAAGAAAGAATTAGCGGCTTATCAAGAAGTTCAGTTCCATAGCTACGTGACTAAAGTGCAGATTGAAAGCCGTACTTTGGGTGAAATGGTAGCGAATTTGATTCTTCCAGCAGCTATTGGTTATCAAAAGAAATTGGCTGATAATATCGTGGCGTTGAAATCTATTGGTTTATCTGAAGAAGAATATTCTGCTCAATTAGAAGTCGTGAAAGCATTGAGCGTAGCCATTAATGGTGCAGCGAATGGTGTTAAAGCCATGACAGAAGCGCGTCGTGCTGCCAATGAAGCAGGTCATGTAGATGCTCAATCTGAGTCATATTGCGCGAATGTGAAGCCCATTATGGAACAAATTCGGACATTCTGCGATCGTTTGGAATACCTTGTTGAAGATTCATCTTGGCCTCTCCCGAAATATCGTGAGATGTTTTATATCCGTTAATCTATGACGTTTACTTGATGTAAGCTTTAAAATACTGAGGGGTGTTCCAATTCGGGATGCCCCTTTTTTTTAATAGAATAAAATATTTTTTCTCAAATCAATATCATGAATTACAAATTAAAAATCATCGCCACTTTTCTCAGCATATTTACCATTGCTGCTTGTCAAAACAATACATCTAAAACTGAGCAAACGACTCAATCAACTGTACAAACTGAAAAAGCTACCCCCTCAGTAAAAACGCCTAATTTTGAAGGCTTTTGGATAAATAGCTTGTATTTTAAAGAATTGCAAGCCACTTTGTCGCCATCTAAAGCGGCTAAGAAAGCGGAAATTGTGGCTATCAGTATTAAGCAAGATAGTACCGATAAGTTGGAAGCTGGTTTAGTTTTTAACTGGCATGAAGGCAACAGTTATAAAATCAAGTCTGTATCAGGAGATAAATTTCAATTGATTGACCCCAATGCCGATAATAAAAAAGCATTCGACTTGTCTCTTTCGGATGGCACTTTAAAATTGAATGATACTCTCGCTTTCACACGTATGGGCAGTAGTGTGGATGGTGAAAACAGTTTGACAGATTTTTTAGTCGGCGGTACATACACTTTGAAAGGCACAACTAATACAGTTATTTTGGGTAAAAACAAAATTACAGGCTTAAAGCCTTACACAATGTACAGCGTTTTGCTCGATTATGTAACAGAACAGGGGACTATATTTGATCAAATTGCTCTATCCATCAAGGAAAATGAGCGAAGCGAATATTTCGGATTTGAGAAAAAAGGTAAGAATCTATCTATTTTTAAGTTGAATTGTAAGAATCCTAAGGAAGACCCTTGCATGAGTTATAGTAGAGGAAAAGTTGTTTATGAATTGATAGGGCAGTAGAAGTGTCCCATCGCACTCATCAAGCAAACCTATCTTTTACGCCAAATATAATAAACAGGAATGCCCAGCAACACTATCCACAAACCCACCCAACTCGGCTTCACCGACACACCAAAGAACGAAATAGGCGTTTCAAACATCAATAAATTCAAACAAATAGCCGTAGCAATCAGAACATATAAAAAAGGAATAACAGGATAACCAAAAGCTTTGTAAGGTCTTTCAACAAGCGGTTGTTTTTTTCTTAAAATAAAAATACCGCCGATAGTAAGGATATAAAACAAGAGCGTTGCAAAGGTCACATACTTCAATAAATCAGAGTATTTACCTGAAATACACAACAAACTCGCCCAAATACACTGCAATATCAAGGCAACTGCAGGAACGCCTTTGCTATTCAAGGTCGCTGCTTTTTGAAAAAACAAACCATCTTTTGCCATCGCATAATACACTCTCGAACCCGACATCACAATACCATTATTGCAACCAAATGTTGAAATCATGATGAAAATAGCCATGATAATGACGGCAGGTGCGCCAAATATCATTTCAGCGGCGGCTGTTCCCACACGCTCTTGAGTTGCGAAAGCAATACCTCTTGAAAAAGTATCCACACCGTCGGGTGTTCCAGTGGCAGGAAGAAGCATGATATAAACAAAGTTGGCACTGATGTAAAGAATGCTCACAAACAGCGTTCCGAGGAAAAGACTGAGGGGTATATTGCGTTGAGGATTTTGTATTTCTCCTGCTGTATAGGTGATGGTATTCCAAGCAGATGAACTGAATATGGGTCCTATCATCGCCAAGCCTAAAGCGGTGATTATACTGGTTGTGGTATTGAAAATTGGTAAATTGTCACTGCGAACGAAGTGTGGCAGGAGGGGGGTCTTAATCACAGTTCCATTTGAAACGCTTGTTTTAAATGGCTGCCAAAAGTCATTGAGATTTAATTGAAAAGCAGAACTTGAAAACCCTTTATACAAACCCAATATTATCAGCCCCAATAATGCTCCTACCTTCGTCACTGTCAACACATTTTGAACCCATTTACCTGTTTTAACCCCTTGAATATTGATAAACGTCAATAAAATAATCACCACCAAAGCCAATAATTGCGTCGCCGTAAAAGTATAATCGCTTAATTTGAATAAAACATTCTGCTCATTAAATATAGGAAACAAAACCGCTGTGAACTTAGCGAATGCAATCGCCACTGCAGCAATCAAGCCTGTTTCGATGACTAAAAACGTTGCCCAACCAAACAGAAACCCAACCAAAGGATTATAAGCCTCGCGTAGATACACGTATTGACCGCCCGCCTTAGGCATCATGCCCGCCAATTCGCCATAACTCAAGGCTGCAATAATGGTGAGAATACCCGTCAGTATCCAAGTGATGAGAATAAAAGCGGGCGAACCCACCTGCTTTGCCACACCTGCCGTGACAATAAAAATGCCACTGCCTATCATTGATCCCATCACTATCATCGTGGAATCAAATAAGGTGAGCGAGCGTTTTAAATCTGTTTCTAAAGGGAGGGTAGAGTTGGTTTTCATTTTTAATTAGAATTAGGATTGATGGGATTTTAAAGATGTTTAAGGATTTTTTTAATTAGAATTAGGATTGGTAGGATTTTAAAGATGTTTAAGGATTGATCAAATGCCACATGCAAATCCTTAAACATCTTTAAAATCCTAATAATCCTGATTCTAATTATTTTACTACTACCCTTACCCCCTCAGTATGCGACGTAAATTCAGGTGCATACATACACTGAATCGTCGTCACGCCATTAGAGAAGTCTCCTTTATGATTAATCACCAACGGATATTCAAAAACATACGTGCCTTTTGGTAAATAATCAAAAAAGAAATTGGTGGAGGCATCGCGTGTGCTTTCGTAATAGCCCAAGCCGCCTTGATATTTATAGCTGCTCAAAACATTCGTCGGCTCAAAACTCGAAGCGCGCATATCTTTCATGTGCACATATTCCATGTCTCTATCCACGCGCAACTCAATTCTCACCTTGATTTTATCGCCTGGACTGAGGGGTGTCTTGTCTGTAATGGGTGTAATCACTTTTCCTTTGTCGGTATTATTTTCTTTGAAAAGTTGTTTCACCATTTTCAAAGGGGTGTCTTTGAAAGATTTGATTTTATCCAAATTTTCAAAATACTGCCAATACATCGCACCCCAAGCCACCACTTTATTAGGGTTGGTCACTTTCACATCGCCCATGCCATCCATTATTTCTTCGGGCTTGTAAGACGTTTTGAAATAACCTGTTCCAGCTTCTTTAGAAACTTTACTCATGTCTAACTCCTTGTTATTCAATGAGATAGACACATCTTTATCATCCACTAACCAATTGTCGCCTGTCTTCAATAAAGCATAAACGGCACTCGCTGTTGCCTTCGTTGTCTTCCAAGCATTGGTTTGTTTATTTTTCAAAAGCCATATTTTCAAATCATCCACTGCTTTGTCGTCTTTCACTTCATTGAATAATTCAATCATCAAAGCCTGTGTTTCAATCGGCATTTGATACCAATAATAGCCGCCTTGTGTTTTCCAATACATGCCCAATTCATCGTTATTGATGGCTTTTTCTTTCAGGCTTTTCACAATTTTATCAGTCGTTGAGCCTTTATCAAAACGCTTCAACGCTAAACCAATCAGACCTTGTTCATATTGAGATTTTGACAACCAATATTTTTCAGATTGATTGAGAAAATATTGGAATACTTTATTAGAATTTAAACTTTCTGTTTTGAAAAAAGACCTTGTATAGAGATAATGAATGGCGATGCTGCTCAAATGGTCGTCTTCCATTTTACTGCTGCCTTTTTTCACTTGTTTTTCAATTTCAGTATAATATTCCAAAATACGGGCATCGCAATAAGCCACTGATTTATCAATCATGGCTTTGGTTTTGGCATCATCTGCAAGGTTTTTTACGCCTAAAGCATTCAAATGCCCAAATCCCTCAGTCATATATTGCGTGATGTACCAGTTATCATGTCCGCCTGGAAACCAAGCAAAACCACCGTTTTCCAATTGACGTTCTTGCATTTTTTGAATGGCAGCTTGTGCTTCGTTCGCCATTTTGTTGAGGTCGAAAAGCAAGCCTATGTTTTTCTTCTGAACCTCTTCGCGTTGTGCATCGAGCACCCAAGGCGTTTCTTCCAAAAGTGCCGTTTTTAACTCTTGATTTTTACTCAAATTGCTTTGTAAAGCAGCCACATCTATATTTTTCCAACGGTCAAATACACTTTTGATTTGAGGATGCGCATTTGCAACATTCGTTGCTAAAGCATTCGCATAAAAGCGGCTGAAAATCTGCTCGGTACAATCGTACGGATATTCCATGAGGTAAGGCAAGGCTTGCACTGCATACCACGCTGGATTTTGAGTAAATTCTAAGGTCAGTTTTTGATGCGTCAAAGTCTTAGAATTGGCGTCTTTCAAAGATTTAAACTCAAATTTTTTCGTTTCACCACCTCTGATACTGAGGGGTAGCGATTCGGTCACGAGCATCCGATTGGTCAAAACAGGTAAGGTGTTTTCCTCACCATCACTATAATTCCCTGCTCTTGCGATGACCCGATACATCACGGCTTGCACCTTGCCTGTTGGGATATTTAATTTCCAAGTCAAAAGGGCGGATTCACCTGTTTTGGCTTCAAAAGGTACTTCAAATTGCTTGTTTTCAAGTAAAACATCAATCGGTTGATTGGTTAAAGCATCAAATAATTGCAAAACAGCCGTGCCATTCAGCGTAGCAGCGGAGAGATTGCTCACCTTAGCCGTGAACTCAATTGCATCGCCTTCTCTGAAAAAACGCGGTGCATTTGGGAACACCATTAAATCCTTTTGAGTAATGATTTCCTTTTGAGTTAAGCCCAATTTCAAATCTTTGGTATGCGCCAATCCCAGAAACTTCCACCGCGTGAGGGCTTCATTCATCTTAAATTTGATGATGATATTGCCTTCGTTATCTGTCATTAAATTTGGATAAAAGAACACGGTTTCATTGAGATTGGTGCGGACTTTTACGGATGAGACGTCAGTTGTTTTAGGAGATTCCTCTTTGACAACAGGCGGTGAAAATTTGTTATTAGCTGAGGTTTTTTCAACAGTAATACCTCCTACTTGACTTTTTAATTCAATAACTTCAAGGTTTTTAGTTTCATTCATTTTTTCTAAAGTAGGTGCAGGCGCAGCAGCATCCACCGCCATCGGTGCAGCCTTAGTTACAGCCCCACGAAACATCAAAACACCACCGCGTCCTTCAAAGAAATTGAAACCAAACCAATTCAAAGAGCGATAATTTCTCGATTCATCCATATCCGATACCCCCTCAGTATTGGCGTAAAAAACATCGGAATTAACAGCTCTGAATGTCGAAGCATTGAAAGTAATCCGTGCATAACTCGACGGATAGAGATTCAAAAACCAATTATTGGGTGCAAATTGGTCGAGCGAGGCATCGTACATGGCAGCCACCATTTCAGCGGCTACTTTATCCTTGTTTTTACCCGTTATTTTCAAACGCCATTCTTCATCTTGACCTGGCAGTAGTTTATCTCTAAAAGTTTGATATTCAATATTCAAATCTTTATTGCTGAAAGGCACAATCACCGTTTGGGTTTCCTGCTGAAAACGATTGTTTTTAATATAAGTCAAATGATAATGGAGATTGCCTCTATCTTCTTCCATAATTTTAAACAACATTTTCTGAAAACCTTTAATGTCCATCCAGTTTTGAGTGTCAATTTTACCATCGCGCTCTATTTCAAACAAAACGTTGAGATTTTCCTCTGCCGTACCTAAATAAAATATAGCGTCTTCGTAAGGCTCAACCGTTTTCTTTTCAAACACCGTGAACAATGTTTTATTAATTGGTACGAGCAAATCAGCCACATCATAGAGCGTAAAATGTTCTACAATTTGAATGCTATCGCCCGACGCATCAATTGAGTTGAGGGTAACGCGATATGCCCCTGGTTCCCAATTCCGCATGTCAGGAATGTTGATCAAATTACCTTCTTTACTGAGGGGTACGGTGGTTTGCGTTTTACCACTGAATACCTTCCGCTTGGTTGCCCAATTCGCTATTTCGTCCTCATTTTTATAAGGATATAAAGGGAAAAAGCGCGTAAACTCCGTTTTATCCATCGAAGGCGTATCAGGTATTTCCCAATAACGCTTGATAAATGGACGTTTTGGCGAGGTCAATAAATCAATCTTCACTCTTACTTCTGCTATGAGCGGCTGCCCATTCAGGTTGTTGGTATTGATTTTTAAAGGCAAAACCTTTCGCCGATTAATCAATTCAGGAATCTCAGCAGTCAAATTCAAAGAGGTGTAGCCTACGCTCACAGTCGTAGAGGTCGAGTGCGTTTCGCCTGTTATGTCCGTAACATCTACTTGAATATTGTATTCAAAAACAGGTTTTTGTTTAGCAGCAATCGTTTTATTAGGAATGGCTTTGAAGGGAATTGTGAACTCACCTTTAGCATCGCTCGTCAATTCACCGTGCGCAATTTCTTGAGCATCTTGAGAATATGGCGGAAATATTTTCCAATAAGTATCACCCCAATACGGGAAGCGCGTTTGGCGAGTGACTCGATACACTATTTTCGCACCATCCACATTCGAGCCTGCAAAAGACTTGGCATTTCCCTTCACTTGCACTTCTTGATTCAAAACATAAGTGCCTTCGAGTGGCATTATTTTCACTTCAAACTTAGGGCGTTTGTATTCTTCAACTCTAAAATATTTATCGCCATTCAAATCAGAACCAATGTGCATCATGCCTAATAAACCAGTTGAAGGGGCGACAAAAGAGCCGTTTAAAGTACCATATTCATTAGAAGTCAAAGCCAATTCAGTGATTTTTTGACTATTGGCATCATAAAAGGTGATTTTAGTCGCATGGTTCGGGATGATTTTAGGAACACCTTTTTCACTCTTTTCAATCAATAAAGCCTTGAAATAAACCGTTTGACCCGGACGATAAATCGCTCTATCCAAAAAGAACTCCGTAAACTGCGTTTTTACTGAGGGGGTGCGATAAGAATAATTGGAGAAACCTTCACCCACGGCTAATGTATCTTTTCCAAAAATAAATTTCATCGTGTAATACTCATTGGTATTCAATTTAGGTCTGATAAAACCCTTTGAATCGCTGATAGCCGTTGCCGCTTTGGTCACCACATCTTTACGGGTTTTAGAATCATATTTGGCTATCCAAAACTCAGCAGTCACACCTTTTATAGGCGCACCTGAAAGCCTATCCACGACGATGATTTCCTTTTCGCCTTCATCCGCCCGCTGCATATAAGCAATATTGGACACATAAAAATGCGTATGATTCACTTCACCACCATTGGTTAATTGAAAACGAGCATTATCAGCAGCAATTAATAGGTAATTTCCTAAAGGCAATTTATCTGTTTTGACCTCAGTGGAGTAGGGGTTATAGTCACCTTCATTCGGCACTTTCACCGACCAATTTTTGACAAACGGCAAACCGTTGTAATAAGCAAGGCGTTGTTCATCGGTATCAAAATTCCTTTTTAAAATATTCTCATTGACTTTAATGACTTTAAAATAAATAGAATCCACATTTCTATAATCAACAGCAGTCAAAATGGGCTTAGTCGGCACATTGACTTGCTCCGTTTTAATGGTCAAAGAAGGTTCTGTAATGGAATGAATCAACGCCCGACAAGCCTTCACACCATATGCTTTTGGAAAACGCTGAACGGCGGTTTTGCACAATTCTAAAGCAATGCTATAATTTCTCTTACCAATATTCTCAGGATTGCGCTTATAAGATTGTGCTTTTTCGGCGTAATAATTCGCCATTTTCAAGGAAATCTCTACAAAAGCGGCGTTATTGACATATTTCCGCTGCAATGATTCTAAGGCTTTGATGTATAAATCATCCTTATTGTCCATCACAGCATTATTATGAACGAACTCCAAACGCTTCAAATCCACATCAATCAAAGCTGCCGGGTCTTTATTCTCCAAATGGCTTTTGATAATTTGTTGCATCAGTTTTAAAGTCCACAACTTTTCAGAAGTTGAATCTTTTGAATCAAATTTCTGATTGACAAAATTTTCAGCAGTGCTAAAGGACCCCTCAGTATCCAGCTCAAATTTATAGGCTGGCTTCGCCACATATGATTTTTCATTCATAAAAAAATCAATGGCACGATGTACTAAAAAGTCGTAAAGAGTAGGGCGAAAGATGTCATCCCCCTCAGTATTTTCAGTCGTAATAGCATTAAAATTAGAAATCGGCATATTGCGAGAAGCATCATATTGAAGGCTTTGACGGTATAAATTAGCCGCTTCGGCATTCAATTTTTCAATATCCCACGTGCGAATATCATCTTGTTTGAAATTAACGGTGGTTGTGCGATTTCTAAAACGCCAAACGTTGTTCTCCAAATAGCCTGCATATAATTCACCGAGCATGGATTGCAAAATGGCTTTGGTCGGAAAGGTTTCGCGCGTGGCTTCATCTTGCAATTGGCTCACCGCTTTCACAAAACCATCTTCTTCAAGTTCTGTTATATATTTTGAGCGATAAATGAGCGTCTTGATAATTTGCGACGCATTATTATCCGATTTAGCGCGGATGTACAAAGCATCTACTTTTTCACGAGCGGATTTGGGTAAGCCTTGTTCTTCGAGACTTTGGATTTCTTTCCATTCAGTAGCGTAATCGCCGTTTTTGGCAGTCATATTCTGAGCGTTGAGGGAGTTGAAAAGCATCAACACCGTTAGGAAGGTTAATGAGAGTTTCTTCATATGTTCTTTTACAATTTTAGTTTGGCGACAAAAATAGATTTTAATTTTAATACGATTCACTATTTTTATCAAGGTTCGCTTTTTGATTAAGTGTTAAAATTAACGATTATAATTTAAATAAATTTGAAAATATAGATGCAAACTCCTTGAAAATTCCACAAAATAAGAAACCCTATATATCTTACCGCCGTAAATAATTAGGTACAACATTTAAATTCACTTAATTATCATTCAACATTATGAAAAAATTGCTTTTTATCTTAGCCTACTCAGCCAGTTTGTATTTCGTTTTTCATGCTTGTAAAAAAACAGAAACCGTTGATGGTGGTGCTGCGAACAGCACATACATTAATGCAGCCGATTGCACAGGCTCAACACCCACGTACACGAGTAATATCAAGCCTATATTTGATTCAAAATGTGCGACTTCGGGTTGCCACGTAGGTGCAGCAGCAGCACATGGATTGGATTTGTCAACTTTTGCCACTTCAAAAAGTCAATTCAATGTTCATGCATTTTTATGCTCTATCAATCAAGATTCAGGTTGTGATAAGATGCCCAATAATAGTACAAAACTACCAGCAACTGATATAAAAAGCATTACTTGCTGGGCGAAGAATGGGTTTGCGCCGTGAATAAAAATATTAGATTATGAAATACAATTTCTAATTAAATTAATTGTACTCTTAGTAAAAAAATGGTGATACCCCTCAGTATCACCACCGTTTTTTATGTTTGACCCCAGCACAAGCAAGTTTGTACTCAACAAATGAGCAACAACCGGCTTGTTTTTTCCTTTGGAGCACGGTGAACACAAGGACGCACTTTACTTTCAGGATGATCAATCGCTAACCGCCATAAGTGACCCAAACCTAAACTGATAGGAAGGGCATTCGGTTGAGTTTGGTAGTGTAAATCAAAGAAATTTTCAATTAAAAATGCTTCAAAACCTTCATCGTTTCCTTCATAAAGCTTTTTGAGTTCATCTCGTATTTCTGGAATCCATATTTTTTGTCGGGCTTCTGAATTGGGCAATATTTCACTCGGGTTGCCGTAGTAAGTACATAAAAAAGTATCGGTCGGTATAGGAGACCGATCTACATGAAAAGAATAAACATCAGTGGGGAAAAACGGATAGGCATCGTCTCTATCATAGCACTTAATCACATTCAGAACAGGCGCTGCACCATGAGCTGTCAATAGCTTCAAGTCATTTAAAAGAATGTTACGAGCCAGTTGCCCTTGTTCACTCAATTGAAGTTCACGAAGCACCTCTTCATCCAACACTGTTATATTGTCGTTGAGTTCTACCTTTTTAACAATCTCAGCGAAATCACCTATAAGTTGACGCGTCCAGCCAATCGCATTTATTTCTCCATGAAAAGGCGTTGAAACAAGGTCTTGAAAATTTGTGACCCGTTGAATTTGATGTTCAGCTTGGAATAAATCTATCATAGTGGACAATATACGAAAAAAATCAATTGATGGAAAATATGAGGGGTCTGCTTTTGAAGTCCTGATGACTTTAGGGGCAGGAGATATTGATACTTTTGTGAAGCCGATTAAGGAATTGTTGAGCTGAGATAAGTTTAGTTTGCCTTGACCTAAGTTAAGGTCAAGCTGACCTAAACTTAGTTTGCCCTGACCTAAGCTAAGGTGAAGCCGACCTATGTTTAGTTTGACCTCACCTAAACTTGTTTTGAGTGCCCAAAGTTTAGTTTGCCTTGACCTAAGCTTATTTTGTCTTGCCGAAAGTTTAGTTTGCCTTGGACTAAGCTTAGGTCGTGCTAACATACATTTGGTTGGTTTGACTTAAACTTATTTTGAGTGTTCTAAGTTTATTTTGATTTGACCTTAGCTTAGGTTGCCTTGATTTAAATTTAGGTTGAGCAAAATTAAGCTTGTGTTGCCATGACTTAAGCTTAGTTTGACTCAAACTGAACCTCAGTACAAGGATGTCAAAAGCATGAGAGATTTCTTTTATTGAAGGTATTAAAGATAAAAATGATGAAAAGAAATCGATTTATTTAAAAAATGATGCAGTATGGGTTATGCTTGGATACATAGAGCTGCTCATTTTGTAGTTTTTAGTGTTTTAGATTGATTTAAAAAATGCGCGCCTTTCATAAACAAAAAGTTTTGCACAAAATATACTGAGGGGGTGCTTATTTCATGAAATTGTTGTTTATTTGCAGACAAAACAAGTTTTTTAAAACAAAAAATTTATCAAATACTATGAATAAACTAAAATAATATTCAATGAATGCAATTAATCAAATAAAGATGTTTGAACTTGAGAATAAAGTAGAAGTACTGAATCGTAACTATAATAATAAAAAACTTATAGTACCTACGGATTTAAAATTTTTTGAAAAAGTTACAGACAATTCAAGTATTTCACAAAATGATTGCTTGAAGGGATTAACTACTATAGCATCAAAAAGTATAGATTTTATTTTAACAGACCCACCATATAATCTTGGTAATTTTATGCATAATCGAAACACCAATTTGGTAAAGATGCGTGCAAATCAATTTGCATATTCTGGTTGGGATAATTTAGAATTTGATGAATGGAAAGAAAATATGGATATTTTTTTCAAAGAATCCAATAGAGTTTTAAAGAAAAAAGGTTCAATGATTTTGTTTATGTCTTTGATCAAATTAGAAACAATGATTGAACTTGCTGCAAAAAATGGTTTTTATTATAAAACTGTTGGAATTTGGCATAAAAAAAACCCTATGCCAAGAAATATGAATCTTCACTTTATTAATTCTACTGAAGCATGGATTTATTTCATTAATGAAGGAACAACAGGCGTTTTTAACAATAAAGGTAAAGTCATACATGATTTTATTGAATCAGGATTGACTAATGGAAGTGAAAAATCTTTTGGGAAACATCCTACACAGAAGCCATTGAAAGTATTAAATCATTTTATTGAATTATTATCCAATGAAAAAGACACGATATTAGATCCATTTATGGGCAGTGGTTCAACAGGCGTAAGCTGCGAAATATTGAATCGCAAATTTTTAGGAATAGAGATTGATGAAAAATATTTTAAAATTGCAAAAAATAGAATTTTAAAAGGGTATTAAACAATTATGGCAAAGGTTATTGATTTATTCGCTGGAGTTGGCGGACTTTCGCAAGGGTTTATTCAAGCAGGTTTTGAAATTCCCCTTCTTACAAAATCTATTGAGTCCATTTCAGGAAAAAATGAGAATAGATTCAAAAGGCATCTTCAATCATATTTCTACTAAACATTCTAAATTAACATTAGAAAGATTGTCTTTAATCCCAAAAGGAAAAAGAAAAGAGGTATTGCCAAAATATACTGAGGGGGTGCTTATTTCATAGAATTGTTGTTTATTTGCAGATAAAACAATTGTTTTAAACAATTTATTTTTTATTAATAATATATTATAACGTAGTTTCTGTAATTACAATAAAACGTAAAGGGTTTAAATGTTAGTAAATTGAAATTTAGAATTAAAGGAATAAAAATATAAATAATGTAAGTAAAATGGTAGTTACTGAAAACATACAATACAATTTTCCGAAAGAATCATTATTTTCAATTGAAGAGCCACAAATGAGACTCTTCCAAGATGAGTTTAAAATTTCATCGAATAAAAATTTCATAGATATAAATTATTGTCATCGAGGTTATACTGTTAATGATAAAATTGATTTAATATCTGATAGTAAAATTCAAACTATTGGGTTTTTCTCTGGGGCTGGGGGACTTGATATAGGTTCTCAACTCGCTGGCTCAAAAGTTATTTCAAGCTTGGACTTTGATAAAGACAGTGTAGCAACAATGAAAGCAAATAAATATTTCGCTCATTCAAAACACTTTCACAAAGACATTAAAGAAATGTACTCAAAAGACTACTTGGAAATAATTAAAGACAATAATCCAGAAAAATTGATTTTAGTTGGAGGTCCTCCCTGCCAACCTTTTTCTAAAGCTGGATATTGGGTTACTCATGAAAATCGACTTGGAAGCGAAGATCCAAGAAATATGATTGGACAATATTTAAGGATTGTTGAAGAACTAAAACCCGATGGATTTTTACTTGAGAATGTTGAGAGTTTATTGCACCCTAAAAATGTAAGAGCTGTTTCTGACTTAATGGAAGCTATTGATAAACTCAATTATAAGTTTATCGTTTACCGTGCAGATGCTTTAGATTTTGGAGTTCCTCAAAAAAGAAAGAGAGTTTTCTTTATTGCTTCAAAAAAAGGTATTAATGGAGAACCCACTAAAACTCATGGTGGTAGAAAGGAAATTCTTCTTAATAAGAAAATGTTACCACACGAGTGTGTTATCGATTGGATTGGAAAATTTGATGATGTAAAATATTTTGAACCAGAAGAAAGAACAACAGGAAAAACTTATGATGAAGAATTAAAACAAATTCCTCCAGGACAAAATTATTTTGCACTCACAAAACGAAATGGTCACCCAAATCCTAAATTTGAAGCAAACAAAAGGTTTTGGAATTTTTTATTAAAGTTACATCCTAATCAACCTTCATGGACAATTGCTGCACAGCCTGGTCCGTGGGTAGGTCCATTTCATTGGAACAATAGAAGATTAAGAGTTCCTGAAAGTGCTGCAATTCAAACATTTCCAGAGGACTATCATTTTGTAGGCACAAGGAGGTCAATTCAAAAACAAATTGGGAATGCTGTTCCTGCATTATTAGGAAAAGCAATAGTTAAACATCTAATTTCAAACATTTAATGAAGCCAAAAATTGTAAGTATTTTCTCTGGAGTGGGGGGGATAGATTTCGGCTTTGAGAATGCTGGTTTTAAAACAGTTTTTGCTTCAGATATTTGGGACAGAGCATGTGATTCTTTAAAAGTCAATTTTATAGAAAGTGAAATAATATGTGATTCAATTGAGAATATTGATTTTAAAAAAATCAAGCAAAAGCATGAAACAATTGATGGACTTGTTGGTGGACCTCCTTGTCCTCCTTTTTCAAAGTCTAGATTTTATAGAAAAGAAAAAGAAAGAGGAATAGATGACGAAGATGGATTTATGACAGTCTCCAACTATTTTAGAGCAGTTGAAGAGTTAAACCCTAAATTCTTCTTTTTTGAAAATGTTCATGGTTTTGTTTTCAAGCCCCATAAATCAGCTTTAGAATTAGTCGAAAAAGAAAGTAAAAAATTAGGTTATAAGATATTCCATGAAGTAGTGAACGCGGCTGATTATGGCGTGCCACAGACAAGGCAACGATTTATTTGTATTGGTGTAAAAGAAAACATGAAAGATTTTGTTTTTCCCAAACAAACTCATTCTGACCCAACTAAATCCGTAGAAGGGACAATGCCTTGGCTAACTTGTGGTGATATATTGAATGATATAGATTTTGATTTACCTGAAGACGAAAATATGGAAGCAGGTTCGAAGCATAAAGATTTATTAAAACTGATTCCTCCTGGAGATAATTATTTATTTTTTACAACAAAGAGAAATCATCCTAATCCTATTTTCAAGTGGCGGTCTAGGTATTGGTCATTTCTTCTAAAATTATCTCCTAATAGACCATCATGGACAATACAAGCAAGTCATTCCAATAATATGGGACCATTTCATTGGAAAAATAGATTTTTGCGAATAGAAGAGATTAAAAGAATCCAAACTTTTGAAGATAGACATATTTTTTTAGGCAATTTTAGAGAGCAATGGCGACAAGTTGGCAACGCAGTACCACCAAAATTAGCAAATGTATTTGCTAAAGAAATTCTAAAACAGTATTTTAATTAAATCTCAGATATGACAAAAATTGTTGACAATAAAGGTGAAATATTTGATGGTGATGATGCTAATTTTGATAATGCAGAAAGCTATTTAGAAAATGCTCTCTCTTTAAATAATTGGACATACACAGTGATTCAGAGGGGAAATAGTGGTTATATAGCATATAAACTTACACATCCCAATGAACCAAATGAGTTTATTATTCATACTTATCTCAAGCCTATTAAGTGGCGTAGTGGTAGAAGCGAATTAGAAAAACAACATCAAATGCAAGGTAATGTAGATATGCGAGGATATGATGCAGTTCAAACTGAATTAGAAAAAACTTATGCTTTGGGTATATATAAAGACCCTACAAGTGAAGACTATTTGATTTGCGCTTGGAATGCATTTGATTGGGGACTAAATAAAGGACAGAAACCTTTTAATTATAATATTAGAGTTAACTTATTATCTAAAGCTTTTAAATTTGGATTTGAATATATTATTAGTGAAGAACGCAAAATATTTGCATTTAAGCCTGCATTTATTCATTACTACTTATTGAATAGTGAAAAGCTGCATAAATCTAACGATTATGAAGAAACCAATATAAAAAATATTAATACAGTTCAAAGATTAGCTACCAACAAAATTTATTTTGGTTGCCCTGGCACAGGCAAATCCTATCAAATGAAGCAAGATACTGAGGGGTACAAAAAGTTTGGAACTACTTTACATCCCGAATATGATTATGCAGCGTTTATTGGTTCTTATAAACCAAAGATGGATGGAGACAAAATAATGTATGACTTTACGCCGCAAATTTTTACAAAAGCTTATGTATATGCGTATCAGAATCCGAATGAAAATGTGGCTTTAGTCATTGAAGAAATCAATCGTGGCAACTGTGCATTAATATTTGGCGACATCTTTCAACTACTTGACCGCAAATCAACAGGAGAGTCAGAATATGATGAAGTAACTCCTGATTCTGATTTAGCCTCTTATTTAGAAAGTGAGTTAGGAGAAAAATTTACAGGAAAATTAGTATTGCCCAGTAATTTAAGCATTCTGGCTACGATGAATACATCTGACCAATCGCTTTTTCCAATGGACAGTGCCTTTAAACGGCGTTGGGAATGGCAATATATACCGATTAACTTAGAAAAAGCAGATGAAATGGCTTTTATGGTAAATGAAAAATCATATAATTGGAAAAGTTTTTTAGAGATTGTCAATGATAAAATTTATAAACTCACAGAAAGTGAAGATAAACAAATTGGGACATTTTTTGTGTCAGACTCAAAAATGATACAAGAACAACAATTCAAAAGTAAAGTAATGTTTTATTTGTGGTTTGACATTTTTAAAAATGAAATCGAATCAGAGCATAATATTTTCAGGGACAAAAATAATAAACCTATTACTTTTAGTGATTTATTCAAGGAAAGAGCAGATGAAAACTTGCTTGAATCAATAATGACACGTCTTGGATTGACACCTATTGACACCCCTTAAATCGTCTTAGATATTATGCGCTTACTGATAGAAAAATACGGATACCTCCCCTCAGTATTAGACAGTTTGGGGATTCCAGAAGACTGGCGTTTGACTCTCACAAACGGAAGACAGTCAATCAATAAAGTAGGTTATTATCGTGCAGCTTCAACACAAGAAATCCGAGAACCAGTTTTCATTTTACCAAAAATATTTGAACACAATCATAAAGTGTTTAGAGATGTTGACATACTTGATTTGGCAGAAATGCCAACGCAAGAGGTTTTCAAAAAACACTCAGAAAGACAAGGCTATTTAGAATGGTTGTATCGTTTTTCATTGTCATTATATATCAGTTTGCGCACTTATCGCCGTCGCAATAAAGAAACAGTTCTGTCTAACAAAACTCATTTTCAAAATATTGTTGCGAATACACCCGATGACGATACCACTGAATTAGAACTCGTTTTGAATATCCTTGAATTTTACCGCAACAACCATGATTTGATTGTTTTTACTGAAAAACAAAATCAAAGTCAGCATTTTCGAAAAACCAATTGGTCAAAGACTATTCGCACACAACAACCCTTTTTTACTGCCAATAAAGAACCTGTTTATCTTAATACTGTTGAAAAGCAACGCCACAGAAATAACGATGACGAGTTATTAAAAATATTCTACTCTGCCCTCCGTCATTTCAAAACACAATATGGTTTTCGACTGGATATTCAAACAAGCTATGTTTTGTTTGATAAAATAGACACCCCCTCAGTATCGGCACAATTAGCAAGGCGGTTAAAAGCCTTGAAAAACGTTTATTTTGCTGATAGATTTCGCAAATTGCTCAATCTTTTGCTACTTTATTTTCAACGACAGTCTAATGCGAGGACACAACAAGGCGGCAAAGAATATTTGCTTTGTCATGACTATCACCTTGTTTTTGAAGATATGGTTGATTTGCTTTTGACTGATGAAGTGATGGATAATAAACTGAAAAATCAACCCGATGGAAAAATTGTTGATCATTTATTTAGCCACCAATCACTTTTTGCACCCGACGATATTTGGTATATTGGTGATTCCAAATATTACAAGGAAAATACAATTTACCATGAAAATCCAATTTGGAAACAACATACTTATGCTAAAAATATTATCCAATACAATATCAACCTGTTCAACAAAAATAAGGAGATAAAAGGGCGTTACCGCGATGAATTGACTGAGGGGTACAATGTAACACCTAATTTTTTCATTCAAGCGTTTATTCATCACGATAATTTATTCAAAACAGATGCAGAGTTTAATTTTGATGAAAATAAAGAACCTCATCTGAATTACCATTTTGAAAATCGGTTATTTGACCGTGACACGTTGTCAGTTCATCATTTTCAAATCAACTTTTTATTTGTCTTGCGTTCATATATAACGCAAGATAATTCTCAAAAACAAGCCTTTAAAACAAGTGCTATTCAAACAATTCGTGAGGCAGTCTTGAAATTTTATAATAAGAAATACGAATTTCACACAATCGTTTTTAATGATAAAGACGTACTTAAATCATTCATTACTGCTCACTTTAAAAATTTAAATGGAAAAATATATCAAACAAGTGCTAATGATGGATTATTATGGTTGGCATTAGTTAAAGATAAAAACCAAGCGGAAGAGAATGAAAAAATTAGAGAATTACTCTACAGTTTAGACTCCAAAGTTGTATCAGTACACTCAATTGTGCGAAAATTAACATAAGCAAATATAAGGAAAGTTTTTATTGGAAGGTAGTTTACAAAGAAAATCAGCTAAATAAAACTTTGTCAGACTTATTTTCATTAATATAAAAAATTTGGCAAGTGATTTGACTCATTTAAAATGATAAAAATTTTTTATTTAAATTTTAAATGAATATATTATGGAACACAAAGTTTCTCTTGCTTTTAAGATGCTCTCTCAAGCGGAGTTCGTCTCATTCTCTACCACTGTGTATGAGTCTATGTCCACCAAAAATCAATATCTTGATTTTAAACCTTTATTGGATGCCCTTAAAACCAGCAATGCAGATTTGGTTAGCGCAGTCGCCAATGCCAAACAGGGCGGCACAGACCGCATCAATGCTAAAAACAAATGTGTGGCACTCGTCACTAAGCAATTGGTGAAGTTAGCCCAAGAAATAGAAGATGTTGCCAACCAAACCGAAGATTCGAGCATCATCACCGATGCAGGCTATTTACTCCGCAATACTACCAGAACTGAAAAACCAGCCTTGACGGAGATAAAAACACCCACCAATGTATCAGTCTTGAATATCGTTGATAAGCCAGGAGCTGTCAGATTGACTTGGAAAAAAGCGGAGCACGCCATTAATTATGCCATCCAACACAAGAAGCAAGACGAAAC
This sequence comes from Saprospiraceae bacterium, assembly GCA_043744275.1. GTDB lineage: Bacteria > Bacteroidota > Bacteroidia > Chitinophagales > Saprospiraceae > JAAFJT01. The sequence goes on from JAYTUY010000043.1 coordinate 20,801, forward strand.
CGCTTGGAAAAACGGCAACTACAACAACAATCCTGAATTCATCTTCAATGACCTTGAGTTGGGTGCACAATACGATTTTCAAATTTGCTCATTGGGACCGAACAGCCTCAAAAGCCCATGGACAGTGCCTGTGACAACTTGGATCTCTTAATCATGGGTAATGGGTAATGGGTAATGGGTAATGGGTAATATGCGATGAGTGAATAGTGAAAAGTGAAAAGTGAAAAGTGATGTGGAATAAACTTATTGAAATGGGAACGCGGATGACACGGATTAGGCAGATGTTCACAGATTTCTCTTCATTAAACAAAAAAATCCGCAAGTATCAGCAAAATCCGCGTCATCCGCGTTCCCAATATAACAAATCCAATAATCCATTTGAAAAACTACCCAAAATCAAAAACGAGCATCAGATTGACACCTGATACTCGTTTTTTATTTTCACAACTTATTTCATTCCAAAAAAATCCTAATTTCTAACGCCTAATTCCTAATTAAAAATTCCTAATTAAAGAATTAAGCCATCGCTTCAGAATATTTCATACCGCGTTTACGGTCTGATTCCTCTAAAAGAATCTTACGGAGGCGGATTGACTGAGGGGTCACTTCCACGTATTCATCTTCTTGGATATATTCTAAGGCTTCTTCCAAAGTAAACTTCTTTGGTGGAATCAAACGGGCTTTGTCATCACTGCCACTGGCGCGCATATTCGTCAACTTTTTAGTCAAAGTCACATTCACGACCAAATCGCCCTGGCGGTTGTTTTCGCCGATGACCATACCAGCATATATCTTCTCGCCTGCATCCACGAAGAATGTTCCCCGATCTTGCAAGTTGTTGATAGAGTAAGGAATCGCTTCGCCTGTTTCTTTTGAAATCAAAGAACCATTTGTCCGATTAGGAATGTCGCCTTTGTATGGTTGGAATTCCAAGAAACGGTGAGTCATCACCAATTCACCTTGACACATCGTCAACAATGTAGAACGCATACCGATAATGCCGCGTGAAGGAATCTCAAACTTCATCAACATACGGTCGCCCTTAGGTTCCATCGACAACATCATCCCTTTACGGCGCGTGACCAAATCAATCACAGTACCGCTTTTATCTTCTGGCGTATCAATATTCAACTCTTCAACTGGCTCGCATTTTTGACCTTCGATGACTTTTTGAATCACTTGCGGTTGCCCGATTTGCAATTCGTATCCTTCACGGCGCATCGTCTCTATCAAAACCGATAAATGCAGTACACCCCGTCCGAACACTCTAAAAGTATCTGCTGAACCCGTTTCTTCAACGCGCAAAGCCAAGTTTTTCTCTAATTCTTTAGCCAAACGATCTTTCACGTGGCGACTTGTTACGAATTTACCTTCTTGACCGAAGAACGGCGAGTCATTGATGGTAAACGTCATACTCATCGTCGGCTCGTCAATCGTGATAGTCGGCAATGCTTCTGGATTTTCGTAATCGGCAACGCAATCGCCAATTTCAAAACCATCAACGCCCACTATCGCGCATATATCTCCCGCTTGCACGCTATCAGTTTTCACCTTGCCCATGCCTTCAAAAGTGTAAAGCTCCTTGATACGGGTTTTCTGAATCGTACCGTCTCTTTTTACCAATGATACGTTCATGTTCGGTCTTAAAATACCGCGACGCAAACGACCAATCGCAATACGACCGATATAATTAGAATAATCCAAAGACGTAATCAACAACTGAACCGACTCGTCAATATCCGCTAACGGTGCAGGGATATGCTCAAGGATTTGGTCGAGCAAATAAGTAATATCTTCTTCTTTTTTATTGTAGTCGGCACCCATCCAATTGTTTTTGGCAGAACCATACACAACAGGGAAATCCAACTGGTCTTGTGTAGCATCCAAAGAGAACATGAGGTCAAAAACTTGCTCATATACTTCTTCTGGCTTACAGTTTTCTTTATCAACTTTATTCACTACAACAATTGGCTTCAAACCCAATTGAATGGCTTTTTGAAGAACAAAACGCGTTTGTGGCATCGGACCCTCGAAAGCATCCACAAGCAACAAAACACCATCGCACATATTCAAAACGCGCTCCACCTCGCCACCGAAATCCGAGTGACCAGGGGTATCAATGATATTGATTTTGACACCTTTATATGTGATGGAAACATTTTTAGCGAGAATGGTAATACCGCGCTCGCGTTCAAGGTCGTTGCTGTCCATGATGAGTTCTCCAGTCAACTCATGTTCTTTGAACAGTTTGCCGATGAGAATCATTTTATCCACGAGAGTAGTCTTGCCGTGGTCAACGTGAGCAATAATGGCGATATTGCGGATATTCGGATTTTGCATTAAAAAAAATTATAAATGGTGAATGATGAACGATAAAACTAATACGATAAAAAACACAATTCGTTCACCGTTCTGTTGTAAACGTAAATTATTTAAATTTTGCGCCGCAAAGGTACAACTTTTTATCCTAAAAAAATAGCGTCTTTTAAAAATTGCTGTTAAGTTTGGGTTAATTCAGCTTGTGAAAGGCGTTTATACTGAGGGGGGTAGGGTTGACGAAATATTATTCCTATTTCCCTACACAATTGATTATTGCTTTTTCATTCGATGAGAACGCGGATGACGCGGATTAAGCTGCATCAAAATGGTTATTTATGAAAAAATAAAGGAAAACTCTGAAAGGATGTTTTTTTGTGTTAGGATTTAATTTAACTTTGAATAAAAATTACCATTATAAAATAGAACTACTGATGACTGAAACGGTTTTATATCAATCTGTTTTACAGAAATTGGGGCAACTAAACCCTAATAACTTATCTCAATTAGATGCTTTTTTGTCTGTTTTGATAGGACAGAATACGTCTTCAAAAATAGATAAGACAGAATCGTCTGAAAGTAAATCAGCCGTTTATTGGTTAGAACAATTGGCTGAAATAGGCGGTATTTCCAGTATTGAAAACCCCGTTGAATGGCAACGTAACATACGACAAGATAGAAAACTTCCTTTTAGATAAGTAAAACAAACTCCATGCTTTTAGACAGTAACATCATTATCATCGCTTCTAAACTTGTCCAAGTGAAGCTGATAAGCTATTTGAGAAACAACGAAAAAAACTTACATACTTCTATAGTCTCTCAAATTGAAGTGCTGGGTTATCACCAATTGAAAGAAGTTGAAAAAGCTTTTTTACAAAATTTCTTTAATGCCATTCCTATATTACCTTTAAATGAAATTGTTGCTACAAAAGCCATTGAACTACGCCAACGAAAACCTCTTTCACTTGCTGATGCCATCATTGCCGCAACTGCTTTGACTTATGATTTAACCCTTTTTACAGATAATATTAAAGATTATGCTGGAATAAAAGGCTTGAAGTTAGTGTCTATCAAAGAAGTTTTAGGTGAATAAACTGTATAAGTATATTAAATTCTATTTTAAGTAAATTTATTTTTTAATCCTCTACAAACTCTGTATTTTTATGATGACTCAAAAATCAAAACTCTTTCTATTAACAACTTCATTGTTATTCAATTGCTTATTAATTTTTGGACAACAAACAGCCCCAATTGACTCTACCATAATCCCAGTTGCGGCTGTTGAAGTAAAACCTCTTTTTGAAGGAAAGGGTGATTCCCTCTTATTTCGGTTTATTGGACAAAATATAAGGTTGCCAATGAGTGTCCGCGATATTATAGGCACAACAGGTACGGCATACATTTATTATGCAATTAATGAAAAAGGGCAATTGGATTCAAACTCAATAAAGATGCTGGTATTTAAACCCGGTGCTACTAAAAAAGAACCTAAACCAAAACAGATTACTGATGAAAAACTCTTAAATACCACTCAATTAGAGTGTGTTATTGAATCCAAGCGGGTTATTCGATTACTTAAAAATTGGACAGCGGCTAAAGTAGGCAGTAAAGGGGTGAAATGCAGTATGACAATGCCTCTTACCTTCAAAAATGAAGGAACTGTTAGCCGATAAAGGCAAAATTGACATATAATAGTTATAGTTTAAAACTGATTGATTTCATCAAACTGAATAGTTTTCACAATGAACAGAAAAGAATTTCTCACCAACTCAACCTTAGCTGTTGCAGGTCTAACAAGCCTTTTGACCGCATCTTGCAAAAACGCCATTTCAGAAACGAAGTCTCCAGAAGCAACGCCAGTGACTGGTGATAATTTTGAATTGAACGAAGCCACCATTTCTGATCTTCAAGCAAAAATGGCTTCGGGTAAATACAGTTCTGAACAATTGACGAAGATGTATTGGCAGAGAATTGAAGGCATTGATAAAAAAGGACATGCTTTAAACGCCATCATTGAGCTAAATCCCGATGCCCTCGCTATCGCACAAGCGATGGATGCAGAAAGAAAAGCAGGGAAAGTACGTGGTGCTTTACATGGCATTCCCATTTTAATAAAAGACAATATTGACACGGCGGATAAGATGATGACAACGGCGGGTTCGTTGGCTTTAGTGGGTCATAAGGCTTCGAAAGATGCATTTATTGTTAAAAAATTAAGAGATGCTGGGGCTGTAATTTTGGGTAAAACTAATTTGTCAGAATGGGCAAACTTTCGGTCGAGTCAATCATGTTCGGGTTGGAGCAGTCGAGGAGGACAGACGAAGAATGCGTATATTTTAGACCATAATCCATGTGGGTCAAGTTCGGGTTCGGGTGTGGCAGTGGCGGCTAATTTATGTGTCGTGGCTGTTGGTACTGAAACGGATGGCTCAGTGACCTGTCCTGCTTCTACCAATGGAATAGTGGGTTTGAAACCAACGGTTGGTTTATTAAGCCGTTCTGGAATTATTCCCATTTCTCATACGCAAGATACAGCGGGTCCGATGGCAAGGACGGTAAAGGATACAGCCATCCTTTTAAATGCTCTGACGGGTGTAGATGTTGATGACCCTAAAACAAAAGAAAGTGAAGGCAAAGCAGCGGCTGATTATACCACGTTTTTAGATACGAATGGCTTGAAAGGAAAAAGGATTGGCATAGAAAAAAAGAAATATACCAATCAATTTCTCACACGGCTGTTTGAAAAAGCAGTCAACGATATGAAGCAACAAGGGGCTGAGATTATTGAAATTGAATATTTAGATAAAATAAATGCCAATGGCGAAGCGGAGTTTACATTGATGTGCTACGAATTCAGATATGGTATCAATAAATACTTATCAACTGCCGATTCGCCCATGAAAACATTGCAAGATCTCATTGATTTTAATAAAAAAAATGAAGATCAAGCGATGCCTACTTTCAAACAAGAAACCTTTGAGAAATCCGCTAAAGTAGGTGATTTAAATAGTAAAGAATACCTGCAAGCCTTAGAAAAAAGTCATAATGGTTCAAAAAAAATCATCGATACCGTCATGAAAACCCATCAATTGGATGCCATCGCAGGGCTGACAATGGGACCTGCTTGCAGCATTGATACTATTTATGGCGACCGTTGGGGCGATGTTTTCTTAACGGCTCCTGCTGCTACGAGTGGTTATCCGCATATCAGCCTGCCTTGTGGCAAGGTGTATGATTTGCCCGTTGGTTTATCGTTTTTCAGCGGTGCTTATACTGAGGGGGTGCTGCTTTCTATGGCTTTTGCATACGAACAGGCGACTAAGCATCGAGCGATACCAGAGTTTAAGAAGGCATTTTTAGGATAATATTAGAATCAGGATTATTAGGATTTTTAAAGATTTAATAGGATTTTCGAGCACGACATAATCCTATTAAATCTTTAAAAATCCTAATAATCCTGATTCTAAAAAAACCTACTTTTTATCCATAAAATCCTCTTCCAAATCCCGCCACATCGTATGATAATGATATATGCCACCGTCTCGATTGCTGAACTCGATAATACACGCAGGACTCTGCAAACGGAAATAATGCAATTGGGTGACATCTTCGCTACCCATCCAGACGAAGCGCATTTCGGTGAGGTTGCGGCGGATTCGCTTCATTTTTTCGTCCGCTACTGAGGGGGTCATATTTTTGACCCATGATTTGATAAGCCCCATGACCATTGCTTTTTGCTCTTCGTTCAGCTCTAAGAAAGTGACGCCTTGCTTCATTTTCACGAAAGGTTCTTTACCCGATTGAACCATCACATCCACATCTTTGGGCAGTTCACCAATACGTGCTTTGGCTTTCAAGGTGGGACTGAGACTGTTGTAAAGTCCTTTGCCGAGCGTATCTTCTTCGTACATGATGTGCTTGCCTGCATATTCGCCCGACGTAAAGAGTGCAGGATTGATGCCGACGAACATAGGCGTACACGTGACACCCATTTTTGAAAAGGTCATGTTTAAAGAAATATGATGTCCTTCAAATTTGAAACCCCATATGCCACCCACGCTCGGCTCACCAAAAATAGACGTCCAGTAATTTTGATTGCTGTAACGATTGGCGATGGGATTGCTGGCTGCCGTGAGTCTCGTATGAATCCCTTCATCGTATTCCATAATTAGAAGAAACTTCAGATAGCCTTGTTGACTCAATACCGTCCGCAAGAGTGCATGTACTTTCTGCTTTTGTACATCTGTCAAGTCCTTGAACCATGCACCTTTGCGAGTCACTTGTCCATTGGGCAAGTTCGACCATTTTGTTCTGTTGGTATCTGCAAAGGTAAATTGCGCTGCGGCACGTTGTTCAGCAGTCAAAGCATTCAGGAAAGATTTGGCAGCATCCACCGTAGGCTTTTGATTGAAAGCATTTTGCGCCAATGATTTTATACTAATAAGGAGTAAAAATAGAAGAATATAGTTTTTCATTTGTAAATACTTGACTTGTTTATATCAAGCCCCGAATTTACAAAGTTTACCCATTAATAAAATAACAATCTGCGAAAACCCGCTAAATCCGTGTCATCCGCGTTCCCATTGCGCCACATTTAAACATCACCAAATCTTCACCTGTTTAGCAGGGTCGCGCCACATTTTATTAGTCGGATTGACATTAAAAGCTTCATAAAATTCAGGGACATTCACAAACGGTCCATTCACACGGAGGTTAGCAGGGGCATGAACATCCGTCATGATTTGTCGAGCCAATCGCTCTTTGGTTTGTTGAGTCATCCAACCAAGCGCGTAACCCATAAAATAGCGTTGGATTGGTGTATAATTGCCGATTTTTTCACCTTTTTTATATTGCTCCGTTTTCTTAAAAGCTTTTAAACCCAAGACTATACCGCCTAAATCAGCAATATTTTCACCCAAAGTTGCTTCTCCTCTCACATGCATAGTATCCACCGCTACAAATTCATTGAATTGGTCAACCAGCATCTTTGCCCGCTCAGTAAACTTAACAGAATCCGCTGGCAACCACCAAGCTACGAGATTACCTGCCGCATCATATTGTCGCCCTTGATCGTCGAAACCATGCGTAATTTCATGACCAATAGTAGAAGCCGCTGCATAGCCATAAGCCACCGCATCATCAACTTCGCTATCACTGAAACCGGGAATCATAAAAATAGCAGCGGGCAAAACGATTTCATTATTTGAAGGATTGTAATAAGCATTATAAGTCTGTGGCGTCATATCCCATTCGGTGCGGTCAACAGGTTTGCCCAATTTCGACACATTATAATTGTACCACCATTTATTGGCATTGATAACGTTGCGAACAAAACTGCTTCGGTCAATTGTCATGACTGAAAAATCCTTCCATTTATCAGGATAGCCGACCTTTTTAGTCACTTTTTTGAGCTTATCTAAGGCTTTGGCTTTGGTTTCTGCACTCATCCAATCGAGTGCATTGATGTTTTCAGCGTAAGCTTCTTTAACACCATCCACCATTTTAGTATAGCGTAATTTAGTCGATTCAGGGAAAAACTCTTTGACAAAAAGCTGTCCAAGCGCATCGCCCAATGCGCTTTCTTGAGCATCTAACACTCGTTTCCAACGCGGCTTTTGTTCTTTTTTACCTTCTAATATTTTACCATGAAAATTAAAATCTTCATTCGCAAATTTTTGACTCAACTCAGAAGCAAAATTGCCAACGAGTTGAGACGTCAAATAGGCTTTCCAATCTTCAATTGTAAATTTGGATAAACTGGCATCCAAAGCCCTATAAAATTCAGGCTGCCCAACAACTACAGTATCAGTCTTGATGCCCATCTTTTCCATCTGCATCTTCCAAGATACTGAGGGGGTCAAGTTTTGTAACTCCTTGACACTCATAGGGTTATAGTTTTTATATTGATCGCGCAAGGCTTCAATGGTGCGATGTGACTGCGCTAAAAACGTTTCCATTTTGAAAACTGTTTCAGATTTTTCCTCCGCTACCCCCTCAGTATCGCCTAATAAATTGAACAAATTGGTCAAGTATTTTCTGTATTCGCTGCGGATATTGGTGTTGCGCTCATCTTTATTGAAATAATAGTCTCTATCAGGCAAACCCAAGCCGCCTTGCCATAAATAAAATGAATATTTACTCGAATTTTTTAAATCCTGATACACAAAACTCCCATACATAGGCGCGACTTGATATGTCTGCAAAGTTGCCACCATTTCCAACACGCCATTAATATCTTTAATGGCTTTGATTTGGTCTAATTCAGTTTTCAACGGCTCAATTCCTTGTTTTTCGATGGTCAAAGTGTCCATACCTGTATGCCAAAAATCGCCGATTTTCTGTTCGTTTGAGCCAGTGGGTGGATTGGAATTGGCGGCAGCTTCTTCGCTTACCTTTTTCATTTTATTGTAAATATCTTCTTGCAAAAGTTTTCCAATGCCCCAACTACTTTCACTGGCAGGAATTGGATTGGCTTTCAACCAACCGCCGTTGGCAAATGCAAAAAAATCATCAGCTGGATTAATGCTGTCGTTGACATTTTTAGAAATGGTATCCCGAATCGATAGAGCTGAAGTATTAGATTTTTCGTTTTTACAAGCGATGAAAAACGCCAATACGGAAAGCAGTAGTACAGATTTATTCATAATTTGGTTATAATTTATTTTAATGAAACACAAGGTAAAGATAGTTTTTTCCTTAAAAATAATGACTTCTTCTATTAAAATTGGTTGCAAATACTGAGGGGGTAATTGATAACAATAAAAAAGCCTGCTTTGAGTAACAAGGCAGGCTGTATCTTGTAATAAGTCATCTATTCTTAGATTTCCGCATCCTCCAAATCTTTTTTAATGCGCTCGCTCGGCTCTACAAATATTTCAAGCTTGACTTTGTCTTTACCTTTCATGGCTTTCCATTCCTGTGCTGCATCATTCAAAACGACGAGTAAATCCCACCGCTTGATAGGTTGTTCTTTGGCTAAAAAATCATCATAATTTCTCAAAACAATTTGAACATGATTGACATCTAACCATGAAAAATCGCAAAGACAATCGAAAAAAGCATCTAAATTTTTACCAAAATAAGACGGTAGATGCAATTGCTTACCAATATGCGTATAAAAATCAGCCATCGTTGTTATAGCTTTGCCATCGATAACAGCGACTATGACGGATTTATCACCCTTCCCAATGTGATTTTCCTTTAATAATTTAAAGTTATTTGACATGATTATAAATTAAATTCCTGTTAGTTGATTTTCGTTGTAAAGATAAACGTTTTATTTGATTTCAACAAAAGTCTGATAATGATCGTTGGTGTACCAAGCCCTGCCATCCGAACCTGTAATAATGCGTTCAGTGCCTCTATTTTTTCCTTGTTTTTTCGGATTGACATCCCATTCTTGGTATTTTATTTTACTACCTGAAGCATCTTTTATATCCAAATGCCGTTCCCGATTTTGATAATTACGCCCGCCTACATAACCATCCATCGCCACACCATTTTTTTTAATGTAATCCAACACTTTAAAAACCTTTGGCGGAATATTATTATTCGCAACATTGGGTGGCGTTCTGTTATCGTCGCTATTCCTATTTCCCTTGTACTTTTTATCTTTTTTTCCTTGCGAAGGCTCATTTTGATCATCAGATACTGAGGGGGTAGCTGTCTGTTCAACTGACGCATTATTATTACCCCGTGAGTCCGCTTTTTTAGAATTATTAGCGCAACTCATTGATAATAAATAAGTTACAAAAATAATGAAGAATGAAATTTTCTTAATCATAAAAATTTTAAATTTTAAATTTATAAACTATGTGTCCTCTGAACCTACAGCAATTCTTGCTATAAAAGTTAATTTTTATATGAAAGCGATGTTTGAATCAAGATTTACGAAATCTTAAAGATTTGTGGTGCGACATAAAGTTATGTACTACCCTTGGGACATAAAGTTGAAACCGCCTTAGCGTTCTTTGAAAATACT
>JAYTUY010000044.1:0-2439 GCA_043744275.1 Saprospiraceae bacterium
CCCATTGTTCTAAATTTTACAGTTATTTCAATGAACTAAGTTAAGGCGGTTTCAACTTTATGTCCGTATAGTAGTACATAACTTTATGTCGCACCACAACTTCAATAAATTTCTCAGTAAAATATTTGTCGCCAAAATGTTTATCTGGGTGATATTTAATTGCTTTTTGCCTAAATGCTTTTTTTATGTTTTCTTGACTTGCTTGAAAATCAATCTCCAAGACTTCGTAATAATTTTTCATATTTTTTATTATTTTTTATTTTGAGATACAAAAAGCGCGTACACCTATAATGGTTGAGTGTACGCTTGCAGGAACTACGGACAGCATCCGCAGAATGAACAATCTACTTGTTCAGGAAATTTTAAGTATTTGGCTTTCTTAGCACAAACACCAAGTTTTCTTTTTACAAAAAAAACACATTTTCTGAACACCCATTTGTAGCATAATCCATTTTTAACGAAGAAGATTCCCATAACGGTAATCAGGCGGGTTTTAGAGTCGCCTTTCTCTTTCTGCTTCTTTATACTTACTCGTATTGTTTTTCTTTATTTTGAAACTATTTTTATTTAATTTTTAACAGAATTTATCTATTTATTCGGGTTTTTCTGATTTCGCAGAACTACGATATTCCTGCCATTCTATGGCGTAAATCCCCAAAATATCGGGTATTCACACCATAGAGTGGCGGGAATATCTGTTTAGTACGCAAATATAACATATTAAATTATACAATGAAATCATTACATAATATTTATTGTTATTTCTAAATTTATCCAAAAACTCAATATAAATCATCATGATTTGAGGCTAAATTTTACATTAATCATACTTCAAAAGCAACACTTCTCATCCATATTCTATCCCCTTTATAAAATATTTTTCTCTTACTCAATTTTTTTTTTACCATTTCCCGAATATTAACAAAAATTGTCATGCTTTTTGTAGTATTCAAAATATTGTATGTCTTTTATTTAGATATATGCGTTCTTTGATTTTGTTTTGCTGATTTGAATAATGGCATTTACGCGCTCATATTTTGTATCTGAGGCTTAAAATAATGCATAGATGCATTAAAATAATGTGTAGGTGTCTTGAAATAATGCATAGATGTCTTCAATTAATGTATAGATGCTTTGAAATAATGCATAAGTGCGTTCAAATAATGTATATGTGCGTTCAAATAATGTATATGTGCCTTCGAGTGGTTCATTTAAGCCGATTTAATCTATTTTAAATAATTTTTCATCATTTTCTAACAATCAAATAAATATTCTCATGAAAAAAGTATCGTATAGTTGTGCTCAACCTGACCTTTATCTCGCTTGCCGCAATGGTTGGTGGTTGTGTCAAAAACATTTAGCTGCTTTTGCGGCTGTGAAACCCAAATATACTGAGGGGTATGTCCAAGAGAGTTTGGATGCCATTGATATTACGGACTTGCTGCCTGATGTCAACGCTCGATATACAGAATATGATTTGGTTCGCATGAGCCTATTGAAGTGCAATACAGATATTGTCAATCAATTTATGCTGCTTTTGGGTTATATTGACGATGCTTTTGCGTCGGAAGAGCGCGATATTATGTATCGGTCGGCTGGCAATGCATTTTTGGCGAAGGCAAAAACTAATAATTGGGCAAGTATGGCGGGTCTATTGAGTGCCGCCGTGCCGTTTTTGGATAAATATCAGAAGACGCTTGAGGCAACGGTGAAGACCCCCTCAGTAAAAAACAATATGCCAGCCATTTTTACTGAAAAATTTAAGGGTTTGACGGCTATTTTCAATGGCTTATACAAAGAATATAAAGACACTGATAACGCAGGCATTGACAAAACATCTGAAAAAATAGAAGCCAATAATGCGATTTATAAAGATTTAATAAGTATGTTTGACGATGCAAAAAGAATCTTTAACGACACACCTGAATTGAAAAATGAGTTTAATTTTCCGAATATGCTTAGTAAAGTGCGTGGCAACAAACCTGCGGGCATTATCGGCAAAGTGACTGAGGCAGATAAAAAAACTGTTATTGAAAAAGTGACGATTACGATAAAAGGCACGGATAAAGTGGCGTCTTCTAACGATAAAGGTCGGTATGAAATTACGCCTATCACGGCTTCCAAATATGTAGTGATTGCTGAAGCAGAAGGCTTTGAGCCAGCAGTTTCAGAGGAAGTGACGATTAAATCGGGGATTATGTCGCGGGTCAATTTTATAATGACTCCCAAAGAAGAATTGCTGAAATCGGTGGCATAAATTTTTAGGTGTCACTGATAGAAATGCAAATGATGCAGATTGTTAAATAGCCCTCTTGCCCCAAAAAGCAGGAGGGCTAAGCTATTATAATTAATTCAAGTTGCTAGTTAATAAATTGATCTACCAAATGAGCAAAGAGCATCATGACGACCTTCAAAATGAAACCTTTTTGAGATACCGCA
>JAYTUY010000045.1:0-7985 GCA_043744275.1 Saprospiraceae bacterium
GGACATCTTGGCGGTACTTTTTGTTTAGCACCTCTAAGTTATCTTTTTCCACGGTGTCCGACCTTTTTCTTAACTAGCAACTTGAATTAATTAAAACAAAATTTTATTAACCATTTTTTATTAAAAAACTCATTTCAAAATCATGTGTGGAATTGTAGCATATATCGGTCAAAAACAAGCATATCCAATCCTTATCAAAGGTTTACAACGTTTAGAATATCGTGGTTATGATAGCTCAGGTGTTGCTTTACTCAACGGTAATTTAAATGTATATAAAAAGAAAGGTAAAGTGAGTGAACTCATGGAGTATGCTCATGGTAAGGATGTGAATGCTACAATGGGGATTGGTCATACACGCTGGGCAACTCACGGGAAGCCTGACGACCTCAACGCTCACCCGCATTATTCAGGTAATAAACGCCTCGTATTGGTTCATAATGGTATCATCGAAAATTATGCTACTCTTAAAACGGCTTTGCAACGGCTCGGTCACGTTTTTCATAGCGAAACGGATACTGAAGTGCTTGTTCATTTGATTGAAGAACTACAAGAGCGTGAAAATTTATCGCTTGAAGAAGCCGTTCGTGTAGCTTTGTCGAAAGTAGTTGGTGCATATGCAATTGTTGTAATGGATAGAGAAGATTCATCGAAAATAGTAGCGGCGAGAAAAGCCAGTCCTTTGGTGATCGGTATCGGTGATAATGAATTTTTCTTGGCATCTGACGCTACGCCTATTGTAGAGCATACCAAACATGTTGTTTATTTGAATGATGAAGAAATCGTGACCATTCGCAGAGACGGCACTTTTGAAATAAAAAATATAGACAATACCATTCAAGATCCATTTATTCAAAAACTTGAATTGGAAATTGAAGCATTAGAGAAAGGCGGTTATGACTATTTTATGCTCAAAGAAATTCATGAGCAGCCTAAAACTGTTGCTGATGCTATGCGTGGTCGCTTGTCTGCTTCCGAAGGATGGATAAAATTGGGTGGTTTGGAAGAGCATGAAAACCGCATTATGAATGCCGAAAGACTTTTAATTGTTGCATGTGGTACTTCATGGCATGCGGGTTTGGTGGCTGAGTATTTGTTTGAAGAGTTGGCGCGTATTCCAGTTGAAGTAGAATATGCTTCCGAATTTCGTTACCGCAACCCAATTATCAATGAAAAAGATGTCGTAATTGCTATTTCTCAATCAGGCGAAACAGCAGATACTTTAGCGGCTATCGAAATGGCGAAATCACGGGGAGCATTGATTTATGGTATCGTCAACAGCGTGGGTTCATCTATTGCTCGTATGACTGATGCAGGCTCGTACATACATGCAGGACCTGAAATCGGTGTAGCCTCTACAAAAGCATTTACAGGTCAAGTAACGCTTTTGACGATGATGGCTCTGAGCCTGGGTTACAAACGAGGCACTATAAAAAAATCAGAATATCAACGCCTTTTGACTGAAATGGAAAATATTCCAGCAAAAATTCAAGATGTTTTGAAAATAAATGCTCAAGTGCAGTATATTGCTAAGGAAATTCAAAATTCGCCCAATGCCTTGTATTTAGGTCGTGGTTATAATTTTCCAGTGGCACTTGAAGGAGCTTTGAAATTGAAAGAAATCTCGTACATTCATGCCGAAGGATACCCTGCAGCAGAAATGAAGCACGGACCCATCGCTCTGATTGATGAAAATATGCCGTGCGTTATCATTTGCACCAATAAGAGTGCTTATGAAAAAATAGTCTCTAATATTCAAGAAGTGAAAGCGAGAAAAGGCATCGTAATCGCCATCGTTACTGAGGGGGATACAGCCATTAAAGGTTTGGCGGATTATACTATTGAAATACCAGATACTGCCGAACCTTTGACGCCGTTATTATCAGTAGTTCCAATGCAATTATTGGCTTATCATATTGCTGTATTGCGCGGTTGCAACGTTGACCAGCCTCGAAACTTAGCAAAGTCCGTGACGGTTGAATAAATATAAAACTGTTTTGGGGTTTCAATGTTTTAACAAATGCCCCCTCAGTATTTTATACATTTTATTCTAAATTTCAATAAAATATTGAGTTAAAACATTGATTATTAATATCTTACAAAAAAAATAAAAAGTGAAAGATAGAAAAGCAAATGTAGATATGCTCTACAATACACAACAAGAGTTCCTTATTATGCCTGAATATGGGCGTAATGTGCAACAGCTTGTGCGCCATGCTCAAAATATTCAAGATCGTGAATATCGTCAAGCATTTTGTGAAGAGATAGTAGATTTGATACAGCAACTTTATCCTCAAAGCAAAAATGTAGAGGATTATCGTGAGAAACTTTGGGCGCATCTTTTTCATATCGCTAAATACGATTTGGATGCTCGCACGCCCAGTGGTGAAATTCCAAAACCTGAAAATGCCCGCGTCAAACCTCAGCGTATTCCATATCCTTTACAAGACACCCGTTTTCGTCATTATGGCAATAACGTGCAGGTCATGATAAAAAGAGCTATTGAAATGGAGCCTGGTTATATCAAAACAGGATTCGTGAACACGATTGGCTCTTATATGAAAATGGCTTATAGAACTTGGAATAGAGAACATTTTGTCAGCGATGACTTGATAAAAAATGATTTAACTATCCTTTCTGATGGCAAACTCACTCTTGAAGATGATAGCCGAATTGATGGATTGGCTAATGCCAGCCGCAGCAGAGGTGGCTTGATGAGCGGTAAGGAGCGTGAACGCGATCGCGATCGTCGCAGCAATCAACCGACTAACGTGCGAAGAGATGGTAGGGATAATAGAGACAATCGGGATGTCAGAACTGATAGAAGAACAGATGGCAGAACAGATAATAGAAGTGACAACAGAAACGATAGTAGGAATGACAGCAGAGGCGGCAATAATAACAATAACAAAAATAATGTCAATAGGAATAATAACAATAAACGTAAATAGTTGATAATCAATTATTTATGATTAAAAATAAAATCTCAATTCGGATTCATTTCGCATTGAGATTTTTTTATTGGGGGAATTATGATAGAAATCCTAATTTTGCACCTCTTTTCGATTAATTGTTAATAAATAAATAAAAGTATGGCGCATCCATTGAGTGAGCAAGAAATAGGCAGACGCGAGTCTTTACAAAAAATTAGGGAAATGGGCATCGACCCATATCCTGCTGAACAATTTGACGTGACAGCATTTGCTGCGGATATTAAAGAAAATTATAAAGAAGAAATCCTTGATGATGGTACTAAAAATCGCTTGAATTATCATGAAATCGCGCTTGCAGGGCGTGTGATGGCGCAGCGTGAGGCAGGCAAAGCGATGTTTATGAATATTCAAGATACGACTGGCATCATTCAGATTTACCTAAGAGGAGAAGAAGTCAATGCGGCAGCGGGTAAAGAAGATTTTTTCCAAGTCTTGGTTAAAAAGCTCTTGGATATTGGTGATTTTGTAGGCATCAAAGGCTTCGCTTTTAAAACAAAAACGGGAGAGGTGTCGGTTCATGTTCAAGAGTTTAAGCTATTGAGCAAGTCACTTCGCCCATTGCCCGTTGTGAAAAAAGATGCTGATGGCAATATTTTCGATGCCTTCACAGACCCCGAAATGCGCTATCGCCAGCGGTATGTGGATTTGACGGTCAATCCTCAATTCCGCGAAATATTTAAAAAGCGGACGCAACTTATCAGAACCATGCGCGATTATCTCGACGAATTGGGCTTGATGGAAGTGGAAACGCCTATTTTGCAACCCATTCACGGTGGAGCTGCCGCGCGTCCGTTCAAAACACATCACAACACTTTGGATATGCAGTTGTATCTGCGAATTGCCAATGAATTGTATTTGAAAAGGCTTATTGTAGCAGGTTTTGATGGCGTTTATGAATTTGCCAAAATGTTCCGCAACGAAGGGATGGATAGAACGCACAACCCTGAATTCACAGCTCTCGAATTTTATGTCGCCTACAAGGACTATAATTGGATGATGAATGTGACCGAGGAAATGCTCTCACGCGTAGCGAAAGCATTGCACGGGCAGACGAAAGTGATGGTAGGTGAGCAGGAAATTGAATTTGGTGGCACATATGCTCGTTTGACCATGCTTGGATCCATTGAAAAATATACAGGGTTCAATCCAGAAGGCAAATCGGAAGCAGAGTTGAGAGATTTTTGTAAAAAAAATCATATCGACATTGATAATACAATGGGTTGGGCAAAGCTAATTGATGAAATATTTGGAGCAAAAGTGGAAAAAAACCTTGTGCAACCGACATTTATTATAGATTATCCCATCGAAATGTCGCCTTTAACTAAAAAGCACCGCACTAAAGCGGGATTAGTGGAGCGATTTGAACTATTTGTTGTCGGAAAAGAAGTCGCTAATGCCTATTCTGAACTCAATGACCCCATAGACCAACGCGAACGTTTTGATGAGCAACTTCAATTAGCTGAACGAGGAGATGAAGAAGCTATGGCGATGGATGAAGATTTTGTAAGAGCCTTAGAATATGGGATGCCACCTACGGCAGGGATAGGTTTGGGGATAGACCGTTTAGCGATGTTGTTTACGGGTCAGATTTCAATTCAAGAGGTGCTATTTTTCCCTCAGATGAAACCTGAAAAAGTGAAAGTGGAAATTTAATTACCCATTACAAATTACCCATTACCCATTACCCATTACCCATTACCCATTACCTATATTTACCCATATTTACCCATATTTACCCCCTCAGTAAAAGCCTATAAAATGGTCGATACTGAGGGGGTATTTTTTTGTAAGAGCTAAAAAAGGGAATTATAAAATGAGAGTAATCTGTCACAAAACGGAAATTTGGTAAAGATTTTGCATTCTACTACGCAATTACAATTATATCCTAAATTAGGACAACGAATCTTTATATTTAAATCTACAAAATGAAACAGTTATTTCTAAGCATCATTAGCGCTTTTTTACTCACACCTGCTTTTTCACAAGATACATTAGTGGTTCATGCCGTCAAATTATCATCCAACGGTACAGTTTATCTTGTCGATAGTGCGCCTGTTACGGCTGAGGTTTTTAAAAAACTTCAAGACGAACAGAATAATTTCAAAATTAAAAGTCTGAATAAAATTTGTTGGGTCAAAAAACTCAATAAAGATAACAAGATGATTGAGCAAGGCTTGTTTTGCAATGGCACTACGCCAGTAGGCAACCTTATAAAATATGATTTGAAAGGTCAAGTCAAATATAAAAAACTCTACTCTGGTGTGCGCATCACAACATGCGGACAGAGCGAAGCAGGGCGAAAAGCTGTAGAAGAAATCTATGATTTTGGTGCAGGACTCCGCATTTATGGTTCATACCAAGATGGTGAAAAACATGGACAATTTTTGTACTATGAAAAAGCCGTCATCGTAGGCGTGGAGGCATATGAAAAAGGAAAATTATTGAAAAGAACGGGTAAAATTTTTACAGTCAAGGAAGATGGTTCATTTTTACTCGCCAATTTAGCATCAGTGAAGTAACACAGGAGATTAAGATTGAAAAAAAATTGCCGCAAGAGAATGCTAATCTCATGCGGCTTTTTTTATCTCTAAAATCTAAAATTATTAAAATCTATTCATTCACTTGCTTAACAAGCTGAATATTACAAGCAATTTTGATGTCATCGCTCACGACAATACCACCTGCTTCGGTCACCGTATCCCACATCAAACCAAATTCTTTGCGCTTAATTTTACCTGTCAATTCAAAACCAGCTTTAGTGTTGCCATAAGGGTCGTTCTGTATGCCTGAATATTCCACATCAAAAGTCACTTGTTTGGTAATATCTCGAATTGTCAAATCGCCTATTAATTTAAAGTCATCGCCATCTTTTTTAAAAGAAGAAGATTTGAAAGTCAAAGTAGGAAATTTATCGGCTGCGAAAAAATCATCACCTTTAAGATGTCCATCACGATGTTCGTTGCCAGTGCTGATAGAGGCAACGGCTGCTGAAAAAGAGATTTGAGCATCGCTAAAATCATCATTTCCGCTCTCAACAGTGGCTGAGAATTCTTTGAAACGACCTGTTACGGTCGTAATCATGAGGTGTTTTGCTTTAAATTCAATTTCTGAGTGCATGGGGTCAATTGCCCATTTTGATGCTGTTGCTGTCATTTTTATTTAATTTTAACCAAATGAAAAAATCGATAAATATTTTTCTATGCATTAAGAATTAGAGATTTACAAAATCTCCATTCCTAATTCCTAATTTTTATTTCCTAATTAATTCAACTCCATAGGCACATCCATCACGAGGATTTCTGCATCTGATTCGGCTTTAATATCCAATTTTTCTATATCCCAGATGCCCAATGCATCCCTTTTACTGAGGGGTTGCCCATTGACACTAACTGTACCTTCAATTACAAAAACATAAACTCCATTTGTTTTCAAGCGCACTTTGTATTCTTTTTCGATGCCCGCTTTCAAAGTGCCGAGCGAAAACCATGCATCTTGATTAATGCCCACCGCCGTGCCTTCTTCTTGTCCAAGCGGCGTCACCACCGTTTGCAGTTCATTGATTCTATCCTCCGACTTGAAGGATTGTTGAGCATAGCGAGGTTTGACGTTGCGGAGTTTAGGATAAAGCCAAATTTGCAATAAATTCACATCTTGGTCAGCATTGGCATTGAATTCTGAATGCGTGATGCCCCTACCTGCTGACATGACTTGAACTTCACTTTCATGAATTACTTCTTGATTGCCCATATTGTCTTTGTGGCGCAAAGCACCTCTTAGCGGAATCGTTATAATCTCCATATTATCGTGTGGATGCGTACCAAAACCCATCGAAGGGGCTACAATATCATCATTCAAAACACGCAGTACACCAAAATGCATCCGTTGAGGATCATAATAGTTAGCAAAACTGAAAGAATGGTGAGCATTGAGCCAACCATGATTGGCATTGCCTCTGGAGGTCGATTTGTGAAATACTGAATTTGCCATAGTCTTATTTTTTTTAAGGATAAATTAATAATTTAAATTCAATGTTTAAACATTGATAGATAAACTTTAGTTCATTCGGTTATGATAATAATTTCATTTTCTAAAAAATATTACTTTTTAGTACAAATTTTATAAAGAAAAGTTTGTTCCTTATTGATATTATGCCTTTTTTTAGCAAATTTTAAAAATTAAACTTTACAGAATATTTTAAATAAAACCAAACATGGCATCTTCGAATAGCACCCCCCTCAGTATTTTATGCATTGCGAGCTTTTTTAAAGGCGAAGACTTTATGCGCGGTGCAAAAGAAGCAGGTTGCACCGTCTATCTCGTTACATCCAGTCAGTTGCGCCATGCCGAATGGCCTCGTGAAAGCCTCGACGATATATTTTTTGTAGATGATATCGATGGCGTGAAGGGTCATTGGAACATGCAAGAAGTGATTGGTGGCTTGGCGTGGTTGATGCGCACAAAGTCAATTGATAGGATAGTTTCTCTCGATGATTTTGATGTGGAAAAAGGAGCTGAGTTGCGCGAGCATTTTAGAATACCTGGCATGGGACAAACCACTTGCCGATATTTTCGAGATAAATTGGCTATGCGCATGAAGGCGAAAGAGGCAGGCATTCGAGTGCCACAATTTAATTCGCTTTTCAATGACAGCGATGTCAATCATTATTTAGATACCGTCGCTGCGCCCTGGCTCATTAAGCCGCGCGGTGAAGCATCAGCTACAGGTATCAAAAAAGCACATTCCAAAGAAGAAGCTTGGGATATTATCAATAATTTAGGCGATAATAGACATAAATGCCTCATCGAACAGTTTCGCCCAGGCGATGTTTATCACGCCGATGCCCTCAGTCAAGATGGGAAAGTCATTTTCTGTAGAGTCAGTCGCTACCTGAGCACGCCTATGGAAGTGGCACATGGCGGCGGTGTTTTTCGCTCAATAACTGTTGAATTTGATTCGGACGATGATAAAAGAATTCAAAAACTGAATGTTGAGGT
>JAYTUY010000046.1:0-30667 GCA_043744275.1 Saprospiraceae bacterium
GTGCGAGTCCGCTGGACTCGTAAAATATATGTAAGGTGTTGTATTTCTACAAACGTGCGAGTCCTCTGGACTCATTCAAGGCTTAAATCATAGAGTGCAGAGGACTCTTACGTTTGTAGAAATATAATTATCGGTCTTTTAAACGAGTCCACCGGACTCGCACTTTTTAGAACCAATCAACCCTGCCCAAGGGGGAACGCGTAGGAAGTATGCATTATTATAGCTCTGATTTTCAATACTTCCAAGGCGTTCCCGCTTGGGGGTTAGGGGGAAACAACAACCGAAGCACTTAACTTACAACTCCTGAAAAATTATTTTTTAAAAAAAATCACAAAGCTTCTTCATTTATTTTGTAGAAAATAATTCACACACTTCTACAATTGCTCCCACTTATAATACCCACTTTAGCCAATCGCATTGCGTAAGATGTTGACTATCAACATTTTATGAATGAAGTATGCTCGTTGGGCATTGATTTTTTAGAATGAAATATAAATAATATACACTTCACATTGAAAATATAAACTGCACTGAATATGAACAATCAAACCGCTCTAAATTATGCAGGTAGTACTATCGCTGCCATACCGTTAAAGGTCATTGCAAAAAGGGAAAATGCTGCACAAATTAAAGATAATGCCCTGCCTGAAATTTTATTTATCACCTCGTATCCGCCAAGAGAATGTGGTATAGCCACGTATTCTCAGGATTTGATTGAAGCATTGAATAATCAATTTACTGATTCATTTTCGCTCAAAGTATGTGCTTTAGAATCAGGGCAGTCTTATAAAAACTATCCTAATGAAGTTAAATATGTCTTGAATACAAACGATTCTCTGCGATATGTAGAATTAGCGCACTCCATTAATGTTGATAAACGAACTAAACTGGTTATGGTGCAACATGAGTTTGGGCTTTTTCAACATGGCGATGGTGTAGATTTTCTCAAATTTTTATATCGCCTAACCAAACCGATTAGCCTTGTTTTTCATACAGTATTGCCTAAGCCTGATGCTTCAATGAAGTTGAAAGTATGGCATATTTCAGCAGCTTGCGAATCTATTGTAGTGATGACTCAAAATGCTGCTAAGATATTGACAACTAATTATGGCGTACCAGAAGATAAAGTGACGGTCATTGCTCACGGAACGCATTTGGTGCCGCATTTGAATAAAGATATTTTGAAAGAAAAACATGGATTAGTGGGTAGAAAAGTGCTTTCTACTTTTGGATTATTGAGTTCAGGTAAAAGTATTGAAACAACTTTGATTGCTTTGCCCTGTATTATTGAACAAAATCCCGAAACCACATTTTTGGTGATTGGTAAAACGCATTCAGGTGTTGTGAAACATGAAGGGGAGAAATATAGGGAAATGCTGGAGGCAAAAGTAAAAGAATTGAATCTTGAAAATCATGTCAAATTTATCAATCGTTACCTCACTTTGAAGGAATTATTGGAGTATTTGCAGATGACAGATATTTATCTTTTCACATCTAAAGACCCTCATCAAGCTGTGAGCGGTACTTTTTCTTACGCTATGAGTTGCGGATGCCCTATTATATCAACGCCTATTCCTCATGCGAAAGAGGTTTTGAAAGATGATACAGGCATTATCATTGATTTTCAAAATTCTGTACAATTGGCAGAAGGTGTGAACAGATTATTGGGAGATGATGCCTTGAGACTATCAGTTAGCGCGAGTTCATTGCAACGAATTGTGCCGACTGTATGGGAAAATTCAGCAAATGCTCATGCTCTTTTGCTTCAAAAAATAGCGGGCAAAATAGATGTAGAATTAGAAATGGCTGATTTGGAAAACGTGCCACAATCATATAATATTCATACAAAATATAGCATAATGCCAAACGAATCTTTGGGAGGAAATCCTCAATCCGACACTTTTTTAAAGGAAAATGTGAAATATACTGAGGGGGTGGTTCAGAAAAAAGTAACTCTTTCTCAAAAAATAAATCTCAACTATCGGATACCAACCATCAATTTGGAGCATGTCAAAAAGATGACAACTGAGAAGGGGATTATTCAATTTTCAATTATCAATCAACCTGATATTACAACTGGTTTTACTTTGGATGATAATGCACGGGCGTTGGTGGCTATGTGTATGCACTATGAGTGTACAGGCGATGAAAAGGATATTGCTTATATCAATACATACCTCAATTTTTTGAAATTTTGTCAACAACCGGCTGGTGATTTTTTGAATTATGTAGACAATGATAAGCATTTTACTGATCAAAATTATGAGACAAATTTGGAAGATTCAAATGGTCGTGCTTTGTGGGCGTTGGGATTTTTAATTTCAAAAACTCATTTATTGCCTGCTCATTTGATTACAACGGCTAAAGCTGTGGTAAAAAAAGCGTTGTCCCATGCTGAAACCATGCATTCTACTCGCGCTATGGCTTTTACAATCAAAGGGCTGTATTATGCTAATCTTGAAATGAAATCACCTGATTATACTGCACTTATAAAAATATTTGCAGATAGACTGGTTGAAATGTATCGTCATGAAGCTGAGCGCAACTGGAAATGGTTTGAAAGCTATTTGACATATGGCAACAGTATTTTACCAGAAGCCATGTTGTGTGCCTATATGGAAACTGGTAATGTTACTTACAAGCAGATAGCCAAAGAATCCTTTGATTTCCTTTTGTCATTGACGTTCAGTGAGCGCGGCATTAAAGTAATTTCTAATAAAAGTTGGTTGCATAAAGGTCAAAGACCTGCACCACATGGCGAACAACCGATCGACGTAGCTTATACAATTTTGGCTTTAGACAAATTTTTTAGAACTTTTAAAGAGTTTGATTATTCACAGAAAATGGTCACGGCTTTTAATTGGTTCTTGGGTAAAAATCATTTAAATCAAATTATTTACAATCCTTGCACAGGTGGTTGTTACGATGGATTAGAAGATAAACATGTCAATCTTAATCAAGGTTCTGAATCTACTTTAAGTTATTTGATGGCGAGACTGACGATTGAAAAACATAGAAATGGATAGCCCTACAAAATCTGTAGCTATCATCGTTGCTCATCCCGACGATGAAACGTTGTGGACAGGCGGCACTATACTCAATAATCCTTCATGGCAATGCTTTATAGTTTGCCTTTGTCGGAAAAGCGATATAGAGAGAGCACATAAATTTTCAGAAGCACTAAAAATTTTTAAAGCCGAAGGTATTATGGGTGACCTCGACGACGGACCCGAACAGAATCCGTTGGAGAGTGAAGAGGTTGAGCAGTCTATTCTGCGATTATTACCTCCAAAACACTACGACCTTATAATCACCCATAATCCGACCGGCGAATATACTCGACACCTTAGGCATGAAGAAGTGAGCCAAGCAGTTATCAGACTTTGTGATAATAGTAAAATATTGACAACTGAACTTTGGCTATTTGCTTATGAAGATGGCAATAAAGCATATTATCCGCAACCTTTAGAAAATGCTACATTTTACAATATACTATCTAAGCAAATATGGCAAATAAAATATGCTATCATGACAGAGACCTACGGATTTGAAGAGAGCAGTTGGGAAGCTATTACAACACCTTTGGCAGAAGCATTTTGGAAATTTACTATTAAACCTAAAAATATTAATTGACACGTCTTCAATTTAAGTAATAATTAATCAATTTTTAATAAATTAAAAGCAATTATTATGAAGACGAAATTTTTTTTAAACATTAAAAATCTTATTTTGGGAGGGCTAATTGTAGTGTTAGCTATGTCCTCTTGTAAAAACAATGAAAACGGTGTGGATATAAAACCCACAGGACCTACTCCTACATGGGGACCTTCCATAAAGCCAGAAATGCAAGCTGTTATTGAAAAATTGGTAAGTTTAGGGGGTAAACCAATTGAAACCCTTGAGCCTGCTGAAGCGCGTATGCAGCCAACACCCACTGACGCAGTCAAAGCCATCATGAAAGACTATAATATTCTGGTACCGACCGCACAATGTGATACTGCGGGAAAAGAAATACCGATTACAGGTGGCACTGTACATGCTCGCATTTATACACCTAAAACGGGTGCTGCTACTTATCCCGTCATTATGTATTATCACGGCGGTGGATTTGTGATAGCGGATATCAATGTCTATAATGCGAGTGCACAAGGACTTTGTGAGCAAGTAGGCGCAATAGTAGTAGCGGTAGAATACCCAAAAGCGCCTGAAAATAAATTTCCAGCAGCGCATAATGCTTCTTTCGATGCCTATCAATGGGTGCTTAATAATGCATCTTCTATAAAAGCAGATTCCAGTAAAATAGCTGTTGTAGGAGAAAGTGCAGGTGGCAATTTAGCTATAAATATGAGTATTATGGCACGTGATAAGGGTATTAAAATGCCTTTGTATCAAGTTTTGGTGTATCCTGTTGCTGATAACAACATGAACAGCGAAAGCTATTTAAAATATGCTGATGCAAAACCATTGAATAAAGCTATGATGGCATGGTTTGTAAAATATGCTTTGGCTTCGCCCGAGCAAGCCACTGATCCTCGCATTGCTGTAGTCAATGCCAATCTCGCAGGCTTGCCGAAGACTTTAATAATTGGGGCAGAAATAGATCCTTTGCAAACTGAAGGAAAACTATTGAGCGACCGATTAAAAGCAGCTAATGTAAATACGGAATATGAAATATACAACGGCGTGACGCATGAATTTTATGGCATGGCTACAGTTGTACCGCAAGCAAAAGAAGCTCAAGCTTTGGCTGCGAAAAAACTAAAAACGGCATTCGGTTTATAGAAAAAATTTGTAAAATATGATGACGTTGGCTTCATCAAGCCTAAAGCATGACTGAGGGGGTGTTTTTGTTAAGAATGTTCTCATATCGCATTCAATAATTAACAAGCACCCCCTCAGTATTTTAAGTTTTTTTCAAATTAAAAAATAAAAATCATGGAAGACAGAGCAAGTGTTATGTCCACGTTAAGCGGTGTTTTAGAAAAGCTACGCAAGCAACGCTATGACAATGAATTTAAGATGGAAGGTGATTCGTTCACTACTACCAATGGCAATAAATATATGCCAGATGATTTGACTATCATCAAAACCTATCGTTTTGAAGGCGATTCTGATCCTGCTGATTCCTCAGTCCTGTACGTTATTGAAGCCAAAGATGGTTTAATCGGCTATGTGATGGATATATATGGTGCTGAAAGTGAGCACGATGCCGCCTTTGACGATTTCGTTAGGCAAATTCCCATGAAAGATAGAGATGAACAGTTGATTTTTACGTTGGAGTAAATTTATCAACAGTTATGTTTTTTTTTAATAATTGAATTACCAAATCAACGAATTGAATTTAAAACTTAAAAAAAAATTTACTAACATTAAAAAAATCATCCGATGAAACTATTAGAAAAAATTGAACCCGAAGTAAGCGACAACTTGGGTTTTTATCAAAAAACATTGCACCGCCGGTCGTTCATGCGGTATACTGGCTACGCTGGCGCAGCTTTAGCAACTGGTCTTTTACTCACCACCAATGCGTGTAAAAAAGATGATGTGAATGCAGGCGGTGTCAATTTCGGCACAGAAGATATCGCTATTCTCAACTTTGCGTATGCACTTGAACAGCTCGAAGCCGCTTTTTACATTAAGGTGATTGACAGCCCTTATGGCGGTATGTCTGCGGCTGAAAAAAGCCTTTTGACCGATGTTCGCGACCATGAAATTGCTCATCGTGAATTCTTTAAAGCGGCTTTAGGGACTAAGGCTATTCAGGATTTAGAGGTCAATTTTACGAGCATTGATTTCACGAGCCGCGACAGCGTTTTGAACACTGCTAAAAGTTTTGAAGACCTTGGCGTGTCTGCTTACAACGGAGCAGGTCGGTATATTGCCGATGCGAATTATCTGTTAGCTGCGGGCAAAATTGTTTCGGTGGAAGCGCGTCATGCTGCTTACATTCGGGATTTGCTCTCCAACGGGTCTTTTGCGGATAGCTCTGTCATTACTTCAAACGGGCTGGATACATCCAGAAAACCAAGAGAAGTAATAGGTATAGCATCTACCTATATTTCCACAAAACTTGATGCGAGCACTTTGCCTGCATAATTTTTCATTCTTTAAAAAAAACGAACAATGAATCTAATTAATATAGTCAGTTCCATTGAGGAACATGATGCAGATCTTGCAGGGCGACTTGACTCTCGCCGTTGGGCAATGCGTTCTTTTGCGCGTTGGAGCAAAAAACTTACTATGGCATCTTTACCCCTTGCGCTGAGTGCCGTTTTTCAAAAAGCTTATGGGCAAACTGTTAATCCATTAATATTGGATGTGTTCAACTATGCTCTCACTTTGGAATATTTGGAATACCGTTTCTATCAAAAAGCGGTCGATTCGCCTAATCTCATTCCGACTGGTGCACCGCTAAATGCTATTTCTTCTATTAGAAATAACGAATTATCTCACGTCAATTTTTTAAAAACAACCATCACCTCTTTGGGTGGCACGCCTGTAGCCGAGCCTAAGTTCGATTTTACAGGAGGAAATGGTTCAGAAAATGGTCCTTTCAAAGCTGTTTTTACAAGTTATGAAACCTTTTTGGCTGTAGCGCAAGTTTTTGAAGATACAGGTGTCCGCGCCTATAAAGGTCAAGCAGGCAATCTATTGGGTCAAGGGGATTTGCTCGAAGCAGCACTTAATATCCACTCAGTAGAGGCGCGTCATGCTTCTCACATTCGCCAAATGCGTAAATTCAACAATTTCGGCGATGTAAAACCTTGGATTACAGGCAAAGATCCAGGAGTTGGCGCAGCCAATACAATCGTTCAAGCCAGCTATAATGGCGAAGAAAATACCACTCAGGCAGGCGTAGCCATAGTCGGAATTGGAGGAAAAACCATCTCTACCGCAGCAGCCACTGAAAGTTTTGACGAGCCTTTGAGTAAAACAGAGGTATTGGCAATAGTTGATCCGTTTATTGTTTAACAAATGAGTTCTATAAGCATTTTTTCAAGGAGGTTATTTATTTTGATAGATAACCTCCTTTATTTTTATAAGAAAATGACCCCCTCAGTATTTTAAGCATTTTTCAACAATTTTAAAATAAAAATAAGATGAAAAAATATCTCTTACAGCGCATTTCATTGCCTATCGCCGTCCTCGTTCTTTAGCCTATTTTTTATCCAATGCACACGAGCCGCAAAGAAGACAAATACTCAACCGACACCTAATTTGGTCGACGAAAACAATCGTGTTGACGCATTGCCCGACTCATCGAAGCTAACAGGCATTTGGGAGCTCAATTATATAACAGATTCACGCATTGCTTTTAATGAATTGTATCCTAACAAAAAGCCGACTATCACTTTTGATGTGGTTAATAATGTGGTGAGCGGCACTGGGAAGTTCCTCTCGCCATTTAAATTTGTTCAATCTAATGGTTTTGCGTGACGTTTTACGATATATTCGCTTTATTTCTTTTTCAAAAGTAGGCAGCAGATAATCAAATTCTTCAAGGCTCAATGACGTAAGTACCACAAATTTTACTGGTTTTAATCTTATTTTTTCATATTCCATAATACCGCAAAATTAATCATTTGCGCATATTATAAAATAACTTTGTCAATATTCACTAATAAAAAAAGGTAATTAAAATTGAAATTTGGAAGGAAGGGTCTTGATTAATTGACATTATTCCTTGAAATCACTTCAAAAAATCCCAAAAACCATCCAAATTCCTCGCATTCAGACACCCCTCAGTATCCAGCCGCCCTTTACGTGCGGCGAACACACCATAGCGAATATCTTTAATGCCTTCAATGCTGTGTGCATCAGGATTGATAGAAATGAGAACGCCACGCTCACGGGCGTACGGAATCCACGTCCAATCCAAATCCAAGCGGTAGGGGTTGGCGTTGAGTTCTATGCAGACTTTATTGGCGGCGCAGGCATCTATCACTTTTTTATGGTCTATCGGGTAGCCCTCGCGAGAGAGCAGTAGCCTGCCTGTGGGATGCCCTAATATTTTGGTGTAGGGGTTTTCAATGGCTTTTATGAGTCGGGCAGTGGCTTTGGCTTCGTCCATTTTGAGGGTGGAGTGGATGGAAGCGATGACAAAATCGAACCCCCTCAGTATATCGTCACTGTAATCGAGTGAGCCATCGTAGAGGATGTCGCTTTCGATGCTTTTCAAAATTTTGAAATTGAAAAACTCTTTGTTGAGGTCGTCAATCTCCTGCCATTGTTGCTCGACGCGGTCTTCTTTCAAGCCATTCGCATAAAATGCGGCTTTCGAGTGGTCGCTGATGCCGATATATTTATAGCCGAAGCGTTGAGCCGCTTCTGCCATTTCACGCAAGGTATTAATGCCATCCGAATAAGTCGTATGACTATGTATAACTCCTTGAATATCACCGAGTTGTATTAAATTGGGCAGCTTATTGGCTTTGGCTAATTCTAAAATATCAGCGTCTTCTCGCAGCTCAGGCTCGATAAAAGGGAGGTTTGCTTTTTGAAAAATCTCCGTTTCCGTTTTTAAATTTTTAAAATCCAATTGATTAGCACCCCCCTCAGTATATTTTACAAACGCCTCCAAAAACGGACGGCTACCGCTATATTTAAATAATTTAGACCCCCATTCATTCAAGGCGCAAGTATAAATTAAGACAGGGACGTTGTTTTCAGTTTTGCATAAATAGGTATTTTCTTTTTTATCAACCAATATAAGTTGTTGATTATCAAAGAGTTGTTCAATATTTTCAACCCCAGCTACCAGCAATTCAAGTTTTTCAACAATCGGATTCAATCGCCGCAACTCACCAACTCTTTCTATTTTAGAATCTGAAATTCCCAAGCCAGCAACTCCCGATTGAAGGAATTTGATGACCCCCTCAGTATCTGCATCCGCCACAGCCCAAAAACGCTTGTTTTTAGATTTTAGAAAATACTCCGCTGCTTTACGGATTTCCTCCTGCGTTTTTTTTCCAAAACCTTTCAATTCAATCAAGCGGTTTTCATTGCAAGCATACAGCAATTCACCGACAGATTCGATGCCCATATCCTGCCAAACGGCTTGTATTTTCTTTGGACCAAAACCTTTGATATGCAGCATATCCACTACGCCAGCGGGCGTTTTCTCAGCATATTTTTCAAACGTTTCTAATTGACCCGTTTTCAAAAGCTCCTCTATTTTATCGCCAATAGCCTTCCCAACGCCTTTGATGGTATCAATTTCAGTGCGCGGCATCTCCGCCAGCGGCTTATCGAGCTTGCGCAAAGTGATGTACGCATTCTCATACGAGCGAATTTTGAAAGGATTCTCATTATGAAGCTCCATGATGGACGCAAGGTCGGAGAAAACACGGGCAATTTCTTTGTTGGTCATAGTGGCAGGTTTTAGGTCTGCCCCCTAACCCCCAAGGGGGAACACCTGAGGAAGTGGTGGAAAACGAGTGCTAAAATCATCCAATACTTCCAAAGTGTTCCCCCTTGGGGGTTAGGGGGCAAACAATAAAAATTTCACAAATTATTTTATCGAAATATAAGAAGTTTTACAAAATATCACCCCAAAACCACCTGATACGTCTCAGGAATCGTCTTCTCAAACACCACCCGTTTCCCTGCTTTCATCTCCTCAATGACTGAGGGGTTCGGGTGGCGAATGGTGAAAAGGTCGAGGTTGTGGATTTCTTGGATGTTGAATTTTTCTCTCAATTCATGCATCATTTCACGCTCACGGTCGGGCGCATGAGTGATGCTGATGTAGAAAAATGCACCACTATTCTGCATGAGATTAACAAAAACGTGGTATTTTGTAAAGATGTCAAACAAATCACGGATATGAGATTCTACTAAAAAAGTCAAATCTTTATTAGAGAATTTAAGGAAAATTTGATTGCGTTCAGCCATAAAAATGGGCGGATACTGAGGGGGTGCATCGGCGCCGATAATCGTCCCAGGTGCATCATGCTCAACGAACGAACGGACATTCAACGGAATGCCTTTCGCCATCAAAGGTTGAATAGTGCGTGGATGAACAACCGTCGCGCCATAATAGGTCATTTCTATGGCTTCATCGTAGTGAATAGTGTCCAATTTGACAACATTTTGAAAAATTCGAGGGTCACCACTCAATACGCCTGGTACGTCTTTCCAAATATACATACCCGCTGCATCCAAGCAATGTGAAAATATAGAGGCTGAATAATCCGAGCCTTCGCGACCCAAAGTCGTGGTGTTATTATCTTTTGTAGAGCCGATAAAACCTTGTGTCATCACGAAGCCACCATTTTCAAGCAAGGGCTTGACTTGCGTTTGTGCGTTATAAATCGTTGATTCCCAATGGATTACAGATTCACGCCATGTTTCATCTGTTTTTAAAACATCGCGAGCATCCAGCCAAGCCGTTTTCAAACCTACTTTATTGAGGTAAGCAGACATTATTTTTGAAGAGACAATTTCCCCAACAGACACAATTTGATCATAAATATAATCATAAGCATCATGTGGTTCGTCTTCCAAAACCCATTCGACCTCTACGAAAGTATCGTTCACATGCGCATACACGTCATCGTTTTTATCGAAAAGCACGTCCATGATGGCGTAGTGATTCGCCTTGATTTTATTCAAAATATCGAACGCTTTCCCATCGCGGGCGAAATAGGAAGCCACAACTTCTTCAAGGGCATTGGTCGTTTTGCCCATTGCCGAAACGATGATAACGAGGCTGTCATCGGCATATTTTTTTAAAATAGCCGATACGTTTTTTATGTTGTCCACATCGCGCAAAGAAGCACCGCCAAATTTAAAAACCTTAATATTTTTCATTAAAGAAATGATTAGTTGTGAATGAGGAATTTCAGATTTCAAATTCCAGATTTCAAATTTCAAATTCCAGATTTGGAATTTGGAATCTGAAATATGGAATCTGGAATCTGAAATTTGAAATTCATAAAAGGGCTGCAAATATAATGCGTTTCATCTTTAGATTTCTCTATTGGCTTTTGAAATTACCTAAAATGATAAAACCCTTGAAGAATCGACATTCACAAGGGTTTTATGCTTAGAGAAGGGGCATTTAAGCTCAGGCGGCTGATAATTATAAGTATTTTAAAAACTCATTTTTTCTACTTTCCTCTTTGAATTTGCCGCCATAAAAAGCAGTTACGGTGCTGCTGTTTACGTCTTGAACGCCTCGTGAGGAGACGCATAAGTGCTTCGCATCTATCACCACCGCAATATCTTCAGTGCCGAGTGCCGTGCGCAATTCCTTAGCAATTTGCATCGTCAAACGCTCTTGCACCTGTGGGCGTTTTGCGAAAAATTGCACCAAACGATTGAGTTTTGAAAGTCCGATTACTTTGCCGCTCGACATATAAGCTACGTGGGCTTTGCCGATAATGGGTACAAAATGGTGTTCGCAATTGGAGAAAAAAGTAATATCTTTTTCAACGAGCATATCATTGTACTGATATTTGTTGTCGAATAAAGCGACCTTCGGTTTGTTGTCTGGATTCAAGCCGCTGAATATTTCTTTTACATACATTTTAGCCACTCTGTTGGGCGTTCCTTTGAGGCTGTCATCGGTCAAGTCAAGCCCTAAAGTGTGCATAATTTCCTTGAAATGGTGAGCAATTTTATGCATTTTCTCATCATCGGTGAGTTTGAAAGCGTCGGCATGCATGGGTGTTTCTACGGATGTCATGATGTGATCATCACCGATTTCATCATCTGTCAAGGTCAAAATATCCTCATCAATCATCATCGAATCCAACAAAATAGTGTTAGGTGTCATATAGTCTGTTTTTTTTAAAAAGTATTTTAAATCATCAATTGTAAACGATTATAACAACATCGTAATCAGCATTTGGTTGTCAGTTTGTTTAATCTTTTAATAATTTAATTAAACAAAATAATGACATACCCCCTCAGTATATTTGCTAAAAAACTTCAAAAATTTCACAAATGCATTTTATTTTTGCTATAATTGCGAAATATAAATTTCAACTGACTGAGGTGTCAAAAAATCATTTATAAACTACTATTCAATCAAAAAATTATGCAAGAAGAAGTAAAAAAGCACACCAAAAAGATATATGATACTGCTAAAAACCCTCAACACACCTTTGGCGAGAAGGTGAAAGAAATCCTGATTGAAATATTTATCATTGTTTTTGCCGTGACGCTATCTATTTGGCTGCATAGTTGGAGCGAGCATAGGCATCAACAAAAAGAAGCAAGCGAATTTTTGGCAGACTTAAAAGATGATTTAAATCTCGATATAAAAAGTATGCAAACTGCCAAAGACTCGCTTTCCACTAATGTTGATAATTTTTTATATTTGGAACAACTTAACGCTCAAAAAGCGGATAGCCTGACATCATTTCGTTTTGGTTCAAGTATTGGGACGACGAAAATTAATAATGGTAACTACGAGGGTTTTAAATCAAGTGGTAAAATTGGTTATATTGAAAATAAAAATTTGAAGAAACAGATTCTTAAATATTACCAAGATTCTACCCCAAGCATTTTGGAAGTAGAGAAAATAAATGCCAATCAAATTTTGAAAATCACTGATTTTTGGGCAGAAAATGCTCAACAGGATGCTAAAAAAATAGTTTTAAGCCCTAAATTCAAGACAATGCTCAATATGTTTCAAAATACCGCCAAAAGCAGTTTAGTATTGTATGAAGAAGCGATTACGGTGGCGAAGCAAATTGTTGCTGAGATTGACAAAACGAATAAGTCTTAAAATGGCATCTTCTCCATTGAGCTATTTTGAGCATTCAAATTGGCTTTATACTGAGGGGGTACACTTCATTCAAACAAGTTTTTTTAACAAAACAATTTGCCCTAAATGATAATGGTTGTGCTCAACTATGCCCTGTATATTTTTATAAAAACTGTTGTGATTGGGTGGTATAACCTGATAAAAATCATCACCGCTGGGCAAATTTTCAACGGTTTGAGCAAAGGCTTCAGCATCGTCCCACGTTTTTTGTAGCAAGGTTTGCCAATCAGATTCGGATTGAATGGCAGGTGCTTTGAAACTGTCTTCATGTTCAAAGACATATTTAATCCCTTGCGTATGCTTATGTACATAATTCAAATAAAAATTAGTATGAAAGACAAGCACTGCTATACTATTGACATTGGGAATAGGCGTTGCCACTGCCTGTTGCCAAGTAACATCTTGGAGTACCATTTTCATATCACTGTCTGACCAGTTGTTGCCAAAGTGAATTTCACGTATGTGGCGGGCTAATTCGTTGGATATATTACTCATGTTTTTAATTTTGAATTGTGATTAGTGAAAAATAAATGGACATAAGTTGTTTTTTGAAAATAAAGTATGTAAATTGACTTTATTAAAGTTAAAATTTAATTTCATCATAATTGAATTGCAATCGTTTTTTAATAGCTTTGCTTAAATTTATAAAAATTTAAAAAGAGAAAATATGACAATTGAAAGAACCTCTGATGCCATCATTTTAAGGCTACCGATAGATGTAAATATCGATGAAATTCAACGTTTTTTGAATTATTTACGCTATAAAGAATTAATTTCTAAAAGTAAAGCGTCTCAAAATGATGCGGATGAACTCTCTTTGGAAGTCAATAAAAATTGGTGGGAGAAAAATAAAAATAAATTTCTTCCTGAAAAATGAAAATTATCGTTGATAGCAATATAGTTTTCAGCGCAATGCTTAATAAACACAGTGTTATTGGAGATGTGCTTCTCAATTCACAGGAACATTTTGAGTTCTACACTTGTGAATATCTTCGAGAAGAAATAGCCAATCATAAAAGCAAAATTATTGATATAACAGGCTATGACGAATTAACATACCACGAAATAGAATTTCTCATCTACAACCAACTCACTTTTTTTTCCGAAGCATTGATTCCGTTTGGATTTTGGACAAAAGCCGCCAATTATGTCCGTGATGTGGATATGGATGACATTGCTTTTGTTGCGTTGAGCCTTTTTTTAGACATCAAACTTTGGACAGGCGATAAGGTGCTGCGCAAAGCACTAATTAAAAAAGGGTTTAAAAACTGCCTTTCAACCCAAGAGTTGTTACAACTTCGTAGTGAATAAAATTGAAAATTGGTGTACAAAATAGCGGTAAAATTATTATGCTTTTTTTTTAATGAAATACTGAGGGGGTGTGATAAATTTACATTTTATTTTTAACTGCTCAAAAATTTTCAAGAATATGAAACTCTACAACACCAAGCAAGGCATCGTCGTGGAAGCCAATTCAAAATTGTATCTATCGTTCAGAACTGATTGGGATGCTTATATCAATCGAGATGATTTATATGAGCATTTGATAAAAGAAATTTCAAGTCATATCGTTGTTTTTATTAAAGATTTTGCGGAATTGGAAGTGCTTGCGCCAATTGGTCAGCAGGAGGTTTGGGCGGCGGGCGTCACGTATATGAAAAGCCGTGAAGCGCGGATGGAAGAATCCAAAAATGCTGGTGGTGGCGATTTTTATGCACGGGTTTATGATGCCGATCGCCCTGAAATTTTC
The DNA here is from genome assembly GCA_043744275.1 of Saprospiraceae bacterium. Taxonomy (GTDB): domain Bacteria; phylum Bacteroidota; class Bacteroidia; order Chitinophagales; family Saprospiraceae; genus JAAFJT01. The sequence goes on from JAYTUY010000046.1 coordinate 14,526, forward strand.
TTTAAATCAACGGCTGCTCGGACTGTCGGTACGGGTGCAGAAGTCTTCATTCGCCGCGATTCAAAATGGAATGTACCTGAGCCTGAGTTGACGCTTTTTGCTACTGCGAGCGGTAAAATAGTCGCTTACACATGCGGGAATGACATGAGTTCAAGGGATATTGAAGGGGAAAACCCTTTGTATTTGCCTCAAGCCAAAAGCTATGATGGCTCTACGGCTTTGGGTCCTTGTTTGTATGTACCTGAAAAGCCGATTGACCCTGAAACAGGTATTCAAATCAATATAAATCGCCATGAAACAAGCGTGTTTTCAGGCAATATTCTCATCAATCGGATGAAACGACAACATGATGAACTCATGGGTTATTTGTTCAGAGAAATGACTTTTCCAAAGGGCGTTTTTTTGATGACGGGAACAGGATTGGTGCCGCCGAACGATTTTACTTTAGCAATTGGAGATGTGGTGGAAATTACGATTGATGGGATTGGAACTTTGAGAAATAAAGTAGCACAACGCTCCTAATTATTTCTTTTGAGGCGTTGCTGGCGATAATCATCTAAAGAAATAGTAGATTCATTGCGGCTTTTGACTTCGTCATAAAGCTTTATGTCCTCTAATTCTTCAAGTTTTTCGAGCATATCGAGGTATGTTTTCATAAGTATAACAACAGCGGATTTTTCACCTTTGTCATTTATGATATATTGTACATTCATTCCTACAAACGGTGATTTCATTTCTTATTTTTGATAACAAATATAGCGTTATTTTTTTGAGATTGCGCCAATATTCAACTTTTTGCCAAGAGAAACAGCCTTTTTTATTAGAAAATCGTTAAAATACTGAGGGGGTCTATTCAGATAAATAAAAAATTATTATCATTAAAAAATATACCTTAATTTTATCGAATTAAATTTTGTAAAACATTTTTCCCATCTTCTAAAATTACCAAATTATGTATCGAAACCTAAAAATTGCTGCAACCCTGTCTATTATTTTCCTCAGCTTTTGTGCTGCCAAAGCGCAAGATATTATTCACCGTAAAAATGGCAAAACCATTGCTGCTAAAATCGTTGAAATCAATCCCGACGATGTGAAGTATAAAATGTTTGACCAACAGAATGGTGCGACATTCACGATTGACATCAACTTGGTGAAAAAGATTGTTTTTGAAGATGGCACTGTCCATAATTTTACAAAAGAGGAAGTCAGCACTATCGACAACCCAGAATTGTATTCTGATCAAAAGAGAACAGCTTATAAAATCAGCTTTTTAGAACCCCTTTTTGGGCATACTTCTTTTATTTTAGAGCGCAACCTCAAACCAGGGAAGAGCGTTGAAGGGCGTTTAAATATTATTGGATTGGGCAGAACTGATAACAATAGTAATTACACCTATAATAATACAACGATTAAACCTAAACCATTTGGATTGGGCTTGACGGTCGGATATAAATTTTACCACAAACCAGACTATTACAGCAGCCGCCAACGATATGCACATTTGCTCAAAGGTGGGTACATTCGTCCTGAAATCAACCTCACTTCTTATGCTGAGAACAAGGTTTCTTACTCTTACAATGGTACAACTTCTACGGTAGTCTCTAAACGGGTAACGACAACTTTTGGCGTTGCCATGCTCACTTTTGGTAAGCAATGGATTCTTGACGATGCCTTTGCGATTGATTTTTTTGCAGGTGTCGGCATTGGTGTTATATCAAGAGGAAAAATTAGTACGGGCAATGGCACTTTTAGCGAAACTAATTTTAACTCTTCTAATTACGGTCATGTCATTGCAGATAATGGATTAGCGATGAACATTGGTTTTAATATTGGATTCTTGGGGAAATAGAATTGTCGTTATATTATAGTATCAATAAAAAAAGCGATTATCCTTTGATGGTGATAATCGCTTTTTTATTGATGGCTATTCTTACGCAAATGTATTATTGTCAGAATCATTTTAAATCATTTTCTTTGTATAAAATTAAAATTGTATCAAAAACTAAGTGAAATATTTTGTAAAATGAACACCCAAGATAAAATAAGAATAGCCATAACTGATGATAGAAAAGCCCTCCGCCAATCTATTGCCGAACGTTTGAAGGAAACAGGGCGTATCGAAATGCTTTTTGAAGCTGAAAATGGTGAAGATTTTCTCTATAAAATGTCGCAACGGGCTGGATTTCGCCTACCTCAAGTGGTTTTGATGGATATAGAAATGCCTTTGAAAAATGGTATCGAAACAGTGAGAGAAGCATTTGCTTTGTATCCCGAAGTCAATTTTTTGATGCTCACAGTGTTTGATGATGATGATAAAATATTTGAAGCCATCAAAGCAGGAGCAGTCGGTTATCTATTAAAAGAAGAAAAACCGGAAGTGATTGTTCGAGCCATTGAAGAGATTATTGAGTTTGGCGGTGCGCCTATGTCGCCCCGTATTGCTCGAAAAACGATGAATTTATTGGCGCAAGCGACCCCCTCAGTACAAGCCGATAATAACACTGAAAAATTGAGCGATAGAGAGATGCAAGTCTTAAAATTCCTTGTAGATGGCTTGGATTATAAAAATATTGCTGAAAAATTGGACATTAGCCCCAATACTATTCGTAAGCATATTGACAATATTTATAAAAAATTATACGTCACTTCTCGCGCTCAAGCGGTGACAATTGCTGTCAAAAAACGGTGGTTTTGAATTAGTGAAAAGATAATAGTGAAAAGTGAAAAGTGAAAAGTATAATTGGAACGCGGATGACACGGATTGAGCGGCTTAACACGGATTTTAAAAAAATTAAAGAGGAAAATCCGTGAAAATCAGCATAATCCGTGTCATCCGCGTTCCTATTTTTCACTTTTCACTTTTCACTAAATTAGAATAATTTCCACGGTTGTGCCTTTCCCTTTTTCAGAATTTAAATTTAGACTGGCGCCCATTTCTTCTGCACGGGCTTTCATATTTTTGAAACCATACCCCTCAGTATTTTCATTAAAATCAAAGCCAACGCCATCATCTTTTAAGGAAAATTGAAAATAAGGATTTTCATTGGCTTGAATATAAACTTCAAATGATTTTGCATGGGCATATTTTAAGGCATTGGTCAAAGCCTCTTGACAAATTCTATACAGATTGAGGGCTTGATTGGGATGCAGCGTGTGGTTATGAATGATATTTTCATTAAAAATCAAAAGTACATCTGACCTATTTTTCACTTGATTAGTAGCATATAATTTAAAGCGATCATAAAAATCCTCTACCGTAATTTGCTCATTATTGATAGCCCAAATGGTTTCTCTCAAATTCAAAATCGCATTTTTTGCAGTGTCTGAGACATCATCTAAGCGATTGTTATCCTTGTTTTCTGTTTCAACAATATGGTCAATATTTGAAATAATATAGCTGAGTTGCGCCCCTACATTGTCGTGCAAGTCTCGGCTAATGCGCTCGCGCTCATATTGCAATCGCATTTGGCTTTCAAATTCCATTTGTATTTTCTCTTGTTGATTTTTTAAAAGCATTTGAAAACGTTTCAAAAGAACTAAAAACAGTAGGACAATTTCGATACAAAAAGCGGTAACGAGTATAAAAGTTGATTGAAAAATGGGCGCATGGAGAATATCGGCATTCCTAAGCATAACAATGATGCCAGCCAAAGCGACAGGTAAAAATGCGCCTAAAAAATAGTAAGCAGGTTGATACCGTTTATAAACACCGATAGTCAACATCAAAAAAACGGTGAGGAAACAAGTTATGATAGTCAAATTACCGAAATACAGAAATTTAGGTAAAAACGACAAGGGGAAACTTCTAAAATTGAGGGCAATGAGGGTGGCAATCATCAAAAAACCTGTATCAACTCGAACCAATTGTTGCAGCCAATTATAGTTTTTTAAGACATCAATTAACAATCGGTAAACGAATAAAAGTAAAAAACCCAATAAACCATAAGTCCAAACCACTTTTGTCGCATTGGCTAACACGGGCGAATTTCGCCAAAACCATTCATAGCCGAATCCATTGACGCTTATCAAAAACATCAAGGCGCACATGACATAAGCACCATAATAGGCATAAATTCTTTCTCTAAAAGCTATCCACAAACCCCATGACAACAAAGAACCAACGAGCATAAATGCAAAAATAGCCAGCCACCAACCAGTTATTTTTCGGTCAATATCTGAAAAAGCGGAAAGAGAATTTAAATATGAATAACCAACGGTTGAGCCAACTTCACTATGAAATCTTGCTAAAATCGTTGTTTTACCTGTTTTCGTCGGTTGAAATGAAAAAATTAAAAGGCGATTTAAAATATCTCTTTGAACAAATGGGAAATCAATACCTGTTTGTACATATTTTTGAACACTATCATTTTCGATTTGATAAAACTGCACATCTTGAGGTGTTGACATATCAAACCACCAATACAATTTTTCTCTCGGTATTTCAGAAAAATTAATATCCAATCGAACCCAAATATAGCTTTTGGTATAGCCCAATTGCAGGTAATTTGAAGGATAGAGTTGCCATTTATTGTCGGACGAATCTCTTAGGATTTCATTTGTTGTTTTATCTCCTTTATCATCTTTTAGTATAGAAATATATCCCGAAAGGCTCAAATCTTTATCCGCCCATGGCAATACTTGCAAGGGCGACCCCCTCAGTATAAAAGCAAAAAAAAGGATAAAAAAGCTGATTGGATACTTCATTTATAGAATAAATTGTCTTGTAGGATTCTTGAAAAACTGGCTGTCTTAATTTAATTTAAGAAGTTAAAGTTAAATAATCGCGGAGCGATTGAATATGAATAACCCCCGATGAAATCGGAGGGTTAAAATGAGTGGTTTACTTAACTGCGGAGCAGTTAAATGTGAAATATTCCCAATTACTGACCCTTTCACATTCAACTGCTCCGCAGTTATTGCCATTCTTTAAAACATTATCCCCTGATTTCATCAGGGGTTATTCATATTCAATCACTTCGTGATTTTCAACCCATTATTGGCATTACTACTCATTGCCAAAGATAGGCGGTTTTGAGTAAAAAATAAGCGGTTACCTCCTTGAAGGTAACCGCCGTATAGATTTGATTTTTTAGGCTTAGTCTTATGCCGTCTTTGTACGAGATAATAAATACAAATATAAGAGCTATTTCACTGTGAAACCATTACGCATTTGCGTTATGGTCTTCGATTATTAATATATTTAAATTTGTGTTTTTAATTCACAAACTAAAATAATGAAAATGAAACTCTTAACTATCCTTTTATTGGCTTGTACTTTTTCTATTCAAACCCATGCTCAATTTTTTAAAAAGAAATCAAATGAAGCTGCCAATGATTCGACGCCCGCCGCAGCCGAAGAATCTAAAAGAGACAAAAAAGGTAAAACGAGCTTATTGACTAAAGTGATTACTAAAGTGGCGAAAGTAGCTGGTGGCACGATGCAAACAAGCTCTACTGATGATTTGAATTCAATAGTACCCAGTGTTTGGAATCAAAATAATATTTGCCCAAGCAATTTAGGCACTGCAGATATGGCATTTTATGAAAATTGGAAAACCAGTGGCAATATGGTGGTTTTGATGTTTACTAAAAAGGATTCATATGGTTTTACAAAAATTGATGGCAGCGTGACGATTGATGGTAAGCCTGCTGAATTTGCTACAATGGGCGTTTATAGTGCTTTTTCAAGCAATTTGACTAAGCCGCAAGTGGTAGAAATTACGACTAAAAAAGGGGATAAATCCAGCTTCACTATCAATCCGCCGAAATATGCGGTGAAGGTAAAAACCATCAATGGCAGTGCCGCTGAAACCATTAAAATTGACCCTTCAAAAGATATGGTTTTGGAATTAGACAATCCAAAAGGTTCTGAAAATACGGTTTTAGGCATTAGGATTTTAGCTAAAAGCGTGGGCTTGAAATATTGGGCAGATTTGGGATATTTCCCTTCGGCTGATAAATTAGTGATTCCTGCTGCTTATTTTAGGAATTTGAACAATAATAATAGCAACGGCGCGACGAATTATAAAGATTCCTACATTCAAATTGTTCGCATGAGTAGAGATAAAGCGACTAATGCAAGTGGCAATTTTAAGGAAGTAGAGTACGACAATAATTATGAAGATGGCAGATATTTGGAAATCAAACCAGACATTGAAAACAGCACAGGCGTAACCGCTACGGGCAGCGATAAATTTGAAGATGGCAATGTGAGTTATGAGTTTAGCAAGCCGAATGCTTTTTCAAGTAGATTGTTTAGTAATATCAAAAACATCGGCACTGTGTCCTTTGCACTGAGGGGTGTCACCTACGATCATAAAGAAAAAACCAAATATAATATTGGCGGAAACTCCTATACGACGACGACTAAAACCCTACAATTTCCTCAATTACCCGATGAACAATGGGATTTTATATTGGATAATATGTATAAAAACCTTACAACTGTCTTGAAAGAAGAGCTTAAAGTCAATATTGAACCCATTGAAAAAATAAAAGCTACTGACGCTTATTCAAGAATTCAGCAATTCTCAAAAGACGACGCCAATACGAAAGTAGAGGTTTCAAGAGGTTATCAAGGGCTTAAAGTGATTTCCAATTTTGTACCTGTTACTGAAAGTTGGGGACCCAATTCAAATATGCAAAAGTTGATAAGTGAGGCAGGCGTTAGTGCCGTACTCAAAGCGACTTTGGATTTTGAAGTGGCATGGGATGGTAGCAAAGGTGTGCTTGTGCCTAAGTTGGCGGTGGAATTGATTGGACCTAATAATGGCACTTTATTTCCCACTAAATATTTTACAAGTCTCGTGATTGGTAAAGGATTTCCTTTTGATAAAATAAAAAATGGCTCAAAAGTGCTTGAAGTTTTTAGAATTGAAGATTTGACCACTCAGTTCAGAAAAGGCTTGAAAGAGTTGATGGCTAAAGAAAAAGAGAATGGCGATTATGATGTCATTTGGGGTAAGAAATAAAAAAAAACATTATTTTAAAACTATACAATTTAAAGCAAATGAAAAAAATATTATTCATACTTTTTGTTCTCAATCTACACATATTATATGGACAAAATCCAACCATTGTCAAAGCTGTAGGCAGCAGTGTTTTAGAACCTAAAAATAAAGATTCAGAAATTTGGCAAAACAATGAATGGAATGGCAAGTTTTTCTATCAAGGCACGGGAGCAAATTGTAAGCTCTGTGTGACGGATGGCACGACGGCAGGCACTGTTTATTTAAAAGATTTGAATGCTGATTTATTTCAATACATCATCCCTGCTCAGAATTTCATCTATATTATTAGTGAAAAAACGACGGGCACTTTTCCAAACCTTGTCATGAATATGGAAATATGGAAAAGCGATGGCACGGTGGCTGGTACTGTTATGGTGAAAGCGATGCCTACCTTCAATCCTTTCACCAGTTCTTCATATAATACTTGGACAAGCGATGCCAACCTCGACCGCAATTATTCAGTAGATGGTGACGTCATGTATTTCGGCGGTTACGATGCGACAAATGGGAATGAATTGTGGCGAACTGATGGCACTACTGCTGGTACTTACCTTATAAAAGATATAAAATCAGGCACAGGCAATAGCAACGTAGGCGGTTTTTGTAAAATAGGCAGCACGACTTTATTCAGGGCTGCTGCGAGTGGGCTGAATTATACACTTTGGAAAACAGATGGTACTGCTTTAGGCACTGAAGAAATACCAGTTGCAGGCTTAACTTTTTGGCAAGCTCCTGTAGGGAAAATCAATAACAAATTGATATTTTATGGGTATGATGCAGTCAATGGTGCTGAACCTTGGGTGAGCGATGGCACAGTGGCAGGTACGCATATATTAACGGATATTACGCCAGGAAGCTCTAATTCGACAACGAGTTCATTACAAAATTTGCATTTTAGATTCAATGACAAATATTGCTTTTTTATTGCCAATAATCCGAGTGGTCAAAATTTATGGCGCACGGATGGCACTTCAGGCGGTACAATTCAGCTCACTACTGAGGGGGGGCTAAATTCCAATTATAGCGGTGGTGGCTATTCCGATATTGATAGCACAGGTTTATGGTGGTTGGATGGCAACACAACACTGTATAAAAGCGATGGCACTGTGGCAGGTACTTCAAAAGTGACAACTGCGTTGAGCAATGCCCTTTATTTGAAAATATATAAAAAGGCAGTTTGGTTTCATGCAAGAAGAGCTTCCATATATAATGAAGAGCCTTGGCGAAGCGATGGTACGGCAGCGAATACAAAATTGGCTTTGAACATTCAAGCTGGTGATTTGGGAAGTTATCCTTATGGCTTTTTTGTAACTAAAAATAAACTCCACTTTTTCACTAAAAATGTTTCTCAAAATCTATATCAATACAATGGTGATTTTACTTTCAATGGCAGTGTGGCAGGTGGCAATTGGAAGGATAGTTTGAATTGGAACAGTCTGATTGTGCCTGGCATTACGGATTCTGTTTTTATCAATGCTGGCACGCCCAACTCTTTAAATTTGGCTGGCGCGAATGCATATGCAGGCACTCTAATCATGCAGAATAATGCGACCATGAATATAGGCAATGCAGGAGATAGTATAATTATTAACAACAAATTAGTAACAGGCAGCAATAATAGTTTTACAGGCAATGGCATAATGGCGTTGAGAAATAATCAAGGCGATACAGTGCAAATCAGTGAAGGTTTTACGGCTAATAATTTAGCCATATTGAGCCATGCTAATTTGATAAATGGCAATTTAAACATTAGTAATAATTTAAATTTAGCCAATAATAGCAAGTTGATTATCAATAATAACAATGTAACTCTTACAGGCAATACTTCAACAGCAACAGCCAACGCTACAAGCTATATTGTTACAAATGGGACAGGTAAAATGTTGATTGAAAATATTGGGGCTGGCGGTCGAACAGGTACAGAAACATTCCCTATTGGCACGCCTACCAATTATAATCCTGTTACATTTTCAAACAGTGGCACAGCCGATGCTTTCGGGGCAAGAGTCGTGCAAGGTATTAATATTAATTATGGTGGCGAAACACCTCAAGGCTCAACGTATATATCAGGCGGTGTGAATAATACTTGGTTTGTCACTGAAAATAGTGCTGGAGGCAGCAATGCGTCTATTGGTTTGCAATGGAATGGATCTCAAGAATTGCCTTCTTTTGATAGAAATATGGCGCAATTGGGGCATTATACAGGCGGTATGTGGGATTTAGGGGCAGCAGGTGCAGCCAGCGGTGTTAATCCATACACATATAGCCGAAGCGGCATCACCAGTTTTTCACCGTTCGGCATCCTTAATAATAATGCTGTTTTGCCTATTCATTTTGCCAAACTCAAAGCGGTTAAATCGTCGTCAGGCAATCATTTAGAATGGCATATTGAAGCAACGGATGCTCAAATGATTGACTTAGAAAAATCGGACGATGCCCAGCATTTTACAAAATTCTATCAAACTGCTTTCAAAGAAAAAGGGTTTTATACCGATATTTCAATTCATGCCAAAGCTTATTATCGTTTGAAAATAACAGACAAAGACGATAAAATAACCTACAGCAATATTGTATCGGTAGAAGGTAAAGTGGATAATATAAAGGTGTTCCCAACCATTACCCCCTCAGTATTTACGGTGCAAAATAACAGTTTGGATGACCTGCAAATCCTATTATTCAGCAATGATGGTAAACTTATTAAAAAACAAAATCTATCAATAGGCGATAACACCTTCAACTTAGATTTTTACGCGAAAGGCACTTACCATTATATTTTATTCAGCGGTTCTTTAAAACAACAAAGTGGAATTATAATCAAACAATAACTTTCTTGATGCTGTGAAATGTTACGTGGTCTATGCCTTCAAAAGCATAGACCACGTTTTGTTATTTATCATTTATCATTTATCATTTATTATTCATCATTTATCATTATTCACGCTCGCCGCATAGCATTCAAAGTCATATATCCAATCATCAGAAAACCTGAAAGCACAATCGCCATACCCAATGTATTCAGATAATCGAAAGGATTGGCTAAAACATGAGCTTGTTGTTTCACGACAGCGAAGGGGTGAGTCATGGCGTCCCAAGAGTTCCACCGTTGAAAGCGACCCATATAAACGCCGAAGCCGCCCAGCCAAATAGCTCCAAAAGTGACCACATACACAATCCACGATTTGAACCGCCGCTCCAAAAACCGTTGCACTTCAAACAGAGAGCAGTAACCGAGCATCAAACCCGTCCAAGCGAATGAAACAATGAGCATCAAATCGTACCAATGCGGTACAACTTGACGGTCGCGCAAGTGCAATAAATCGGTGATAATATATGGTGCATTCGGAAAAAATATTAACCACATTCCAACTATAAAAAACGATAAAAATACTGAGGGGGTCTTTTTAAAGCGCGTAATTAAATTCAAAGTCAAGGCAATACCGTAAGGAATCCACGCTAAAAACAGATTCCAAATGAGGAAAAAGAAAGTACCATAAACCCCTCGAGTGGATTTTATGGCGCCGATTGAATCCATCTCACCCATATCAATATGCGTATGAGACATACGGTAAAACACCAAAGCACAATCGAATAAAGTGCTGAGGCAGAGGATTTTAAATAGGTTGAATTGCCGTTTATCGCGGAAAACATATAAGACCAAATCGGATAATTTTTGAGTGCTGAATGTCATATTTGATTGATTGTCAATTGTTTATGTTTAAATTTTTTTCTTTTAAAAATTGCAAAACCTTAGCATCGGTATAGTTCCATGAAAGCCATGAGTAATTATTTTGCTCTCGTAGAAAACTATTCTTTTTGATATTAATCATATTTTCAAAACTGCCCATTCTCTCTTTAGAACCATCTGATATTTTATCAAAATGTGCTTTTAACAAATCTTGATTTTCATAAAGCAAAGGCAAATTCTTAGGAGAAACGTCTTCTAACAAAAAACGGACATCAATAATACCTGTTTTGACAGGCGTTTGAATATTATAACGGGTAATAAAAGCATCCCAATTGATGAAACAACAGGCTAATAAAACGCCATAAAATGCCCACCCCATTCGCCGCATAACAAAAAAGAAAGAGCGTTTTTCTTTGATTTTCAAATACATAAAATACAAACCAAATAAGGTCAACGTTAAGAAAATAAAGACGCCAATCCGCTTATAAGCCAAGCCACAATGATCAATATATTGCCAATTTCGACAGCCAACTGAGAGCGCGAGAAACGTATTTTGAGCCACCCACGCCAAGCCCAACCCCCTTAGTATAGAAGCCTTCGGATGAAAATTTAATGCACCTCGAAAGAGATAAGTCAAAACGGCAATTGCCAATAAAATGCCCCAAATAAGGAGATAAGTGCCTTCATGGACATATTGTTTAAGCTCCCACGGCGAGCGCGTGAGTGCACCACCCAGCCAAACGTGCTGAAAATCGAGTATATTATTCAATAAAATGAGTGCGTTGAGAGAAATTAATAGCGTGATGCCGTTGCGATAGCGGTCGTCGATTGACATATTAAAAATAGAAAACTTCTCCTCCTCAGTAAAATCATCGGGATTGAGGGTATCGGGGTTGTTTGTTTCTAATTTTTCAAAATTATTGAGCGTATTTTTCCATAAAGCTGCTCCTACAATCACGATGCCGAGTAGGAAGAAAAATAGACGACCTAAATCCCAATTGAAGTGCAGAAATTCAAAAACTTTTCCCCAAAAACCGTCCGCTAATTCAGCAAAACTGGGATTAGCGTTGTAATAAATAGCATAAAATATGGGCAATATAAAAAGCGGAAACAAGACCATACGAAAATTGTTAAATAGGCTCTCACGACCCCTCAGTATCGGCAGATTTTTCAATTGACGGATGATATGCAGTGGCGTTTCAACCAAATTAGCGGCATAGACTAAACCAGCTAAAACCACAAAACGCAGCGTGCGAGCTTGAACAAAACCAATCAAAATAGGAATTGACAATATATGTATAACTCTGGAAAACACAGAGTTATGTAAAACAACCAGACATGCAGAGATTAAAACACCACCCGTTGCAATTTGGACATTGCGATCAAAAAAGCTCTCTTTATTCAAAAACCAAAGAGCGGCAACAAGGAAAATGGCAAAAATCAAAATGTTTAAACCCACCGTTTCCTGCCAAAAAATGAGGTTGAAAACGAAGGCTCCAAGTATGACAGCCATATTAATTAAGATGTCTTTTTTCATAAGATTTAGGTTTTTCTTTTTTAAAATTAAACATAAAATTTAGCATCCGACTGATTGAAAATGATCCCCCTCAGTACATCAGTGTTTTCGTGCATGAGGTAGCGAAAATCCCAATGTCCCATACGGCGGCAGGCTTTACCCCGACGATAATGTTGAAATAAATCACCCCAATAATCAGGCAATAAAAATAGTGAAACCAAGACTGTATTAATCACCTCGAAGCTATATTTTCCATTGCCCAGCAGAAAAAAATAGAGCCGAGATTCCTCAACAATCGTCGGTTGATAGCCTAAAAGCACATGATAAACATCATGCGTTTCGAGATAAGGCAGTATATCGAAGTTGTTTTTATCCATAAAATCGCCTAAATCTTTACCCAATGTGCCTTGTGGAAAGATGCGCAACTGTTCCTTTGTCAATTTCCAAGCTCTATTTTTAGGCATCACCGCCTTGTAAATAGGATTCAACAAACCCACCATTTTTGATAAGGTCTTTTCACGCCAAGCATGTACTTTTTGATAGACTGAATTCTTTTTCATTTTTATATTATTTTAATTTAAAGAACTTTGTATTTCAAAGTATTATTACAAAAAAAAAGCAATTGCTTTTAAGTTTCCAAGATTCCAAATTTCAAGATTTCAAATTACTGTATTCCAATCAGCAATTCCGCATATGACTTTTTTAACGCATGGTTTTTATTTTTTGAAACACATAGCCACATAGAACACATAGTTTTCAGAGCATTTTCTTATAAAATCTATGTGTTCTATGTGGCTATGTGTTTTAAAAAAGCCATATGCAGAATTGCTGTATTCCAATAATTTAAATTTACAATTAACTGATAACCAACCACTTGCACAAATTCCTAATTCCTAATTCCTAATTAATATTTACCCTATATTTTTCATCAAATTTTCCAAAGCCGTGAGATAATCTGTAAAAGCTTTTCGCCCTGCAATTGTGGCGGAATAGGTCGTTTGAGGTTTTTTTCCTACAAATTGTTTTCTCACTTCAACATAGCCTTTGCTCTCTAAATTGGACATGTGGCTCGATAAATTACCGTCTGTCATTCCCTTCTCTGCTGATTTGGCAAGGCTCGAAAGCATGTCTTTGAAAGTCGTAAAATCAACCCAATCGTTCACCATGAGTATTGACATGATGCCGAGCCGCACACGATTATCGAATGCTTCATTGTTGAGTTGTTGTAATATTTCTTTCAAGAATCGTTATTTGTTATTTGTTAATCGCTATTCGTTATTTGTTAATCGTTATTCGTTATTTGTTAATCGTTATTCGTTATTCTTACCCCTCAGTATAAAGCACTATTTTATAAGGAAATTTGGGTCAAAATCCTTAATTTCCGTTTCTTTCGTACTTGATGTACATCATTGAACCATACACGATATGCATAATGCCAAAGCCAATTGCCCAAAATTCTAAGCCGAATCGAAGCATAAACATCGCCAATATACCCAAAGCAATTTCGACAATTCCAAGATAAAAAACATCGTGCAAGGTATATTTACTGCCATTGACCAAGGCTAAACCATAAAAAACTAAGGTCGCGGGCGCAATATATGCCAATGAGCCATGCCACATCAAAGCCAAACAAAAGCCACCACCTGCCACCAACGGAATAGCCAAATTGGCTAAAAGGCGCAAGGCTGTTTTGTCCCATATTTTCTGCCCTTTTTGATGTGCCCGACGAGTGGTAAAAAATATACCCGACAAGATAGCAGCTACTAACGTCAATCCACCCACCATTAATATAAATTCTCTATACGCCAAACCCCACTTGGTTGTGTTCAAGGCTTTCGCATAATATACATAGCTGTGGTCGTATTCAAAAGGCACGATGTCTAAATAATTATAGACGACTGCCGCGCCGATTAATGCACAGACGCCTGCTGCCACGCCCGATAGACCGCTCAAACCAATGAAGCGGCTGGAACGTTCCATGAGAGAACGGATTTCGCGGAGGTCTTTTAAATGTTCCTGTTGTGTTGTCATCTATTTTGTAAAATTGACTTAAAAAGAACTTTGAAAAACAAAGTTACATCTTAATTTTAGATTTGCAAATAATTTTAAAAAAATCATAAAAAAACCTGTAAAATCCCAAAGGACTTTACAGGTTTCATCCAAAAATTAATCACCTTAAACTTTATTTTTGAACTTTAATTGTCACTTGATTGAGGTGTTCCGCTCTCTTTTTCCTTATTTTGAACACCTTTTTGCATGTGTTTACCTTTGTGCTTGCCTTTATTCGCCTTCATTTCAGCTTGGCGTTTTTCTTTCATGGCTGTCATTTTAGTTTGCTGCTCAGGTGTCAACATGTTTTTGATGGCATTGTCGTGCTCGGTCATTGCTGCTTGCATTTGAGTTTTTTTCTGCTCTTTAGTCAGCGATTGGTCACTTTTGATTGCCTTCATTTTTCCTTGCTGAACCGTGCGAATCTCTTTCATTTTCGTTTTTTGGTCAGCATTCAATCCCAATTCATCAGCAGCATGTTCTTTTTGAGCGCGTTGCATTTTGTCTTTCCCTTTTTGTTTCTTTTCGATAGGGTCAGTGGCTTGAGGAGTTTGAGTCGTTTGAGCAAATGTTGTGGCTACTAAAGCGAACAACATCGTGAACATTAAAATGGTCTTCTTCATGATCGTATTTATTTAAATTTAAAAAGTGAAAAAAAGTGTCCGTTTTGTCGAACGCTTATTTTGACGTAGTTTTACATTTCAGGTTTAAATAGAAAAATCATTTTAATAAAATCTTAACTATATCCTCATTATGAAGTCATTTTTTCATGTTTCTTTAACAAAATTCAGTGTTTTTGCTCTTTTAATCCTCAGCCTTTCAAGTTGCAATAAGGCAGTTGATATGTCAAAATATCAAGAAGCCTCGAAGGTTTGGGAAAAGGAAATCCAGCAATTGGAAGCGAAAGACAAAGCTGAAACAGACCCTCAAAATGCCATACTTTTCGTTGGTAGTTCCAGTATTCGCTTGTGGAAAAACATCAAAACTGATATGCAGCCCTACCCTGTTATTCAGCGTGGCTACGGTGGCTCAAAATTTTCAGACAATATTTTTTTTGTGGAAAGGCTCGTCAAGCCTCATGATTTCAAAGCCTTAGTAATGTTTTTTGCTAACGATATCACAGGCAGCACGAATGACCGAACGCCTCAAGAATTGACCGCAATCGTGAAAGAAACCATTAAAAAAGTAAGGGCTATCAAACCCAATAAGCCTATTTTTTTAATTGAAATCACGCCTACCAATTCTCGTTGGAAAGTCTGGACGCAAGCCAAACAAGCGAATGAATTGCTTAAAAAGATGAGCCAACAGATGAAAAATGTGTACTTTATTGAAACGGCTGCCGCTTATTTGGATGCTGAGGGTAAGCCCCGTGGAGAGTTATTTATAGGTGATCAATTGCATCAAAATCAACAAGGTTATGATATTTGGTCAGCGATAATTAAGAGAAGGTTGGATGAGGTTTTGAAATGAGAAATGAGAATTAGGAATTAGGAATTAAAAATTAGGATTTGGAATTTGGTTTTTGGTTTTTGGTTTTTGGTTTTTTTTTGGGCATTCCCCCCCCAACCCCCGAGGGGGAGCCATTTGGAATAAAATGCACATAAGCATTTTAAACTTCATTGAAATGTCAAAAATAAATTAAAAGTTGATTTTTAACCTACTTCCAAAAGACTCCCCCTTGGGGAAAATATACATAATTGAACAAATTTAAACTACTTCCAAAGACTCACTCTTGCGGGTCGTGTTGGAGGAAAAACGACAACAAAATTAATCAACTTCCACTCCCACCAAGTATTTTCAAGCAATTTACATGATAAATATTTAAAAATCCGTAACTTTGCGCCCCCTCAGTATATTTCGGTTTTTGGATTTCGCATTTCGG
>JAYTUY010000047.1:0-7932 GCA_043744275.1 Saprospiraceae bacterium
AATCGGTATTTTTATTTAAAGTAAAGCCGTATCGTAAAGCATGTGGATAACACCTATCATTTACTGCACTGTCAAAGTCAATTGGATAGAGCCGATTAAACCATCGCGGTTCGTCACTGTAAATATCCAAACTTCCGAACCCGCTTGATTGCGAGCGGTGATGTCCACATCTGTAGTGTAATTATCGCCTTGAGTGCCTGTCAGCGTTTCATTTTTGAAAGTCGTGGGGCTGGTTGCTCCATCATATTTATAGGACACATTGAATGTTTTCAAAACATCTTTATCCTCCGATTTGGCGGCTTTAATGCCTACTTTCACTTTTGCCCCTTTCGCCACTGTTACATTTGAAGATGTATAACCTGCGTCTGTTTTGAAACTAATCATAGGCAATAGACCTTTATCGCAAGCCGATTGTGTAAAAATGATAACTGCCATAAGCAGTACAAAAGCATAGAATTTCATTATTTTTTTCATTATTTACTAATTTTAATGATGAAATGAATTAATTGTATTTTAATTAAAATTTTGGATTGACGAGTTTAACGCTTTTACTCAAAGGAATATGAACATTCACCGCCACATTGCGCCCGATATTGTAAATGCTATATGGTTTGAAGCGGCTTAAATGGTCGTAATAAACTTTATTCAACAGATTATTACACATCACACTCCATTTAATAATCTTTAGTTTTGAAATAATATTGCCTCCCAAACCAGCATTGATTAAATAATAGGCATCGGTCAGTGTTTCAAATTGAGCAGGTTTATTTTGTTTAAAATAAGAATCAATACCTGCTGTCAAAAAGTAATTTTTAAGCCTTTTTACTGAGGGGGTGCTTGTAAATCGGATTTCATTATGCCATTTATTCGCAGGAATAAAAGGCAGATATTGTCCGCCCGACAAATGCCCAATTACAGTTGAAAAAGCAGATTCAACATGTATTTGTGGAATTGGATTCAGCATAAAAGTAGCCTCCCCACCCCTCAGTACAGCGGCATATTGGCGATAGTTAAACACTTGAAAACCGAGATAATCCTTTCCCGTAGGCGCGAGGAAAATATAATTGTTGAAAGCATTATTGAAAACATTGACTCCAAAACCCACAAAAGAATTGCTCATATTTACGGATGCTTCTACTTGAAAATTCTGCTCAACTTTCATATTCGGGTCACCGACTTCCCAACGCAAAGTGCCTTCGTGCAAACCATTTGAACTCAATTCAGCTAAATTGCCTGAGCGAAAGCCAGTTGATGCATTCAGTTTAAAATTCAAAACAGGTAACGGATTGTAGGCAATACCCAACGAGCCATTCAAGGCATTTTGCCATTTATTAAAAGGTTGAATCTCTCGATCAGGTGTGTTCACGCCGCGTGTGAGTACGGTGTGAATATTGCGAATACTTGCTCCTACCCCAGTTTCAAAGACAAATTTACCTGCATTGTGCTTCATAAATGCTGCAAAACCCGTTTCAAACATATTGGCATCAGGAATTATGATGCGCGAACCGAAATTATGGTTGTTTTCAAAAATGCTGTTATTGCCTAAGATAAACGTCGTGTTGCCCACTGTTTTCAACCATTGAAGATTGTACAAAGCTGAACTCAACAACATACTCAAGCTGATTTTTGAACCGCCTTCATCTTCCAGCCTCAGATTTGATTGAAATCCTGCATTGAGTTTAATGGTAGAACTTTTAAGCGATAGCGTATTTTGACTGCCCAAAATATTTAGAAAAACCAAATGATGCGGACCATCCATGCTTCTACTTTGTCGCCCGTCAAGGGTTTTCGCATTTTGATTGTCATCAGTGATGAAACCGAAAGTATCGAAAGATGAACTAAAATGATTTTGTGAAATCCATCGAGCACCAGTCTTTCCCCACCCTGTTTTCGCATACAAACCGCCAAAACGCGAATTCAAAACCCGTTTACGATTGCCATCCGTATAATCTGCATTGGTATTCAATCCAAAACGAAACGATTGATGGCGGTCAATAGTCGCTTTTTTAAAACCATAGTCAACATACAAACCATAAGTATTGGAAAAAAAACGCGTATTCAAATCCCTTTCCTGCGTATTGGCAACCGCTGGTTTTTCTTCTAAAATATTTAATATGCCACCAACTGCTTCAGAGCCATAAAGCAAAGCCGCAGGTCCTTTAATGAGTTCGATGCGGTCAATCCCTACATCACTCAAGCCCAAACCATGTTCATCCTGCCATTGTTGATTGTCAAAACGCAAACCCGATAAAACCGCTTGAACTCGACTGCCATACATGCCTCGAATAACTGGTTTGGAAATCCCTACGCCTGTATTCATCTGGCTTACGCCTGGCAATTTAGCCAAAGCATCTGCCACATTGAACGAACCACTTTCCCTCATTTTTTCCACGCTGATAGACGATATATTCAACGAAGTCTCTTTCACAGATGATTCGCGAATGCCTGAAACAGTGATTTCTTGCAGAATACGCGCAGTCGAATCCGTTTGAGCCGTTATTTCCAAACACCACAGGCTGAGGGACAATCCAACAATCACGGATTTAGTCATGCCTCTTTACAATTTAAGAAGATGAAATAAAATAAATAGAGCTATTGAGTGGTGATGAATCACTTTTTGATGTTCTGTAAAGGTGCAGAGCATTATTCACTCACAGTCTTTTAATTAGACATAAAATATTAAATCAAACCTCTGGCGGCGGCGATTCAATAAATAAGGAAGGACTATTAATCGGTGATTCTCTATGAGAAAAAAGAAGAGAAAAAGCTGTTTTTACTGAGGGGGTGCTTGTTTCAATAATATGGTCAAACAGAAACTCTTTAATCAAGTTTTTAAAAAGCTGTTTGGTTTTATTGGAGAAATCAGAATCTTGAGTAGAATGTTCAATCAAAAGCGATTGAAATTCAGCCACTAATTGAGTTTCAGTTGCATCATCAAAAGCATAAACCGCCAACGAATCCCCGACCGATTCCGTTTTGACAACATCAAACCAGCGTCCGTAGTGTTCAAATTCTTTTGTATTGAGATGAAACTCAGATTGATGAAAATGAAAAATTTTAAGAGAGGCATTGTTGAAAGACGAAGCTAATTCATGTCGAATTTGACATTGCCAATCATATCGCAAACCATTGAAGGTAGCAATAAATCCAATTGTATTGTAAAAAATAACAATTAAGATTGAAAATGATATAATTTGGCGTTTGCTCATTAAGGCAAATCTACACTTTTCTTTTGGTTTCAGAAACACCCCCTCAGTATTTCAACTTTTTTTTAATAAAATATTAGCCTAATCTGCGTCATCCGCATTCCCATTGCATATTTCGTTGAAAATTATATTGTCGTAGCAGTATATCTTTCAAGATTTTGTTGAAAATTATATCAGGCAGCAGTATATCTTTCAAGATTTTGTTGAAAATTATATTTAATGCGAATAATGGGTTGAAAAGCACATAATGATACTCCGTGTCAAGAAAGAAGCCTAACTATTCGATTATTATAAACATTTTGACACTCCGGTCATTATAATCCGATTATTATAAAAATGACAAGGAGTGTCAAAATATTTATAATAGCGATAATGCAAAACTTTTCCTCTTGACACGAAGTGTCATTATGTGCTTTTCAATCCATTATTCTCAATCTAAATAAAAAAACGCCTTTGAAAATAGCGTTTTATGAAATTTTTAAAGGAATTTTACGGCTGAATTGAATCGTACTGCGGAACTCCAGTTCTGCATCAGCGTTAATGCGGAACTGGAGTTCCCCGATACATCAAGTTTAATGCGGAACTGGAGTTCCGCGATACATTTAAAATGATAAAGACAGATATATTAATCATTGGGGCGGGTCCCGTCGGTTTGTTCACAGTATTTGAAGCGGGTTTGTTGAAAATGAAATGTCATTTGGTGGATGCTTTGCCAGAGCCAGGCGGACAGCTCACGGAAATATACCCGAAGAAGCCGATTTACGATATTCCAGGATACCCCTCAGTATTGGCAGGTGATTTAATCAAAAATTTAATCAAACAAATTGAACCGTTTCATCCAACTTTTACGCTGGGCGATAGAGCCGAAAGCATCGAGAAACAAGCCGACGGTCTATTTAAGCTTAGAACACATCGCGGCGTCGAAATCGTTGCACCTGTTATCTGCATCGCAGGCGGCTTGGGTTCGTTCGAGCCGCGCCGACCGCCTATTGGCAACATTACCGAATTTGAAGACCGAGGCGTTGAATACATTGTCCGAGACCCCGAATTGTACCGTGGTAAAAAAATTGTCATCGCGGGCGGCGGTGATTCGGCGTTGGATTGGTCAATCTATCTCGCGGATATTACGCAAGAACTCACGTTGATTCATAGACGAAGCGAGTTTCGAGGCGCATTGGACAGTGTGGAGAAAGTCATGCACCTCAAAGAAGCGGGCAAAATCAAGCTCATCACCCAAGCAGAAGTGGTCGGGCTGAATGGCAATGGCAAATTGGATGAGGTGGTCATAAAGCATGATACGCAAGGCGAAATCATCCAGAAAACAGACCATTTTATTCCCTTATTCGGCTTATCTCCTAAATTGGGACCCATTGCTGATTGGGGATTACAGATAGATAAAAATGCCATTGAAGTGAATACGATGGATTATTCGACCAATATTCCTGGCATATTTGCCGTCGGCGATATAAATACCTATGAAGGCAAATTGAAACTCATTCTTTGCGGTTTTCATGAAGGCACTTTAGCCATGCAATCCGCATTTAAACACATTTATCCTGATAAAAAACTGTCGTTTAAATATACGACTGTTACGGGGATTGATGGACTGCAGTGAGAAATGTTTTAAACCGCAAAATGAAAAATTTTAAATGTAAAACCGCAAAAGTTTAAATAAAGCAGGTGAAAGAAAGCATCAACATTACAGTTATTGATAGATTTGACGAGTCACACGATTTGGAAGTACCGTTGGGCGTACCCCTCAGTATTATGGAGGTTTGCAAGAGTTATGAACTGCCTGTGGAGGCGATTTGTGGTGGATTGGCTCTTTGCGCCACGTGTCAAGTATATGTAGAAAGCGACCACGAACTCCCCGAACCCAGCGACGATGAATGGGCAATGCTCGACCAAGCGATGCACGTGAAAGATAATAGCCGATTGGGTTGCCAAATCAGAATAAAAGAAGAGTTGGAGGGGTTGGTTGTGAGGCTGGCACCTGAGCAGGTGTGATGTGTTTATTTGAATTAGGATTGGTTGGATGAAAAAGATGTTTAAGGATTCGCCAGCAGTATATACTTGATAATTAAACATCCTTTTTATTTGAATTAGGATTGGTGGGATGAAAAGGATGTTTAAGGATTGAGTATATGCCACTGGCAAATCCTTAAACATCTTTAAAATCCAACCAATCCTAATTCAAATCACTCACCATTGCCGCCTCTCCAAAGATACTTTCGTCAAAAGAATAAATAGAAAAATAACAGACACATAATACACAATATCCGCCAAATCCACAATGCCTCGTGAGATAGACCGATAATGATAATCCATGCCCATCATTTGTACAATATCATCGCCATTGCCT
Organism: Saprospiraceae bacterium; assembly: GCA_043744275.1. Classification (GTDB taxonomy): domain Bacteria; phylum Bacteroidota; class Bacteroidia; order Chitinophagales; family Saprospiraceae; genus JAAFJT01. Next base: position 5,569 of record JAYTUY010000047.1, read on the forward strand.
ATTAAAAATGGCATTTCACTGATGAAACTGAAACCCCAATGGATAAAAATGCAGAGCGAAGCGGCTAATAAAAATGAAATGATTTGATTATTCGTTAATGAAGAAGCGAAGATGCCTATCGCCGTAAAAACAGCTCCAAGCAATAGCAAACCAATATAACTCCCTGCAATCGCCCCGCTATCCAAATTGCCTTTGGGCGAACCCAATTGATACATCGTGATATAATAAATCAAGGTCGGTAATAATGCAAAGGCTACCAAAACGATACAAGCACCGTATTTACCGAGTATAATTTCAATATCCCGCAAAGGTTTAGTGGTTAGAAATTCAATCGTGCCAGTTTGTTGTTCTTCGGCAAAACTCCGCATCGTCACTGCTGGAATCAGAAAAGTAAAAATCATGGGTGCGAGAACAAATAATTGGTCGAGCGTCGCCATATTCTGATTTAAAAGGCTGGTGCTTGGGAAAACCCATAGCAACAAACCTGTCAAAATCAGAAAAACAGCAATGACAATGTAGCCAATGAGCGACGAAAAGAAAGAATTGATTTCTTTTTTGAAGATAGATAGCATTTTATTTATATATTAGACAATAGACGCTTAGACAATAGACTGTGAAGCGTTAATAATCAGAAATTTAATATTATTTTAAATAAACAGGATTGCGGTCATTATAAATCAATAAGCATTTAAATAGCTTTTCAGATATTTCTTTAGGTTTCAAAGCGTTGACTGTTGAGAGTAAATCTTTATCTTCTTGTATTAATTGTTTGAAATTAAATAAAGTAAAATCCATCAATTCGCCTGTTTCAAACTTGATGAGTTTTTCACGCACCACATCGCGCTTTTCAGTAATATTTCGAGTGATATAGGGTTGTCCAGTTTGAGGAATATAGGCTGTGATGGGTACTTGCCGTTCCTCAGTTTCGTCGAATTGAAAATAGCAGAGCTTACCCCTCAGTATCATGCCTGCAAAAACGGGTGCTGATTTCTTTTGAGATTCATTGGGCAGGCGCACGTAAGGAATGCCATCAATCACAACGCCCCAGAGCTTATTGACCGCCACCGAATCATGCGTCCGTTTGTATTTCATCGTTTCAATAAACATTTGAAGCGATTGAGGGTTGGTTGCCAAACGGGTTTCTAAACTGTCCCACACAATACTCGGTTGATTGCGTTGCAATTGCTCAAAACGTTCATAAATGCCGTCTTTGAATTTAAAATTCTTAGAAACGAGCGTGCTGTTTTGAGCATGACCCCTCAGTATGGAGAGCATTATAAAGATTGTGTAAAATATTTTCTTCATTATTTATTTTGTCAATTCTTGAAATACATCTTCCACCGTATAAACTTCTTTGCGCATTTCCATGAGCGTCAATTGATTATCAACGGCAAAACGGAACACATCAGCGCGTATATCTTTATTCATATCAGATGATAACTGATAACGATTGGTTCCTAATACTTTGACGTTTTTGACGTTTGAAATCTTTGTAAGTCTTTGATTATCAATATTTTGTAAAAATTCAACTGTCACTAATGATTCACCCCTCATGCGATTTTGCAACGTATCAATCGTATCATCTGCTACGATGACTCCTTTATTAATAATCATCACCCTATCGCAAAGAGCTTGTACTTCTTGCATAATATGCGTTGAAAAAATAACCGTTTTTTCTTTACCCAAATCTTTAATCAAGCGGCGAATCTCAACCAATTGATTCGGATCAAGCCCCGAAGTCGGTTCGTCGAGGATTAATACTGAGGGGTCATGCATCATTGCTTGCGCCAAACCCACGCGTTGTCGATAGCCTTTTGACAATGCTCCGATGGGTTTTCCTTGCTCAATCCCTAAGCCGACGCGCTCAATCATCTCCGCTACACGTTGTTTCTTTTTATCCAATTTATGTACGCCCGCTACAAATTCAAGGTATTCTTTGACGTACATATCTTTATACAATGGATTATGCTCGGGCAGATAGCCAACTTCACGCCGCACTTCTAAGGGTGCTGTCGTCACATCAAAACCACAAACAGTAGCAGAACCAGAGGATGGCGGAATAAAACACGTCAAAATCTTCATGGTCGTTGTTTTACCTGCACCGTTCGGACCCAAGAAGCCCAATATTTCACCTTTATTGGCTGTGAAATTGATATGATTGATGGCGCGCTGTTCGCCGTAAATCTTCGTTAAATTTTTAACCTCTATCACTGATTTGAATGATGAATGATGAATGATGAATTTGAATTGCAAAATTAGAAAAATATAAATGTTTTAAGTTCCAAAAGACAAATCTCTCAACTTTTTACTTCAAATCTTTCTCAACAATAGTTAAAGTTCTCTTAAACGTGATAGTTGCGTGAT
>JAYTUY010000048.1:0-30544 GCA_043744275.1 Saprospiraceae bacterium
TGAAAATAAAAACGACTCTTGCATTATTATTAGGCACTATTTTTTTCTTAAATTCTACTGTAAAAATAAACAATACGACGACTGACGGCAACGTCGATTGGGCTGATTACCTCGGCGGTGCAGACAGAAATCACTACTCCGAACTCACTCAAATCAACCCTCAAAATGTGGCTAATCTGAAAGCCGCTTGGACTTATTCCACAGCCGATTCAGGGCAAATGCAAGTCAATCCCTTGATTATTGATGGCATTCTATACGGCGTGACCCCCTCAGTACAAGCCTTCGCTTTGGACGCTGCAACGGGTAAAGAGCTGTGGGTTTTTGGTAATAAATTAAAGGATTGGTCAAGTACAAGTAGAGGCGTTGCCTTTTGGACAGATGGCACTGAAAAGCGCATTTTACATACAATTGGAGCGAAATTATATTGTTTAGATGCCAAAACAGGTCAACCTATCCCTTCATTTGGAAATAATGGTCAGATAGATTTGCATGATGGATTGCCTGAAATTGCTCAAAAGAAATTCGTTATTTCTAATACACCAGGGACTGTTTTTGAGGATTTAATTGTCATGCCTTTGCGCCTATCCGAAGGAGCAGATGCTGCCCCAGGCGATATACGCGCGTTCAATGTGAAAACAGGGAAATTGACTTGGACATTCCACACTATTCCTTACCCAGGCGAAGCGGGTTACGAAACCTTCCCTCCTAATGCCTATAAAAATGAAGAAGTCGGCGCAGCTAATAATTGGGCAGGTATGGCAGTGGATAAAAAACGGTGCATTTTATACGTGCCAACAGGTTCAGCAGGCTATGATTTTTATGGTGGAAAACGCTTAGGCTCAAACCTTTATGCCAACTGTTTATTGGCTTTGAATGCTCGGACAGGCGAATGCATTTGGCATTTTCAAACCACTCACCACGATATATGGGATAGAGATTTGCCCGCGCCACCGAATTTGATAACTGTTAAAAAAGATGGTAAAATGATAGATGCCGTTGCGCAAGTGACTAAGCAAGGGCAGGTTTTTGTATTTGATAGGGTGACAGGCGTGCCGATTTTTCCAATAAAAGAAATCAAATCCCCTAAATCCAAACTCAATGGCGAAGTGGCTTGGAAAACGCAACCTGTTCCGACAAAGCCTAAACCTTTTGCTCGTCAAGCCCATGATTTAACAGAAAAAGACATTAATCCCTACGCTGAAAATCGGGATGAATTAATAAGCCGTTTTAAAACTTATAAAACCAAACGCTTTGCCGCACCGAGTGCCGAAGGAACGGTTATTTTCCCTGGCTTCGATGGCGGTGCAGAGTGGGGTGGGGCAGCAGCCGACCCCAACGATGGCATCCTCTATGTCAACAGCAACGAAATGGCTTGGATTCTGACCATGATTCAAACACCGAGTGAGGATGCGTTGGCGCATTTGCCTTTGGGTGAAAGGGTTTATACTGTCTCGTGCAGCCCTTGTCATGGTTCGGATAGAAAAGGCAACCCCTTCAGTAATTTCCCCTCTTTGGTCGATATTGGTAAGAAAAAAGATAGAGATGCCATCAATAAAATCGTGGCGAATGGCAAAGGCATGATGCCAGGATTTGCCAATTTGAGTGCAGATGAAAAGCAAGCCGTTGCTGATTTTGTCTTAAATTTAGAAAAAAAAGAAGTGGGTGCAGTCGCATCTTCTACTACAAAAACGCCCTATATTCCCTACAAAGCCACAGGTTATAATAAGTTTTTGGACAATAAAGGACATCCAGCCATTGCACCACCTTGGGGAACGTTGAACGCCATTAACCTCAATACAGGCGAATATATTTGGCAAATTCCTCTCGGTGACGAACCGAATTTTAATCAAAAAGGAACGGGTACTGAAAATTATGGCGGTCCCGTCGTCACTGCCAGCGGCTTACTTTTTATAGCAGCAACTAAAGATGGCATGTTCAGAGCTTTTGATAAAAAAACAGGCAAATTGCTTTGGGAAACCATGCTACCAGCGGCGGCTTTTGCCACGCCTTCAACCTATCAAGTCGGTGGGAAACAGTACATTGTATTGGCTTGCGGTGGCACTAAATTGGGTACTAAAAAGGGGAATCAATATGTGGCGTTTGCCTTGCCTTAGTTCAATGCAGAATTTGAGTAGAGGTATTGGTTTGATTTTATTTTTAACTACCTTTGAAGTATGAAAAATTTACCAATTGGCATACAAACCTTGACAGAAATTCGGGGAAGGAACTGTGTTTATGTAGATAAAACACAGCTCATTCATCAATTAGTGACAACAGGGAAATACTATTTTCTATCTCGTCCTCGGCGATTTGGTAAATCGCTTTTGATTTCGACATTTAAAGAATTGTATTTAGGAAACAAAGCAGTTTTTGAAGGGCTTTGGATTGAAAACAATTGGGATTGGTCAAAAAAGAATCCTGTGCTTCATTTTTCATTTGATGCGATGAGTTACAATCAATTGGGTTTGGAAGGTGCTATTATTTATGAATTGAAACAATGGGCTAAGCATTATAAAGTGCGTTTAACAGCAACCGATTATAAAGCACAATTGAATGAATTGATTCAAAAAATAGCTCGAAAACATGGTAAAGTGGTGCTATTAATTGATGAATATGACAAACCTATTATTGATTTTTTAGAAGAAGGAACTCTTGAACGCGGTAAAGCCAATCGGGATATTTTACGTGAATTTTATGGCGTCTTGAAAAACGCAGATGAATTATTAGAGTTTATTTTTATTACAGGTATCTCCAAATTTTCAAAAATTTCTATTTTTTCACACCTTAATAATTTGAAAGACATTACCCTCGCTGAAAAATATGCTACGCTCACAGGGTACACGCAGAAGGAGTTAGAATTTTATTTTGATGATTATTTAAAAGAGATTCAAATTAAACTTAATTTAAGCCGACAAGAATTGCTCAATCATACTCAACAATGGTATAATGGTTACTCATGGGATGGTATTAATCGAGTGTATAATCCTTTTGGTACACTCAATTTTTTATCAGATAAAGCTTTTTACAACTACTGGTTTGCTACGGGCAGCCCTAATTTTCTGATTAAACAAATGCGTAAACATTTGCACTTTAATGTTGAAAATTTGATTGTGAATAATAGAGTATTAGAGAAATACGATATTGATAATCTTGAACTTGTTCCTTTACTTTTTCAAACAGGCTATTTGACAATAAAAGAAGCGGATGCCATGACAGGTAATTTTGTTTTAGATTATCCCAACAAGGAAGTGAGAGAGAGTATGTATGAGTTTTTGATAGATGATATTGCTAAAAATTCTCAACGCACTCATACAGGACGCACTATTCAAGATTTAAATCAAGCCTTTGTATCAAAAAACTTACCTCAAGTTCATATTATTCTCAATGCCATTTTAGCTGATTTACCCTCTGAAACCTATCTAAACCAAACGGAGGGCTTGTATCATGGGTTAATTCACCTTGTTTTTAGTTATTTGGGTATGTTCGTAAACAGTGAAGTCCATTCTTCGCAAGGTCGGGCAGATGCTGTTGTGCAGACTTTGACGGATGTTTATATTTTTGAATTTAAATTTAATAAAACAGCTCAAGAAGCGATAGAACAAATCAATACTCGCAATTATGCCGCTAAATATCGCGCTTCAAATAAAACTCTTACAGGTATTGGAGTCAACTTCAACTCTGATAAAAGGCAAATTGATTCGTGGATTGAAGAGACGTTATAGACCCCTCAGTCATGCAGAGCTTGATGGTGCAAAATGCGCTCATATTTTAAATAAAATCAATGGCAATTTGTTCTTACCACTCAAAGCGGAAATGCGAAAAAAAATAGGCAAGGGTGAGGGCGATTGGGTACACGTTATTTTATATGCTGATAATTCGCCGATAGTGATTCCCGAAGAGTTTTTAGTCTGTTTATTAGATGCCCCCAGAGCTTATGCTTTTTTTAAAACCCTCACTGAAAGTGCTCAAAAGCACTTTATTGATTGGATTTATGAAGCAAAAAGATTAGAAACCAAAGTGAATCGAATTTCAAAAACCATTGAACGATTAGAGAAAGGATTGAAAATGTATGATGTTGATGAAAGTGAATAGAGTTAAAAAATATTAAAAAATAGAACGATTAACTATGAAAAAATTACTAAACGTCCTCGCCTTCTTTAACCTATTTATCTTAATCCCGATCGTTGCACAAACTCAAAATATAGAGCTTTCAACGCTTCAAAAGCCGTGGAAAGCCTCTTGGATAGCTGTGCCCGATGAAGCACCGAATGGCTATGGGGTCTATTTATTTAGGAAAACCATTGAATTGGCTTCAAAGCCGACAACTTATGCGGTGCATGTGTCCGCTGACAATCGGTATAAATTATTTGTCAATGAAAAATTAGTATCGCTCGGTCCTGCGCGAGGTGATTTGACGCATTGGAATTTTGAAACGGTGGACATTGCACCTTATTTAAATTCAGGAAAAAATATCATTGCTGCCCAAGTTTGGAATGAAGCTGAATGGCGACCCGAAGCTCAAATCACGCTCATGACGGGCTTCATTATGCAAGGAGCCAATGAGGCTACGCAAAGCATTAATACCAATAATTCATGGAAATGCTTACGAGATAATAGCTATACGCCCTTGAAAGTGACCCTTTCGACTTATTATGTAACAGGTCCCGGTGAGCTAATTGATTTAGCAAAACAACCTAAAAATTGGAAAAAAGCAGACTTTCAAGACGCTGATTGGAAAAAAGCAAAGCCTATATTTAATGGTTCACCTAAAAATATATTGGGTGCTTATGGTACGCCGAGCGGCTGGTTGCTTGTGCCTTCTGTTTTGCCCCAAATGGAATTGAAAGAGGAACGCTTTCAAAAAGTTGTTCAATCTATGGGCGTAGTACCCCCCTCAGTATTTCCCTCTAAAAAAGCCAATTTAACGATACCAGCCAATACCGTAGCCACCATTTTATTAGATCAAACTTACCTAACGAATGCCTATCCAATGCTTATTTTTAGCGGCGGCAAAGACGGCACTATTTCAATGATGTATGCCGAAGCCTTATTTACAAAATTTCCTGCAAAAGGCAACCGCAATGAAGTAGAAGGCAAGCAGATTTTAGGGCGAAAAGATAGCCTTATTTCTGATGGGTCAAGGGGTCAAACGTTTACTGCCCTTGCTTTCAGAACGTATCGTTATGTGCAATTAAGGGTCGTTACCAAAGGCGAACCGCTTGTGATTGATGATATTTATAGCACTTTTACGGGCTATCCTTTTCAATATAATGCAAAATTAAAATCGGGCAATACTGAAATGGACAAAATGCTCGAAATCGGTTGGCGAACAGCAAGGCTGTGTGCCGTAGAAACGTATATGGATTGCCCATATTATGAGCAATTGCAATACATAGGCGATGGGCGGATTCAGGCGTTGGTCTCCTTATTTAATAGTGGCGACGACCGCCTTTTGAAAAATGCTTTGACCCTCATGGATATTTCTCGACAGCCCGAAGGCGTGACCTTGAGTCGGCATCCGTCTTATACCCCTCAGTATATTCCCACTTTTTCGCTCTGGTATATCGGTATGTTGCATGATTACAGTCGCTATGGAAAGGACATTAATTTTATTAAAAATAAACTGCCAGGTCAACGCCAAATATTGGAATATTTCAAGCACTTTCAACAAGCCGATGGTTCATTAAAAGATACGCCGCAATGGATGTTCACCGATTGGGTCACGGCTAAAAATTGGGTAGCTGGTGTGGGTCCTATGGGTAAAGATGGCACTTCGGCTTTATTGGATTTGCAATTGCTTTTAGCTTATCAAACCGCTGCCGATTTAGAAAACACAATAGGCATGAAAGAATATGCCCGTATTTATACAGAAAATGCTGTACAATTACAGAAAACTATTCAAGCCAAATATTGGGATAACACTAAAAAACTCTATGCTGACCGCATCGAAAAGGATTTATTCTCTCAACATGCCAATGCCTTGGCGATACTGACTGGTATAGTCAATAAAAATGAAGCGGCTATTTTAGGAAAAAAATTACTTTCAGATACCACTTTAGCCCCTGCTTCCATTTATTTTAAATACTATTTGCATCAAGCTCTCATACAAGCGGGCATGGGCGATGACTATATGAAATGGCTCGATACATGGCGTGAAAACATCAATATGGGCTTAACGACTTGGGGCGAAACACCCGATTTGAATCAGACCCGCTCGGATTGCCATGCTTGGGGTTCAAGCCCAAATATCGAATTTTTTAGAACTATTCTCGGCATTGACAGCGATGGTTTGAGTTTTTCAAAAGTGAAAATAGAACCGCATTTAGGGGATATAAAAAATATCAGTGGTCAGATACCCCATCCAAACGGTACATTAGCAGTGAGTTATCAATTTGAAAATAATAAATGGACAATTCAAATTGATTTGCCTGCTAAAACGACGGGCGTTTTTGTTTGGAAAGGGAAAGAGATGCGTTTGACTGAGGGGGTGAATAAATTTTAATATGAAAAATCAAACAAAATAGAGTGTTTTAAATGTCAACTAATAAAGAAGAACGCCATCCTCTCACATGATAATGAGTGCGGTTTTGATTTTCTAAGCCACCATAAATGAGAGTTTTTGAAGCAACTGAATTGGGTGCAATATTTTGTAAAAAATTGAGACCTTTAAATTGTTCTGACATAATGGTTTGAGAAGCTTTGATTTCAAATATATCGAAAGCACCAGCTTTAGGAATCAATAAATCAACTTCATTGCCGTTGGAATCGCGCCAAAAATAGAAATCTTTATGAGCGTATTGATGCTCATTTTGTTTGTAAAATTCTGAAATAATTAGATTTTCAAACAGATTTCCTTTGAAAGGCGTGTTGATGAAAGCATTGGGTTCTCGAATACTCAATAAATGACAAAGCAAACCAGTGTCATAAAAATAGAGTTTAGAGGTTTTGACGATTCGTTTGCTGAAATTTTGAAAATAGGGAGGTAATTGAAAAAGGATATAACTACTTTCTAAAATGGATAACCAAGCCTTAACAGTCGGTTGAGAAACACCACACTCATTGCCCAACGAACTAAGGTTGACTAATTGCCCAACTTGCGATGCGCAAAGCCCTAAAAATGCTCGAAACTGGCGCAAATCTTTAACATTAATCAGCTCAACGGCATCGCGTTCGACATAGGTTTGTAAATAATTAGCATAGAATTCAGTGGATGGAATATCTCTATCAAATAAAGCAGGATAAAAGCCTCGCACTAAAGGATTAGCATAATCATCGGGCAATAAATGGTGGTTAGAAAGTTCCGTAAAATCAAACGGAAGGAGTTTAAAAAGAGCCACTCGCCCTGCCAAACTTTGAGTAATATTTTGTAAAAGTTGAAAATTTTGAGAACCTGACAAGATGAATTGTCCCATTTGTCGAGAGTCATCAACTATTGTTTGAATATAAGAAAACAGATGCGGTACACGCTGAACCTCATCAAAAATGATGCGTTCCGGATAATTTTTTAGAAAACCTCGCGGGTCTGTTTGAGCAAAATCACGGGTGTTAGGATCTTCAAGAGAGACATATTGGTAATCAGGAAAAGTGTTTTTGAGCAATGTCGTTTTACCCGATTGTCGAGGACCTGTCAGAGCAATGACAGGGAATTTATTTTTTAAAGCATTGATTGATTTCGTAATTTGCCTTTCTATCATAACTCATTGATTTTGAAGTAAATATACACGTTATTTTGAAATTACATAAACTTAATTTTGAATTTACATAGATTCAATTTTGAAATTGCATAGATTCTATTTTAAAATTACATAAAAAACGCAACGATATTTTCTGACTTGTTCATAAATTCTGGGAAAATACCCCCTCAGTATTTTGACTCTCACGAGGGTAAAATCGGCATTACGTATAAAATATGTAGAAACAGAACGGACGCATACTTATCTTGTGTGGTGTCAAAGTTTATGAAATTTTACACCTTTATTATTCCTTTATTCTGTTATTTCAAATTTCACTCTTTCATTAATTATAAAAAAAGCATTATGAAAAAATTGAGTCTTTATTTCTTCTGCCTGATGATTTGTTCGGTACAAATTGTTTCAGCGCAATCTACAAAAACAGGTGCCGACTTGGCAGTGACCAATACCGAATCGGGTAAAGTACGCGGCTATGTGCACAATGGCGTTTTTACTTATAAAGGCATCCCTTACGCACAAGCCGCGAGGTTTATGGCTCCTACCAAAGTGAAGTCTTGGACGGGCGTGCGGAGTTCTATGACTTATGGTCCCGTTTGCCCATTGATTGACCCTGTGACGAGCGTACAAGACGAGATGGAATTTTTCTTCGACCATGATTGGGGCTACCCAAGTGAGGATTGTTTAGTCCTCAATGTCTGGACGCCTAATATTTCTGACGGTAAAAAACGCCCTGTTATGTTTTGGATTCATGGGGGTGGTTTTACGGCGGGTTCATCTCAGGAATTACCTTCGTATGATGGTGAAAATTTGAGTAAAAAAGGCGATGTTGTAGTCATTTCAATCAATCATCGCTTGAATATGCTTGGATTTTTGGATTTATCAGCCTATGGCGATAAATATAAAAGCTCCGCTAATTTGAGCATTTTGGACATGAAAGCGGCTTTAGAATGGGTAAAAGCCAATGCCGCTAACTTCGGTGGCGACCCTAGTAATGTCACCATTTTTGGGCAATCGGGCGGCGGTGCAAAGGTCAATACGCTCATGGCAATGCCTTCAGCTAAAGGGCTTTTTCATAAAGCCATCAATGAAAGTGGTTCATTCAGAACCGCTATGCTTGAAAAAAAGGAGACGCAACGCATAGCAGCCGAAGTGTTGAATGCTTTGAATTTGAAGCCAGAACAAGTAGATTCTCTACAAAAAATGCCTTTCACAGAGTTGAGTGCAGCGGGTAAAAAAGCTTTGAAAGTAGTAGCAGATAAAATGAAAGCGGAAGGGAAACCCGTCATTGGTTTTGGTTTGAGTTGGGGTCCGAGTCAAGATGGTTTTGATTTGCCTTATCAACTTTTTTCAAAAGAGGCTTTTGAATTATCTAAAAATATACCACTGTTAGTGGGCACTACAAAAAATGAGTTTGCGGCATCGGCAGGTGCAGGATTAAGCAATGGCACGGCTGAACAAGTCAATGATTTTATTAAAAAAAGATATGCTGACAAGGCGGATGCCTATATTGCCGCCGTCAAAAAAGCCTATCCGATGGATAAAAAGCCTTCTGATATGATTGATGTGGATGCCATGTTTCGCCCGGGCGCAGTGGTTCAAGCGAATGAAAAATCAGCTCTCGCAGGCGGCGCACCTGTATATATGTACCTCTTCGCCTGGCAATCGACGAGCCTTGATGGTAAATATAAGGCGATGCATTGTATGGAATTGCCTTTCGTTTTCAATAATATTGCCCGCTGTGAAAACATGACAGGCGGCGGTAAAGAGGCTTATGTATTGGCTGATAAAATGAGTCAAGCATGGATAAATTTTGCTCGTAATGGCAATCCCAATCATGCAGGTTTGCCTAATTGGTCAGCATATAATTCTCAAAATACAGCCACTATGTTTTTCGATAATCAATGTGTTGTAAAGCCGCAGCATGATAAGGAGCTTTTTCAGTTGTTGACGCCGAAGTAAGCACCCCCTCAGTATTTTGTTATAAATTTGATGTTTTCCCCCCAACCCCCGCAGGGGGAGCCATTTTGGAAGTAGTCAGAAAGCATTTTTTATATGGCTAATGACTTCAATTAATTGAAAAATTTTATATCGTTCAATTTATTCCAAAATGACTCCCCCTTGGGGGTTGGGGGGAAAACGCCAAAAACACTCAATATAAAAACATCTCAATTTTTCTTTTTCTGCAATAATTAAAAAATTAATCAAAAAAAATGAATCTCAACAAAATGTTTATAGGGCTATTGATGTTAGCAGCATCCAATAATTTAGAAGCTCAAAAAGCTGAAAATGCCAATGCTTTTCCTGTTCAAGTAACGACAGCCAATGGCATTATCGAAGGTGAATATGATGTACGGACTAAAATTCAGAGCTTTAAAGGTGTGCCTTTCGCTCAGCCACCCGTAGGCGATTTGCGCTGGAAAGCACCTCAACCTGCTGCCAATTGGACGGGCGTGAAACAGACTAAAAAATTCGGACCCAGAGCCATTCAGCCGCCCATATTTGGCGATATGGGTTTTAGAAGTGATGGCATGAGTGAGGATTGCCTGTATTTAAATGTCTGGTCGCCAGCTAAATCAGCTTCCGAGAAATTGCCCGTTTTGGTCTATTTCTATGGCGGTGGCTTTGCTGCAGGCGATGGCTCAGAATCCCGTTATGACGGTGAAAATATGGCGAAAAAGGGCATTGTTACCCTCACCGTCAATTATCGCTTAGGCATATTTGGCTTCTATTCACACCCTGAATTGACCAAAGAATCGCCTAATAAAGCATCGGGCAATTATGGTTTACTCGACCAAACGGCTGCTTTAAGATGGGTGCAAGCCAATATTGCTAAATTCGGCGGCGACCCTGCTCGCGTGACGATTGCAGGAGAGTCAGCGGGTTCGATTGCGGTGAGTGCTCAGATGGCTTCTCCTTTGGCTAAAAATTTATTTGCAGGAGCGATCGGTGAAAGTGGTGGCTCTATTAATCCAACCCTTGCGCCTGTGCCTTTGGCTGAAGGTGAAAAAACGGGGGCTGAATATGCTCAAAAAATAGGGGCTAAATCTTTGAAAGATTTAAGAGCGATGACCACTTTGGAATTGTATCAAAAGTCAAGCGATGTCAGTCTCGGCGTTTTCAAAACAACCATTGATGGCTATTTTTTACCTAAAACATTGCCTGAAATTTTTGAAGCCAAACAACAGGCGATGGTGCCGTTATTGGTCGGTTGGAATTCAGAAGAAATGACTTATCGGATGTTGACTCAGGGTAAAAATTTGAACAATGAAAGCTTTAAAGAAAAGGTGAAAGAACTCTATGGCGACAAAGCCAATGAAGTCCTTCAACTCTACCCAACAGGCACGCCCGAAATGACTGAACAGTCGGCAACGGACTTGGCTGGCGACCGTTTTATCGCTTATAGCACTTGGAAATGGTTTGATTTGCACCGTAAAAATAGTACCCAGCCTGTTTATAGATACCTGTTCACTCGCCCTCGCCCTGATATGGTGGATAGCGACCTTGAAGCAGGTTTGGCAGGCGGCGTGATAAAAAAGGATAAAAATGCGCCTAAACCGCCGAAAGCCAAAGGGGCTGTTCACTCTGCTGAAATCGAGTATGCGATGGGCAATTTATCCTCCAATAAAACCTATGCTTGGGAAGAAGGAGACTATAAAGTCTCTGAAACCATGATGAATTATTTCGCTAATTTCATCAAAACAGGCAACCCGAATGGCGATAAACTCCCTCAATGGTCGGCTGCTAAAAACGAAGCACAGCCTGAAATGATGGTGATTGATGTTGAAACAAAATCAAAAAGAGCCATGAATGATGCCCGTTATTTGTTTTTGGATAAGGAGTATATGAAGAAATAAAAAAAAACAAAATGTTTATATTAAATACTGAGGGGGTACTCAAAGTTGTTGGTTGTTAAATTATTTTCTGTATTTTGAATATACATATTTACAAGAAGAAAATGCGTTGTTTTGTTATAAAGTAAAAGATTTAGTTGTATATTTGCCTAAGGTGTTTTAAAAAATCTTTCTGAGATTTTTTTATTTTAAAACAAAAAATTTATAACTTATGGGATTAACTTATGCAAATATTGAATTAATAAACGCTGAAGATGAAGGACTGTGTCGTCGTGGTTATATTGGTGAAGATGAAATTCGTCAAATGACAGTTCATGCTATGGTAGATACATGCTCAATTATGCTGTGTATCAATGAAACTTTACAGCAATACTTAGGTTTGCCTTTTCGCAGCAAGCGGCGTTCTCAATTAGCCAATGGTTTGATATTGGATTTAGATGTGGTCGGTCCTGTTATCGTTCGCTATTTAGACCGTGAATGTTCTACAAATGCTATTCTTTTACCTGATGATCAAGAACCGTTATTGGGTGCTATACCGATGGAAGAAATGGATTTATACGTCAACCCAGGTCGTAATGAATTATTGCCTGTGCATCCCGAAGGTCCGCTGATGAGTTTGAAATGATAATAGAATTTTTTACAACTATAAACAATCATAACACACATGAAATCACCGTTTCCCGGTATGAATCCTTGGTTGGAAGGTTACCTTTGGCCCGACGTTCATAATGGTCTCGCACAGACTATAGTTGAACTAATTGCGCCAAAGATTGCCCCTAAATATGTGGCACGTATAGATGTTTACAATTTTGAGGATACTGAACCTGAATCAGAAATAGGGATTATGTATCCTGATGTTGAAATATTGCAACGTCATAATATTGTTACAGAACCATCTGTTGCTTATGGAGAAGATGTTTTAACTCAGCCCAGTGTTATTATTTCTACGCCTTTAGCAGTCCCTGTTCGTATCCCTGTTGTAGAAATAAGAGATACTGCTAATAATAAATTAATTACGGCTATTGAAATACTTTCGCCTGTCAATAAACGTGAGCCTGGACTTAAGGTTTATCAAAAAAAACGCTTAAATCTACACCGTAGTGGTGTTAATTTATTAGAAATTGATTTATTGCGGAGAGGGACTCGTTCTTTTACTCATCCTTCTATACCTCAATCTCATTATCAAGTGTCGCTTTTAAGAGCAGACTCCAGCAGGACTGAATTTTGGGCAATTAATATCCAAGACAATTTACCCAAAGTTCCTATCCCATTGCGAAAAATAGATAATGATGTTATTTTGGATTTAGGAAAAGCTCTCGACATTCTTTTTGAACGTCGCTTTTATTACCTTTCAACGGATTATACTATAAAGCCGCCGCCACCTGTATTTCAAAAAGTTGACATGGATTTTATAGAAAATATCATCCAATCAGAAAGTAAATAATAGTTTCAAAACATTCATAAACACCTTGTAAATCAACAGTTTACAAATATTACCCATTGCCAATTACCCATCACCCATTTTTTAAACGCCTTGTAAATCAACAGTTTACAAGGCGTTTTCTTTTATTGGACTAAAAAATAATAAAATCAAAGCATTACAATTATCTTTACAAACATTAACTTTAATCAATTAATTAAACAAACTCTTTCCTACTATGATGTTCTATCCGAATGGACTCCCTTGGAGCAGACCTATGAAAAAGATAGCTCCTTTTATGGCAGCTTCCTTGCTTTTGATTTTTTCATGTATGAAAATAGTACAAAAAAGCAGCCTCATTTCCATCAAAGAAGACCCTGCAAAAGCCGCTAAATTGGCGAAAGAAACTCGTGAAAAAACGCCTGCCAAAGTAGGTGAGGGGCTTGAGTTGACTCTTTGGGCGTCCGACTCGCTCGCACCTGACCCCGTAGCGATGTCAATCGATGATTGGGGGCGAGTTTATTTAACGAGAACCAACAGACAGAAAAATTCTGAATTCGATATTAGAGGGCATCGAGATTGGATGACTGCCTCTATTTCTCTACAAACTGTAGAAGAAAGACGTGCTTTTTTAAGAAAAACCTTTGCGCCCGAACGCAGCAAAGAGAACAATTGGCTCAAGGATTTGAACGCCGATGGCGTGCATGATTGGCATGATTTGACCGTTGAAAAAGATGAAATATGGCGTTTGGAAGATACCAATAAAGACGGTTTGGCGGATGTGTCAACAAGGGTTTTGAACGATTTTAATGAAGAAGTTACGGACGTAGCAGGCGGACTTTTAGTGAGAGAAAAAGATGCTTTTGTAGCCATTGCACCCGATTTATGGCGTTTTGAAGATAAAAATGGCGATGGCGTTTGGGATAAAAAAACGTCGATTAGTCATGGTTATCAAGTGCATATTGGTTTCGGTGGGCATGGTATGTCGGGCGTTACTGAGGGACCCGATGGACGCATTTATTGGAATATCGGCGATATTGGAGCAAGTATTACGACAACGGATGGACGTAAAGTTGAAAATCCAAACTCAGGTTTTATTGCTCGCTCAAATCCTGATGGCAGCGATTTTGAAATATTTGCAACAGGGCTTCGCAATACGCATGAATTTGTTTTTGATGAATATGGCAATTTAATTTCATCAGACAATGATGGCGATCATGCAGGCGAAAGTGAGCGGTTGGTGCATGTGGTTGAAGGTTCGGATGCGGGCTGGCGGTCTAACTGGCAATATGGAAAATATACCGATCCTAAAAACAATAAATACCATGTTTGGATGGAGGAAAAACTATCCATACCGCGTTGGGAAGGTCAAGCAGCGTATATTATGCCGCCAATTATGAATTATCACAATGGACCAACAGGCATGGTCTATAATCCAGGTACAGCTTTGGGTTCTGAATGGAAAAATAAATTCTTTTTGGTGGAGTTCGTCGGCACGCCTACGCGCTCACACATATGGTCGTTTGGCTTGAAACCCAAGGGTGCATCGTTTGAATTGAATGGTGAAAAAGATATACTGAGTGGGGTGCTGCCAACGGGTATTCAGTTTGGTCCCGACGGTGCGTTGTATGTTGCGGATTGGATAAATGGTTGGGATACAAAGAATTATGGGCGCGTTTGGAAATTAGATGTGACGAAAGATAAGAACGATTTAGAGACCGTTCGCCTTGAAACCAAGCGTTTAATACAGCTTGATTATAGCAAACAGACCCCTGAAATGCTTTACACTTCTCTCTTTTATGCTGATAAACGCATTCGTCAAAAAGCGCAATTTGAATTGGTGAATAGAGGTAAAAAAGGGTCTGAAACTTTAATCAAAGCCATTAATCAAACGGAGAATCAATTGGCTCGAATTCACGGTATTTGGGGAATTGGGCAATTGACAAGAGCTAATAAAAGTTATGCGGCGTCGTTGATTCCTTTGCTCAAAGATAAAGATGCTGAAATTATAGTGCAAGCCATGCGAATGCTTGGCGATGCTGATATAAAAGGAGTGGGCAATGAATTAATCCCTATGTTGACCAATACCAATTATCGCATCAGGTTTTATGCTGCCGAAGCATTGGGGCAATTGTCGCATCAAGCTGCCGTTGAGCCGCTTATTAATTTATTGAAAGTGAACAACGATGAAGACCTCTATATCCGTCATGCAGGCGTGTTGGCTTTGTCGAGAATTGGGAAAGTTGAGCCAATGGTCGCGTTAGCCAATAATCCAAGTAAAGCCTTGCGGACAGCAGCCGTTTTGGTATTAAGAAGATTAAAAAGTGATAAAATTGCTTTGTTTTTGAATGATTCGGATGAATATATCGTCACCGAAGCAGCGCGTGCAATCAATGACGATTTGTCTATTCCTGCTGCTTTACCTGCTTTGGCTGCTACTTTGAAAGAAAAAAGATTCACCAACGAACCACTTTTAAGACGGGCTATTAATGCTGCTTTACGTGTAGGAGGGGATAAAGAATTAGATGAATTAATTGCCTTCTCAACGAGAACTGATATTAAAGACAACATAAAAGCCGAAGCTTTGGCAACGCTTGGCTCTTGGGCTAACCCCTCAGTATTAGACCGTGTGGACGGTCGTTTTAGGGGTGAAATTAAAAGAGACCCCTCAGTAGTGAGGGCAAAAGTGCAACCTTTTATTGCTAATTTTTTAAAGGAAACCAATCCTGAAACCATTATTGCCACCGCTGGTTTATTGGCAAATTTGAACATAACGGATGCTAATAATGAGTTGGCTAAAATGTACAATGAAAGCAATAATACTAAAATAAAAACAGCTTTATTGCCTGCTTTGAATCAATTAAAATACTCAGGCATTGAGTCTATCATCAAGAGCGGCATGGAGGATAAAGAGGAAAATGTGAGGACTACAGCTTTGAGTTTATTGAACAATAATAATGTATCGAAAGCGAGTTTACCCGCTATTGTCAATGCCATTTTTACAAAAGGCGGTATCAAAGAGCAACAGCAAATATTAATGGTCTTGGGCAAATTGGATATTGACAAAACGCAAACCATTTTAGATGATTTGATTACCCAAACGCGCGATAAAAAGCTATCGCCCAATTTGAGTTTAGAACTAAAAGAAGCCATTGATGCATCGGGTTCAGCAGGTTTGAAATCAAAATTAGCGACAGTGTTGAAAGAAAGAACGACCAATGCCAATTCAGCGATGGATGAATATGCCGAAACACTCTACGGCGGCAATTGGCGAGAAGGGAAAAACATTTTTACCTACAATTCCGCTGCTCAATGTATGCGATGCCATGCTGTAAAAGGAGAAGGTGGAGCTGTTGGTCCGCCTTTGACAACTATTGGTGCTACATTGAATCGAGAGCAAATACTACAAGCCATGATAGAGCCAAGTGCTCGAATCGCCCCAGGTTATGGCACTGTTATACTCAAACTGAAAGGTGGGCAGGAGGTCGTCGGTGTATTGGCTAAAGAATCAGATACCGAATTGACTATTACAACTTCTGATGCTGAACCCTTAGTTATTGCCGTTGGCAGAATTGAAAAAAGGGAAAATATACCTTCGAGTATGCCGTTGATGGGTAGTGTTTTATCAAAAAGAGAGCTTCGAGATGTCGTGGAGTATTTGTCGGGTTTGAAAAAATAAAAAGGAAACCCCTCAGTATAAGATGATACTGAGGGGGTTCTTTCACTTTTTTGATTTCTACTTACGGTTGAGTTATAAATTTCAATTGTGGTTCTAATCGCTGCTGTTCAATCATTTTGGCACATTTAGAATAGAAGATAAAACGTTGACTTTTCACGACAAAAATTGTATATTTGCTTTATTTTGTATTAAAAACAGATGTCAATATGACTTTAACGATTGATTTACCACAACCTCTTGAACAGCAATTTCAAAAAGAGGCTGATTTACAAGGGCTTCAATTGGATAATTATTTGGTGTTTCTACTTAAACAAGTGGCGCAAACATCTAAAAAAGAAGCAACTCCCAAACAGCTTTCCGAAGCCGACCTTTTGAAAAAAATAAATATAGGTATTTCGGTAGCAGAATGGACAACATACAGAAAACTCAATGCCCTACGCCGTGAAGAACGCCTGACTGAACAAGAACATCAAACTCTTATTGCATTAGGTGATAAAATTGAACAAGCCAATGTTGAACGGGTAAAACATCTTATTGCATTGGCTCAATTGCGTAGTGTATCCGTCCAAAAATTAATGTCTGATTTAGGTATTAAGCCTGTTGAAGTATGAAACAAAACTTAGTCAGAGCCGTCAGAGAGCGTGCAAAGTTTTGTTGCGAATATTGTTTTGCTCAACTCCTTTTTTCATCCGATAGTTTTTCAACCGAACATATTATCCCTCGTGCTAAAAATGGCTTAACTGTTCTTGAAAATCTTGCTTTTTCTTGCCAACGTTGTAATAATCATAAATTTATAGCCACAGAAGCAATTGACCCTATATCGGGTTCAATTGTTCCTCTATATCATCCAAGAACAGATGTTTGGGCAGAACATTTTGAGTGGAATGGAGATTTTACAGAGATATTGGGTATAAGTCCTACAGGAAGGGCAACTATTTTGAGGTTACAGCTTAATCGGGAGGGTTTAGTTAACTTGCGAAGAGTTTTATATCAAACGGGTTTTCATCCGCCTTTTTAAAAATGGATACCCCCTCAGTATTTTATATAAAAAATTGATAATCAAGACTTTATGAATAGAAATTAGCTATATGAATTTGCTTTTATTGTACTTTTTAGTAATTGTAAAAATCAAAAAAAATTTAATTGCTTTCATGTGTCAATATGTTTTTATTATCAGTAATGGTCTTTCATACAGTTGACACCAACCCATGTTAGCTGTTTGCCCTTATTTTTTGTTCGGTTGTAGGTTTAATTCGATAAGTAACAGTTCGTAAATTTCTGTCCAATTTTTTTGGTAAAGTTCGGTTGAAGTGTCAGATATTTTGGTCAAGGTTTTTGAAGTGAAAAATTTTTCGGAAGCTGTTTGTTCGTTAAGTCCAAAATCAATTACTAATCGTTCTACGATTGGCTCATTTATGTGCGAAAAGTCGTAAATATGCTTTTCGGCTTCAATTCGTTTGATAAATTGTAAGGAAGCAAAGGTGCAAAAGCAAATGTGATGCGTTTCTTCGTGCCATTTAAGTTCTTCCAAAAATTTTTCTTTGCTGATGTTATTGCTTAAAAAAACATTTATGCGTTTTTGAATTTTATCGTCTGCAACAGGTCCTTCTACAATGTCGTAATCGTGTAAATTGGTTTCGTTTTGACGATTATGAATAACAAAATCAAACCATTCGCTGTTGTATGTATCAAACTTTAAAACCTTAATGCTTTCATCTTAATCCGCCATTTTTGTAGCACACATTATACAAACTACGAACCGCCCAAAATTCACTGTCTGTATGCAATGCCCACCAATGTTTATTTAAAAATTCCCAACCACCATACTTTTTTAGGTAGAAAAATGCCTCCTGCATATTCATTTTATAGGCTTCTGCAAAGGCAGGCACGATGTACGTAATAAAACTGATTTTATCGCTCGTGGCTTTGTCTATTGTTTTTTTCTGTACGGTTTCCATAACAATTACTTTTTACAAAGATACTGAATTTTTAAAACCTAATGTAGTATAACTGTTTAAATGTTAGTGGCAAATGTTGTTTCATTTGTAGCTGCAAAATTATCTACTTTTAGTTGCTTTCATATTTTGTTTCTGTCTTTTAGTTTATTTACGGTCGTAATAGGGTGACAGCAAACCGCTGTTACCAGCCGTATTTCTTCTAAAATAGTCCAAGGTCTTTTCCTTTTTGGATTAAGTCACCGAATGATTTCATTTTTATATTTTCTTCTTCTGTCAAAGGTCGTTCAGATATTTCTTTTGTTGCTAAATATCCTTTTAACGAAATGTCTGTACCAAGTATAAACCTTTCCGAATTGCGAAATTGTTCATAGTTAGAAGTCAATTTCTCTGTAAAACACATAGTCCCACTTACATTATGCCTTAATAATAAGTGTTTTGTTTCTTTGTCTGAATATGGCATAAGAAATAGCGTATGCTTATTGTCCAACGGCAATTTCAGAATGTTTGTCGGGGTCGAATGGTGCCACGTGTCCGCTATTAATGTTTGAATAAACAACCGCGTTATCACTTGTAATAAACTCACAGTTGTCGTCAACCAACTTTGAAACGTAAACCGTCTCTGATAGTCCGAAGCTTTATGAGTCTTGATGCCACTTGAAGCTGTGTCAAGATTTGGGCTGGTTGGCTTTCATATTTATTTTCTTTTTGTAATTGTTCAAGAGTTTTACCAGCAATTGATATTTTCTGCTTTTCAAACATAAAATAGTCTTTACCTGTCTGCTGACACATATAATATGCTTGATCTAAAACCCTATTGAAAAACTCGTTATGTAAATTCACCCATTTTGTGGTTCTGTAAAACATAGTTACCACAGTCGAAATAATTAACTCTCTTTCTGCGTCTGATAGCGTTTTTTTATTAAGGTCAACTAGAATTTCATAAATTTTATTGTAGTGAGCTTCATAGTTGTCAGAGTAAAACTTTTCAATCAACATTCTTTCTTCGGCAGTGTCACCAGGAAGAGTATAAAAGTCCTTCTGAAGACAAACATTAGAAATGTTCATCTCAATTGTTTTTTCTTCTTTACAGTCTGCTGTTGGCAAGGCTTTAATGAAAAATTCAATCGATCGTTCTGTTGAAAAATGCTTAAGATATGTTCTTGGAACGTAATGTTGCCGCTTCACTTCAGTTAATGCCATTTATTTCAACCTTTTTAAATAAATTACGGAACCATTTCCGTCACCACCAACAGAACATTTAAGGGTATTTTCATCAACGACCGAATAAGTATTGTATGTAACCCAGTTATTTTTTCTATATTTTTCTGTTGTCTTTATTGTATTTCCAACTAATTGTATTTTTACAATTTCCATTTCTTCTCCATTGTAACTATCCCATATAACAATTTGTAGCATATCATCTTTGTCCTTAAACATGATAGTTCTTGTTGTTGAACCATCTGTTGTCCAATAGCCGATGAAATTCTTGTTTAGGTTAGCTTGACCAAATGCGAGTGAACTTGTTATGCAAAGTATAGTTGTCACTAATAAGAGCTTAAATTTTCTTTTCATAATTTTCTGTTTTGTCTTTGTTAATATAGCTGGTAACGGAAAAGCATTGGCGAAGGTGGGGACTTAAAAGCACAAAAGTTTAAATTAGCACTTCTGCCCCACTTTTGCCAATGCAATGTTATGTGATGTTTTTTGTTTTTACGCACTTAGTCCGCTAATTTGCAACTTTATTAGTTCCATTTCTGGATTTGTTGTTACGTTGAATACTCTTGCTAATAAGTATTTTTCTGCTTTTT
Source organism: Saprospiraceae bacterium (assembly GCA_043744275.1). Lineage (GTDB taxonomy): Bacteria > Bacteroidota > Bacteroidia > Chitinophagales > Saprospiraceae > JAAFJT01. Next base: position 20,408 of record JAYTUY010000048.1, read on the forward strand.
CCATTAAGTCCAATTCATTACCTGAAATATACAAGGCTACTTTTTCTACATTTTTAGCGTAAGGCGTTGCTTTACTGTCTATATAAATTTCTTTCCCAAATTCAACAACTTTAAAATCGTGGTTTACAAAACTTTCTTGTGCAATATTACGCCAAAATACCTCCAACTTGCTTCCTATTTTGAAACCTGTTTTCGTTTCTTCAATAGGCTGTCCGTATTTTTTGGTGTAAATTTGTTTTAGTTCTTCATATACAAAAAGTTCCCCTAATTTCCGCAAACTCTCATTATCAGGATTAGGTGGTGTATTTGTTCCATTTGTATCAGTTTTAGGCTCTTTTGGATTGAGTAAATCATCAGGAATTAACGAAATATCATAACCTTTTTCTTTCAAATACTCTACACCATCTGCAAAATTTTCTGATAACAAAACTGTTAATATTCTTTCTGCATAGCGAATATTCAAAAATTTACCCAAAGGCTCTATAAGTCCGTCTAAAATTCTCAAACTGTAACAATTTCCAACATAGTAAAAATCGTTTGCTTCTGCCCAAGAACTTCGTTTTTGTTTGTCTTCGTCATTACCATACGAAAGGTAAATTTCAGAGGTTTGGAAGAAACGAATATCTTTAAGTTTAGCGGTAATTTTACTAAATTCTGTTTCCCACTCTTTGCGATTTTTAGATTTTTCAACAGCAACCAGAGCAACCAAAGGCGAAACTTGTGAAAGTTTATTTTTTAAATCTTTAATTTCTACTGTGCTATTGGATATTGTAGGCGTAACTTTGTCAATAATCGAAACGCCAAACAAACGCAATAACTCTAAAATTTGAGAATTGCTAACATTTGCATAAGCCAAATTTGAAGCATTAAAACCATCAACTGTTACTATTGATAACTCTTTTGGATAGAAAAAATCTATTCCGTTTTTGGCTAAAAGTTTATTAGTTTCGCCCCATTCTCTGATTTTTTCTTTTTCAGAATTATGCAAATTTATTGAGGCTAATTTTTCATAAATCAAGCCTATTCGTTTTTGATTTTCTTTTTGTTCTTCTTCAGAAAGGTTATTGTCTTTCCAAATTTTTGCAAGAATTTCCAAGTAATTGTCAAACTCTAAATTAGGTTTAAAATTCAAAACTTGTAACCATTCAGGTGAAACAGCATCTTTGTAATCAAAAACAGGCAAATATTTTCCTGCTATTTCATTGATTTGATGAATAGAATTACTAAAAACTTCTGATGATTTTAAACAGTTTTTTTGAGTTGTTGGGATAACTGCAATATTTTGAATAATCCAATGAAAATAAGGTGTAATACCTAAACCTCGCCAATTAAAATACCAATGATTACCTTTATCATAGCCATTTTGTATATCAAGATTATTTGTCAATACATTATGCCAAAATAATTTAGAAAACTGATAGTTATTTATACAAAGTTCTATGAAAGATATTTTATTTATTTTATACCCGTAAATGTCATTAGCATAACGACCATTTGGAAATCCTGTTTTTAAAGAAAAATATTGACTATCAAACCTGTTTTGCGTTGCATACACTTCTTGCTCTACCCAAGATAAACTTTGACTTACTGCAATTTTCAATAAAAAAGTTTTCCATTCACTTTTTAAATCTTTACCTTCAAGATAAGTTTCAGACACATAAAAATCATTTTTGTATGTGGTTTCTAACCTTAATTCAGGGTCATAAAAATTTGAAAGAAACGAATTGCCTGCTGTAACTAATGTATCTTCTTTTGTAAGAAGTTTTAGGCTTTGCAATTTTTCATAATGTTCGTCTTGCAAAACACCTTTTTTGTGTGCATTAAACAAATACCTACCAATTTGTAAGGCATTTTCTTTTGTAATGTAAGTATCAACTTGTGCAATAATAGTTTTTTCAATAAAACTAATATCCGAAGGTTCTTTGACACCCAAAAATTCAAGCCAACTTTTAATACGTTGGTGTTCATTTATTTTGCTTACAATGTTTGTGTGAATGATTTTTATATCATCACTAAATTCGTCTGAAAACTCAACCGCAGGAAAATAAATGTGTTTTGGACTTCTCAATTTTTGGCTTTCGTCAAAAATGAAAGGCGTATTTCTCAATTTTTCATTCCAAATACTTTTACCTTCTATGTCTTTACCTTTTTCAGATTGTTCGTAAAGAAATGAAATCAAACTAAAATTTTCGTCTAATTTATGCTCTTTTGCAAAAATATCAGAGGCAAAAAATCCTTCTAAGTCTTCAATATCGAACATTTTAGTTCCTAACCTGCCCAATGTGCTGATAGGCTCAATGTAAGGCACAAATGAAGAAACAGAAAATTGCTTTTGAGTTTTGGAATTTATATAATTGATTACAGTTTGTTTACTTATAAAATTGGAAATATTGGTTTTATCAAAAATAGTTTCACTTACTTTTAATAAATCTCCATTCAGATTAGGTACAAATGCAATGTTATAAATGGCTTGTGTATAACCATTATTAAAACTGTTTTCTAATTGTGAACTTCCTAATTTGTGCGGAATAACTGCTAAAATTTGTTTGTTGTATTTGCTATTTTTGTTTGCAAGTTCAGCAACCCAAGCAAAAAAACGCAAAGGAATTTGTTTGAAAATCCATTTATTCCAAAAAACATCTTGATGTAAATTTTGCCTTCCCGCATCAGTTAAAAAACTTGCATTGACCAAGAAGGGTAAATCATAATTGATGGAGGTTGGTAAATAAGTAAAAATAAGACGATTTACTTTATCAACTGCTTTTAACTTTCCTTTTTCTAACTGAATAGCAAAGGATATTTCTGTTCGAGTGGCATCTTTTAGTTTTTTTGGTGATTTTTCGTCTGCATTGATTTCTATTTGCACATCTTGGGGAATATCAAAAATTTCTGTTTTAATAAGCCACTCACTTAGTACAGTGCTATTTCGTTTTAGCCTTGTCGTTTCGTCTTGTTTAATTTTTTCGATAGTAAATTTTTCGTTACTATTTACAGTTATCTTAACTTCTTTGCTACGCAAAAAAAGCACAATTTGACTGTCCAAAAAAAGTTTAGATAGTTCTGTTTGCAAACTTTCTACCTTGTCATATTTGATGATAGTAGAAACATTAAAATTTTGGAAAACAGCCAAATTTTTCAATTCTGTTGGCAACTCTGCCCAAATAGGAATAATTTGCCAAGGCATTTTCAGTTCTTCGTCTTTTTGTTTGGCTCGTCTTTCAGATTGCCAAGCACTTTTTGAACCCCAAGTATTATTCCAATGCTCTTTCCAAGCATTTTTATCGAATTTGAAACAAAAGTTTCCACTTTTGATTATCACAAAATTTGAATGTGAAAAAACAGACTTAAAACCAATGCCTTTAAAACCTGTTTTATTTGTATCTCCTGTTTTTGTGCCATCCCCTGCACTCGATATGCTTTCAATATCAATTTTTGAAAAAGTATCTCCCTTGTGTGAAATAACAACATAGTCGCCTACAAAATCTATTTGAATATCAAGTTTTCCACTTTGGTTGCTTGCATCATCAGCATTTTGTAACAATTCGTAAATAAATCGTTGGCTATCTGTATTTATATCCCTTGAAATTGTATTACAAAGATTTGCAGCTGTAATAGCCTGTTCAGGGTTGTTATAGTTCGCATTATTTTGTGATAAGTTTTCGATGAATTTTTGGTATTCCATTAGTCGAATGGTTGTTTTCTAAAATATCACATAACTCTTGAATTTACGAAAGTTTTATCGTACTTTTTGTATTGTCGAGTCTCTTGTTAAAAAAATTTGATGTCGTACTTTTTGTATTACTGCTTTAATGTATTACAAAAATGTGCTACCAAAAGTTTAGGGTGTTTTCATTTTTCAATTATTTTCCAATGTCCTGTTTTGTCGCTTCCAATGCGTTCTATTATTTTTTGCTCTTTAAGTTCCTTAATCTTCCGTTTAGTTGTGATTAAACTTATCTTTAATCGTTCACTGATTTCAGTCGCCTTAATTTTGTTATTCTGTTTTATTAAACTCAATACAGTGTCATTTAGAATACCATTTTCTAACTTTACAGTGCCATTTTGTTCTTTTACAGTGTCAAATTTCAAACTGGCTTACCCCCTCAGTATTTTCATCTTTATTTTCAAAAAAAAATACTATTTTAATTTCATAGCGACAGGATCCCATTGAATGATTTTCTTTTTCAAATAACTTTCATTACAAGCTAAAGCAGGAGCCGCCGCTCTAAACCCAAATACAGCATCTTCAACAACGGTTTTGCCCGTTCTGATGGCATCGAAGAAATTAGTAAAATGGTCTAAGTGGTCACTGTAGCCTTGTGGTGCTTTAAATTCAACATCGGCTTTTATGGGTCTTTTTCTTTGCTCTGCTGTCCATTTGGCATCATATTCTTTTTGCATTTGTTCTTGCATACTTTTTGAAAAAGTGAAAACAGAATCATAACCGCCAAATCCGGGTGCTTCGGGCATAAGGCTGTGTTTGATGGAAAGGTTGTTGCCTTTTACGGTTATGACACCTTCCGAACCGACCATTTGGATAATCTCTTGTCCGCCTGTGCCACTGATGAAATTCACTTGTAGCGTCATTTGAAATGCAGGATGCTCGGGGCTATCGGGATATTGCATGACGCCTGACATCACATCTGGCAAATTGCGCCCATCTTTCCAATAAGAAAGCTGCCCTGTGCTGTATATCGTTTCGGGACCTTTTGAATTGGTCATAAAATGAGTACCACTCAGTAAATGGATGAATAAATCACCTGCTACACCTGTACCCACTTCTTTAAAAGCCCGCCACCAAAAGAATTTTTTAGCATCGAAAGTCATTTTATCAGTGGCTTCTATAAATTTATCCCAATTAGTTGTCATGGCATCGGCATCTTTTGGTATCGTATATTCCCATGAGCCAATCGAACTTTGGCGGTCATAGACGGCGTTCACCATATTGAGTTTGCCGATTTCACCTGCTGCCAACAACTCTTTCGCTTTGGCTAAACCAATGCTACTGACTCTTTGACTGCCCACTTGTACCACTTTACCCGATTTTTTAGCCGCCTCTATAATAGAAGAGCCTTCTTTGATTTTATAAACCATTGGTTTTTCGCAATACACATGTTTGCCCTTCGCCAAAGCATCAAGCGTAATGCGGGCGTGCCACACATCGGTCGTGCAAATCAAGACTGCATCAATGTCTTTTTTATCCAACAATTCTTTATAATTACGGGTCGTGTAGAGGTCTTTGCCAAATTTTTCATGAGCATTGTCAATTCTACCTGTATATAAATCGCAGATACCTGCCAGTTCAACACCGGGCACTTTGAGTGCAGTGTCTAAATCAAAATGACCTTGAACACCATAACCGATGACGCCAATACGGACTTTATCATTGGCTGAAATGGGTTTTTCATAATGTAAAATACGCTCTTCTGCTTTCTCTTGCGCTGCAAAAGAAGCAAAGGGTGATGCCGCAGCCGCTAATGTAGTGGCACCAATTTGGCGTAAAAATTTTCTTCTTGAATTTAGGCTATCTTTCATGATTTTTATTTTAGAAAACAAAATGATTTTACGATTAAAGATAACACATTGAAAGTAAATTAGCATCTTTGATTTTCTAATCATTAAAATAAAAAGTATGAAAAAGGAATTGTCACCAATCCAAAGTGAAGAATTGCTCAATACATTGAAAGCCCGTTTTGAGAAAAACAGAAACCGTCATAAAGGGCTTGAATGGGCTAATGTGCAAGCAAAACTGGAGGCTCATGCTGAAAAATTGTGGTCGCTTCATCTCATGGAAGAAACGGGTGGTGAACCAGATGTAGTAGGGTATCACAACAATTCAGATGAATACATTTTTTACGATTGTGCAGCCGAAAGTCCTAAAGGTAGAAGAAGCCTTTGCTATGACCTCAAAGCGTGGGAATCAAGGAAAGAGCATAAACCCACTGACAGTGCTATGGAGATGGCTACGGCTATGGGCGTCGAAATGCTGACAGAAGCACAATATCGGGAATTGCAGCAACTCGAAAATTTCGATACTAAAACATCGAGTTGGGTGAAAACACCTGAGGCTATTAGAAAACTCGGCGGTGCTATCTTTTGCGACCGTCGCTACGATACTGTTTTTACATATCACAATGGTGCAGAATCTTACTATGCTGGTAGAGCGTTTCGGGGCGCATTAATGGTGTAAATACTGAGGGGGTAAATAATTGATTATCAATGACTTAAATTCTACAACATAATATAATGACAGCCATTTTTTTTGCAACAGAATTAGACTTCAGAGCTTGGTTAGAGCAGCACCACAAAATGGCAACCGAACTTTTCGTTGGTTTCTATAAAGTGGGCAGCGGCAAACCATCCATGACATGGTCGCAATCCGTTGACCAAGCCCTATGTTTTGGTTGGATAGATGGTTTGAAAAAATCAATTGATAGCGAAAGTTATTGCTTACGCTTTACCCCTCGAAGGCGGACGAGTATTTGGAGCACTATTAATATCAAAAAAATGGCGGTGCTGATTCAATCAGGACAGATGACTTCCGAAGGGCAAAAAGCCTTTGATCTAAGGAAAGAAGACAAATCAGAAATATATGCGTACGAAAAAGAACCTGTGAACCTTGATGAAAATTTTGAAAGCCAATTTAAAGAGAATAAAATAGCTTGGGATTTTTTTAATGCACAAGCCCCTTCCTATAAAAAAGTCATGATACATTGGATTATGACCGCCAAACAAGAGGCAACAAGACTATCTCGCCTTGAGAAAACAATACAAATAAGTGGGCAATTAAAACGAATGACATGATTGACATTTTTTTCAAAAACTGCTCAATTGACTTGTTGAGATGGGAACGCGGATGACGCGGATTGTGCTGATTATCTCAGATTTTTCCTATATAATTCTAAATTATCTGTGTTAATCCGCTTAATCTGCGTCATCCGCGTTCCCATGTCAACAATTCTAATTGCCCCCAAAAGTACAACTTGAGTATCTATATATTTTATGTAAATTCAAAATTCAATTTTGAATTTACATAATTTTATCAAACATTAAATTGCAATAATTGATAAGAAGAATAGAAATATGGATTGAAAATGAATATAAATGGCATATTTTAGACTAAAAATACAAAAGCGTCCTTTGCTACCTTTGCAATATAAAAGATTCAAAAAATTTATCTTTACAAAATAAAAAGAATAAAAAACTGCTTATAATACAATTTTAGGCAAAATTCAAATTTAGACAATGGCAAAGAATCCACATTATCTCTCACAATTAGCACATATTGAATTATACACCTCTGATATGGAGGCATCGGTCAAATTCTTTACAGATATTATTGGCTTAGACGTTACAGGGCGAGAAGGCGATTCTGTTTACCTCCGTGCATGGGGCGACTATTTTCACCACACGCTCAAATTGACTCAAAGCGAAAAAATTGGCATGGGGCATTTGGCTTGGCGAGCAGATAGTGCCGAAGCTCTTGAAGAAGCAGCTCAATATTTAGAAAGTATCGGAGCTGGTATTGGTTGGCACGAGGGCGACATGGGGCATGGCAAAGCCTACCGTTTCAACTCACCTGATGGGCATATTCATGAGGTATTTTGGGATGTGGTTTGGTTGAATGAAAAAGGTGAAAAAGGCAGCGTTTATACTGACCGGTATGCGAGCAATCGCCGCATTGGCGTCAATGTCCGCCGCTTCGACCATGTAACTTATATGGTTTCTAAATTTAAATATGCTGAAGAAAAAGCATTTTGGCAAGGCATGGGCTTGAAAAATCCCGACGAAATCCGCATCAGTGATGAAATTCCACCCATAGGCGGCTTATGGACAATCGGCAATCTCTCCCATGACATTGCTGTTTTTACTGACCCTAATTTAGAACCCAATGAAGGTGTTCTGAATCATATTTGTTACAATTTAGATAGCCGCGAAGAAGTGCTTTTGGGCATAGATTATATCATTGAAAAAGGGTATAAAAGCGTCATGGGTGCGCCTACTCGCCACAAAGCCGACGAAGGTTTTTTCGTTTATGTGATGATACCCGGCACGCCTATTCTTTTGGAATTTTATGCTTGTGCACGCCTGATTTTCGCACCTGATCATGGACCCGATGTTCACTATTTAAAGGATAATCCCAACGATGCTTGGGGTTCCGTCAATCCTTTCGCTGAAATGGCTAAGGGTAAAAAAGCGGGCTTGACAGATGGCGTTGTTAAACCGCAAGATATTTAAATAATGATGAATGATAAATTATGAATGATGAATACCGATGGGTATTATGATTCATGATTTATGGAATTTATCATTTATCACTCATCATTTATCATTAAAAATATGTGGCATTATTTCCCAGGGCAGTACATGCCCTCTTATCAACTCAATCGAGCTTTATCTCAATCGCATTATGGCGGTGGCGAATTCAGCGAATGCCTTGAAGCAGCGGCTGAAATTATAGCGGGCGACAGAGAAAGTTTTCATAAAGCGTGGGCGAAAGTCGGCAAACGCGTGTATGGCGAAGCTGAAACAGCTTTAAAAAATGGTAATAAAGTTACTGCTCGAAGAGCTTTTTTACGGGCTGCCAATTATATCCGCACCTCTGAATTTTTCCTCAATCTGAAAGACAAACGCAAGCTCCCTGCATATAAACATGCTGTAAAATCCTTTCAACAAGGCATAAAACTCTTAGAAAATAAGCCAAAACGGGTTCAAATACCTTTTGAAGGTTCATTCATGCCAGGTTATTTGTTCAAAACAGCGGGTCGTAAAAAGACCCCGTTGATGGTGATGTTCGGTGGCTTGGATAGCCTTGCCGAAGAGTTGTATTATGGGCCCAGCCAACTGCTCAATGAAAGGGGCATTTCACTTTTAGTCCTCGATGGTCCCGGACAAGGAGCGAGTTTGCGGCTTAATCATATCCACACTCGCTACGATTATAATGTGCCTGCAACAGCGGCTTACGATTGGGCAGTAGCTAATTTGAGTGACGTTGTCGATACCTCTCGGATCGGAATTATGGCAGTCAGTATGGGTGGCTATATGGCAGCACGAGCAGCGGCTTTTGAAACTCGTTTCAAAATATGCTGCGTTTGGGGAGCTGTTTGGTCTTATTACGATATTTGGAAAAATCGCCCAGATGACCATCCTTTGGCTGAAATAGTTCAGCATATTGTCGGTGCAAAAGATATGACAGAAGCTCGGGAACGCCTTAAACAGTTCACATTAGAAGGCGTTGCTCAAAAAATTTCGATGCCCACATATATATTACATGGCGAGGATGATCGTCAAAATTTTGTAGAAAATGCCTACAAATTGAATGAGGCTTTGACGTGTGAGCATATTATGGAGATAGTACCTAAAGAAAGTTCAGGCTCTGCCCATTGCCAGGTTGATGATTTTACAAGAGCTTATAATATGTATGATTGGGTAGCTAAGGAAATGTACAAATAATTTGATTTCGAATGTAAGATTTCAGATTTTGGCACACACCGAAATTTGAAATCCCACATCCGAAATTGATTCATCATTTATCATTCATAACTCATCATTAAAGAATGTCTTCTATTAAAAAAGTACTCATATTAGGCGGTGGCATTGGTGGTTTATCAATGGGCATCGCCTTGCGTCGTGTCGGTATAGACGCTGAAATCGTAGAATTAAATAAAGAATTTAACGTCTATGGCGTAGGAATTATTCAACAAGCCAATGCTTTGCGGGCATTAGATGCTCTTGGAGTAGCAGATGAAACCATGCGGCGAGGTTCGCCATATGGTAAAGTCAAAATGTGTGCGCCCACTGGTTTTTCATTTGCCGAAATTGGTAATCCACCGATGGCTCATTATCCTATACACAATGGCATCTCCAGAAAGATTCTGCACGATATTCTCTACGAAGCAGCCGTTGAAAATGGTGTAACCTTCCGCATGGGTACGACAGTTTCAGAAATAGAAAATGAAGGAACACGGGTTGATGTCAAATTCACTGATAATACTGAGGGGACATATCAACTTGTGGTGGGGGCAGATGGCGTCAATTCAAAAGTACGCAGCCTTGTTTTTGGCGATTATACCCCTCAGTATATCGGCTCTTCGGTGTGGCGATACCCTTTCAAACGCCATCCTAATTTAGATACGG